>JAXIPG010000035.1:0-3282 GCA_045403045.1 Terrimicrobiaceae bacterium
GCTTCCGGTCGTCCCACCAGCGCCGAGTTGGAGCGCTCCTGCATTGATGGTCGTCCCTCCGGTGTAGGTGTTGTTGCCGGTTAGAACGGTTGTTCCAGTTCCATTTTGTTGGACACTCCCCGTGCCGTTGATCACTCCCCCAAAGGTGACAACATCGCTCCGATTGAAGGCCAAGATTCCGTTATTGGCGACATTCCCTGTGATGCTTCCGGTCGTGCCGCCGGCGCCGAGCTGGAGCGTTCCAGCGCTGACCGTTGTCCCCCCGCTGTAAGTGTTCGCGCCCGTTAGAGTCAAGGTGCCCGGCCCGGCCTTGGTCCATGCCCCCAAGCCGGTGATCGGCCCGCTCAGCGTCGAAGCGGTACCGGCGTCCGCCAAAAACGTCCCCCCGCCCACGGCAAGATTAACCGCTTTGCTCGAATCGATCCCGCCCCCGGCTACAAGCGCCTGGAGTGTGCCGCCGTTAAAGCTGAGCGCTCCAGTCCCCAGATTGACGTCGCTATTTACCGCAAGGATGCCGCCGTTGAGGTTTGTGCCACCACTGTAGGTATTCACGCCCGTCAATGTCAAAGTTCCGGGCCCGGTCTTGGTCCATGCCCCGACGCCGGTGATTGACCCGCCCAGCGTCGATGCGGTGTCCGCGTCCGCCAGAAAGGTGCCTCCGCCTGCGCCGAGGTTTACTGCTTTGAGTAACATTATTCCACCGCCTGCCCCGACCGCCTCGAGCGTCCCGCCATTAAAGCTCAACGGTCCCGTGCCCAAATTGAGATCGCTAGTTGCCGCAAGGATGCCGCCGTTGAGGTTTGTGCCACCACTGTAGGTATTCACGCCCGTCAATGTCAAAGTGCCTGGGCCGGACTTAGTCCATGCGCCCACGCCAGTGATCGCGCCGCTCAGCGTCGAGGCGGTACCGGCGTCCGCCAAAAAGGTGCCTCCGCCCGCGGCAAGACTTACCGGTTTGAATGACGTGATCCCACCGCCTGATCCGAGCGCCTCAAGCGTCCCGCCATTAAAGCTCAGCGGTCCCATTCCCAAATTGAGGTCACTATTTACCGCAAGAATGCCTCCGTCGAGATTGGTTCCTCCAGTATAGGTGTTTATGCCCGTCAATGTCAGTGTTCCGGTCCCGACCTTTGTTAGTGATCCGCCGACATAGCTGGGTTGCTGCGTAGCCAGCGACGGCGGCAGGTTCGAAGATTCGCCATCGGAAATCACTCCAGTGAAAACGGTGCTCTGTTGATTACCGCCCACGGTCAGGTTCCTCGACCCTAGAAAGAGGTTCCCGTTTCCGGCTATTGAACCAACCGTCGTTCCCTGACCACTCAGCTCGGCGATGGTGATGAAGGCTGTTGGATTAGCATTGATCAGCGCCGCGTTTCCCCCAGAGGCTCCCAGATTAAAAGCGGTGAAGGAATTGTCGCCGCTGTTGATGATCGTCGCATCGCCAGCGCTCGAGGTGTCGGAGAAGAGCGCAAAACTTCCCTCTCCGCTGTTGTTGATCGTCGCATCCCCAGCGGTCGATGTGTTGAGAAAGCCTACGCTACTAAAATTCCCGGTGTTATCGATCGTCTGCACGTTCACCGAGTTATTTACGATGCCGGCGCCTTGGAGTTGCAGGCTTAACCCGGCTAAAGGAACTTGGATCGAGAACGCACTCGCCCCGGGGAGGAAGGTGATGGAAGAAATGGAAATGCTGCTGGAAAGGGTCGGTGAAGTCTGCGTCGAGCTGCCAAAGGTGGCGGTATCACCGGGATTGCGGTGTCGCTGCCTTGGAAAGTTGCCAGGGTGCGTTTCGGTCATGGGACGACCAGTGGCACGCTGGTAAAGTGCTTGGGATTGCGGGTAATGAGCCCTTGAAAACGTTGAGCAAATGCCTCGATGAGCACGTCGGCGACTGGTCGCTTGCCCGCGTGACCGGAGCGCTTCTTGGCTACGTGGTCGGCCCAAAGGCGATGGGCATTCCGAGTGTCTAGGCGGCTCCAGGGCTCAAGCCAATGCACCCCTACCCTCTGGAAAAACTCCTCCTGCAGAGCAGAGTCACCGCTAAACTCGGGCGCCAGCTCAATATAGGTAATTGGACAGAGGACCAAGCCATCTCCCAGATACCGGACCAGGCACTTGGCGGCAGGGAGCCCAAACTGCGAATCGTTCTGACGAATATCGAGTAGCACAGATGTATCAACGACCCAAGCCACATCACTCCTCCTCGCCTTCCCGCAGTTCCCGAAGCACCTCGTCAGACCGGCGCTGCGCAAGACCGTGCTCCTTGGCGAAATTCAAAGCTCCCATCGGATCGGGTTTAATGATTGTCCGCGGCTCGATCAGGATCCGACACTCCGTCGCGGAGACTTTCTCCCAAAGAATCGTTTGACCTGGGCTCAGATGCATGTCGCGCCGTAGTTCGGCAGGAATGGACACTTGCCCGCGTTCGGTAATGGTCGTTTTCACATGACACTTGTATCATGTAATCAGTGGACACACAACGACAATTGCGCCATCGGTGGTCTAACCCAAGAACATATTCGAGAATATATACTAATAGGTTAGTAGCCTATCCATCGCTTTTCTTCTGATGTCGTAGTTTTCGGCCGTCGTTCTCCATCAAGTGGCGCACCTTCTCCACCAGCCGATGATCCCGCGGAACCATGCGAATGGCGGCTCGCAACACCAGGTTATAGCTCGGTTTGATACCCTGACTGTAAAGCACCATCCCCATTTCATGGAAAATCGCGCGATCTTCATCATCGAGCCAGAATGCCGCCTGCTTTCCTGTGCCGGTCGTCGGCGAGGCAGGCGAGCGACGCACGGGCTCCTTTTCTTGGCGTTCAACGACCGCCGGTGGAGGAGCAGGCTCTGGCAGCGGTGGTGGCGCGCTCAGCGGCGCGCCGACGTTTTGGCTGATTTGGGCAATCAAATCCTTCTTATTCTTCATAGTAGCCTAATAGGATAGTAACATAATAGCCTGATAAACTATCTGAGAGAAGTAATCGCAACAGTAAGCTGAAACATTTCTTTCTCGGCTTTGGCATCGAGCGCCTGCCATCCTCCTAAGAGCGCGTGCTGGTAGCTCTGTCGATCGCCCAGAGTCACTGGCAGGATCGGCACCGCTACTCCGTTGAGGCTGTCATGGGCGGCATCCGTGAGGAGGGTCCCCGTGCGAGTACGGTTCAGTACAATTCGGATGATTGCTTTGGAACTCTTGCCTTGGGCGAAGCGGGCTGCCTCATCTGCTTCCCATACGTCTACGGGAGACGGGCTTGTTGGGATGAGAATAATGTCAGCGCT
>JAXIPG010000059.1:0-3751 GCA_045403045.1 Terrimicrobiaceae bacterium
GATAGCGGCTGCCACGAGCCCAATCCCGATCGCGGGAACAAAGGGGACGCCCGCTTGCTGCGCGAAATACATCACGAACGGCGACAACGCGTAAACCTGGCCCACGGACAAATCTACCTCGCCGGAGATGAGTACCATCACCAGGCCGGCCGCGATGATCGCGGTCATGGCTGTGTATTCCGCGAGGTTACCAATGTTGCTGAGCGACAGGAATGCCGACGCTGTGCTTTGGAAGTAGATAATCAGCACGAGGCCGGCAATCGCGATGCTCGCTTCGCGAGAGCGCAGGAGGAAAAGGCCGGCCCGGCTCACCAGGCTTCGGGGCGCAGCACGCCTGACTGCATCCTTTCGTTGCGGAAGAAGATCCGCTTTGTCTGTTGCCATGGCCTTCCTCGATCACCTCGATCCTTAGATCGGGCCAGACCGCGTAAGCACCTTTTGCTCGCTGGAGTTACCCTGATAGCGGCTCTCAGTCTTTATGAAGGGGTCGACGTTCGCCTTCGTGAGAAAGCTCAGACCGGTATTGATGTCAGAGGGACCCGTCAGCCCTCCTGAGATCTTGTATAGAAAGAGCACCATGACAGTATAAAATCCCTGAAGGTAAGGCTGCTGGTCGATTGTAAAGTCGAGATCGCCCTTTTGTACGTATTCGAGCGTACTTGGCAGAAGATCAAAGCCACCAGCGTGAATACCCTTCGACTGTAGTTTGTTTTCACTCATCGCCTTCCCAACCGCTGAGGTGCTGCCCGCGTCCACGGCAAACATGCCTTTAATGTCTGGATGGCCCGCATAAAAGGCCGCAACCCGGGAGACCTCCTCGTTCAGGGTGGGCCCGCTGGCGATCTCATTCAACTTAATGTTCTTGCCAGACTCCTTGATCGCCTCTGCTGCTCCGTCCAGCCGCGGCTGGATGTTCAGTTGCCCCGGGGTTGCGATAAATCCGACCACTTCGCCCTCCGACACTAACTCAACGATGCGCTCGCCCAACCCCTTGCCTGAGAGGAACAGATCCTGGCCGACGTAGCACAATCGCTTGTTGCCCTTAGCGTCGGCGTTGTACGACACCACGGGGATGCCCGCCTTGAGGGCCTTTTCCACCGGTTCGTTAAAAGCGGTCAAATCAACCAGGGAGACCGCGATGCCGTCGACGCCCGCCGAGACCGCCGTATTCAGGGCATTGACCATGTCGGTGGCGATGGATTTCTCCGACCCTGTCCACTGGTAAGAACAGCCCAGAAGCGCGCAGGCATCCTCGGCGCCATACTTGGTCGGGACGAAGAAAGGGTTCGTCGTGACGTGATTTACGAAAACGAATTTCCATTTTGGATGCTTCGGAAAATTGCCGAAACCCTCGCCTTCGGCAGCCTCTGCGCTCGCAGGTATTCCAAGTCCGAGCGAGGACAGCGAAGCGAGTGCTCCGACGCTGGCGGCGCGGCGCAAGGCTTCGCGCCTTGAGATTCCCACGCCTTCTTGAGTGGTGTGGGAGGAATGGTTCGTCTTTTTCATGGGATCGTCTTCTGGGGGGTTATGTTTCGTCCTGGGGGTCATGTTTAAGCTATTTCGTCGAGAAACGGTGAACCGTTGTCTGAGTATACTTCGTGCCAGGTTTTAGCTCTGTGCTCGGAAAGTCCGGGTGGTTTGGCGAATCGGGAAAGTGCTGCGTCTCCAGACAGAGACCGGTCCGGCGTTGGTAAACGGTGCCACCCTTGCCTTTGTTCGTCCCGTCGAGAAAGTTGCCGCAATAAAACTGTACGCCCGGTTCGGTCGTTAGGACTTCCATGAATCTTCCTGAGGTAGGCTCGTAAAGAGAAGCGACCAACTCCAGGTCTTTTCCCTTACGGTCGAGCACCCAGTTGTGATCGTAACCATTTCCAAACTGCATCTGTTCGTCCTTGCTTTCGATCCGAGCTCCTACTGCTGTCGGCTTGTTGAAATCGAACGGCGTGCCTGCAACGGGCCTGAGTTCCCCGGTTGGAATCAGATCTTTGTCAACGGGCGTGAACTTGGCGGCCTTCATCATCAGCTCGTGCCCTAAGATGTCGCTGGCTCCAGCATCTTTCAGGTTGAAGTAGGAATGGTGCGTAAGATTGACGAAGGTCGGCTTATCCGTTTCAGCGGCGTAATCGATCTTCAGTTCGTTCTTATTCGTCAGAGTGTAAATGACCTCGCAGCGAAGAGTGCCCGGATAGTCTTCTTCCCCATCTTTGCTCGTGTACGTCAGCTTGAGGGCCGGTCCTTCGGGGGTGTCCAACTTTTCAGCTTGCCAGACGACTTTATCGAATCCCTTGCGACCGCCATGCAAAGAGTTCTCGGCGTTGTTTTGCGCAAGCTGGTACTCGACACCGCCGATCGTGAATCTGCCCTTGGCGATTCGATTGCCGTAACGGCCGATCAAGGCACCGAAATGTGGCGAATTGTTGCCGATGTAGTCGTTTAGCGTGTCGTACCCGAGTACCACATCGCCGAGTTTTCCATTCTTATCGGGCACCTTCAGTGAAACGACGATTCCACCGTAGTTTGTAATTGTAGCTTCAAGTCCATTCGCGTTCTTTAACGTGTAAAGATCGACTTGAGAACCGTCGATGGTTCGGCGGAAGGCTTCGGGATTGATTTGTGCGCTCGAATTGCAGACGTAACCGCTGACAAAAAGAGCCAAAGCTAACGCGGGGCCGAGAACGGCCACGCCATGGCGAGGAATATTCATAAGAGCACCTTTCGGGTGACGGGGGGAGAGTTAACAATGCCAATATCCACAGAATTTCATCGAATTCAATAGTCTTTTTCAAGCGATCCTCCCAACCCGGCCTACGACCCTTCGTCCTCCTCGCTGACCGCAAATCTTGTTCGATTGAAGAAGGACACATCGGTGATGTTGCTGAGATGCTGCTGAGATTTGGATTGCCGAACGTGGTGTCAAACCCTGACGGCGGTGCCTGGACGAACCCGAACCCCGGGGTAGCGAACCCCGGGGTAGTGAAACGGGCGCCGCGGATATTCAGGAAGCCGTCGAACGGCGTCAACGAAGGGGTCGTAACCGCGCCGCCACCGTCCCAGTTGATTTCACGGCGACCGCTGGCAAGCGGACCCGCTGCAATGCCGTTGTTGGGGTCCCCCAAGGCATCTCGGAAGACATCGACCGTGTCTAGGATTGACTCTCGGGTGATATCCCCACCCTCGGAGAAAGTGAGGAAAGCCCCAAGCTCCATCGGCGCTCCTGATGAAGCTTGACGCTGGCGCGCCAGGCTTGCGTTGAGGCCACGACAACTCGGTGCAGCGGTCGACCCGCCGACGATTTTCCCAAGGTCCTGCTTCACGAAATTTCTCGGCACGATTTCGTGCGATGGCTGGATGAAAGAGGATTTTTCTCTCGCCACGCCCGATCAGCGTATCAGTGCAAATGCCCGGAGAGGGACTCGAACCCACAAGGATTGCTCCACCAGATTCTAAGTCTGGCGCGTCTGCCAATTCCGCCATCCGGGCGTGCCTCACTTTCTGCAACTTACAACGAAACCTCCCCCCAGCCTGAAGCCTGGCATTTCTATCAGCAGGCGACAACACTGAAAGCAATTTCCGCGACTTCCAGGATATTTACCTCGTCGCGGACTGCTTGACGGGACTCTTCTTGTGATACTTGCGGCGCAGCTGCACCTCATAAATGATCAGCGGGGTTCGCTTTCTTTCGAGAATATCCTGGATGCCTTCGACACAGGCTTCCAGTACTTGGCTCTGACTACGGTTGAGTTCCTCGGCC
>JAXIPG010000248.1:0-21857 GCA_045403045.1 Terrimicrobiaceae bacterium
CCAGTTGCTCGGCTCGAGTACGGATGCTGCCATTGTCGATGGCGTGAAGGAGATCGCGAAAGGACAGGCGAGCGTTCTCGTTATCGCCGACTCTGACCACAGCCAGGAGCATGCCTACGCCGAACTGCAGGCCTACCACGAGCTCGTCACGCCGGGAAGCTACTTCATCATGGAGGACACCAACATCCGTCATGACGGCCCTGGCGCGGCTGTTACCCGCTTCCTCGCCGAACACCCGGAGTTCGAGGTAGATCGGACACTCGAGAAGTTCTTCCTCACCTTCAATCCCGGTGGGTACTTGCAGAGGAGGACCAGCCTTCGAGGTTGCGCAAAAGCCCCGCTCGAACACTTGGCGCCGGAGAACAATTCAAAAACGAACTAGAAAACCGGATCTTTTCATGACCGTGCTCGCCTCAATTCCTACAAGAGCCGGCGCAAAGCCTCCGCCCTCCTTGACCCCGGCCCGGAGTCGCCTGCTCCAGCGCAAATGCGCCTGCGGCGGCACGCCTGGCCCAACCGGCGAGTGCGAAGAATGTCGCAAGAAGCGGCTTCAACGCAAAACTCGGAACGCGGAACTCGGATTTCGGAACGATTCCGCGGTTCCCCCTATCGTGCACGATGTCCTGCATGCAACGGGCCAACCGCTTGATGCCGCCACGCGTGCCTACATGGAGCCGCGCTTTGGCCATGATTTCAGCAAGGTGAGAGTGCATACGGACGCCGAGGCTGCAGAGTCCGCGAGCGCGGTGAATGCGCAGGCGTACACTGTGGGTCGAGACATGGTGTTTGGGTCGAGACAGTATATGCCGGGAACAAAAATGGGCGACCTGCTCATAGCTCACGAATTGACCCATGTTATTCAGCAGAGCCGCTCATCGCTTTCATTGCAGCCTCAAAGCATCAGCCTCCCAGGCGATGCCCTCGAGCATGAAGCCGATGCCGCGGCAAAACAGGCAACGTGTGGCAACCCAGTCGCCGTGCCCAGCAATGTTCCTGCATTGCCATTGCAGCGCAAGGTACTGAACCATCGAGTCGAGAATTTCCAGCCTGACCCAACGAAGGCAAAGGCGTGCGTTGTACACATGCATGGCGAAGAGAAGGCTGCTCTCGCCGTTGCCAAAGAGCTACGCAGTCGCCGTTGCGTCAATCTGGTTCATCTTGACACAAACAAGCGCAATGTCGACTTGGAGGTCGCGGTCAAAGGAGAAACTCATATCTGCGAGGCTGACCCCAATCGCGTCTTCTCCGATAAAGGACGGAGCGACAATGCATTAGGGGAGGAAGGATGTCATCTTGCCGCTAATCCGAAAATACGTACCGATGAACCAATCCCGGTCAAGCTACCAGCGACGGCCAAACCAGAAGAGATTAGGGCCGCAGAAGAGGCTGCAAAAAAAGCCGCACAGGAAGTCAAGACTGCGGCCGCGGCAGAGCTGAAAGCCTTCGCAGAGGGAGATTGGGGCGCAGCGATTGGCAAATGCCGCGGTGGCAAAGGATCTCCCATGCTCGAAGGGTCTCAGCCAGTCCTCGCTCTTCACAATAACGGGGGTGGCGATTTCAAACTCAAGAAGTTCACGGGGGTAGCAGAGAAGAACGAGCCGAAGGGAACTCTGCCCAAAGGGTTGGAAAATCCCTCCGGCCAGAAAGAGAGCAGCGACTTTTTCCTGGTTACCAAACAGAAGGATTTCCTTGAATTGATGAAGACCCGCAATGTCGTATTGCAGGCCAATCCTGTGCCGGCCAAAGAGGAGGATGGGTCGCTTTCCGTGGCGCTTCAGAGCGAGCGATTCATCAATGTGGAGAAAAAGGGACGAGGCGGCAAGACACCAGGCGAAGTGACAGAGGAGAGCGTGAAAACCAGCGGGAAAACTGAGAAGTGGAAAGTCCATACCCAGGCTTATATTGACCAGTATGGCATGGCCACCGAGGGGCTTGATCTTTTCAACGTCCCTGAGGGCGCTTGCCCGCTCTCTACCGCGACACCTGCGGGAAAGACGACGGTTCCAGCTGCTGGTTCACCGCCAAATGTGGCTGCTCCTGCTCAGCTGAAAGAGGATGCTCCCGTTCTCGAAAGAGAGGTGGTGTATCCCAAAAAGCCTCCGGCTGGTTGTAAGTTTGTCTTTTCCAGTCAATCTGACCTCAACAGCCAGAAGGATGTCTGGGCAGCCAAGATTGCCAGGATGCCGATACTTGATACTATCAACTGGATACTAGGCGGCCCAGACAAGCTTTCCAGCGCAGCCCGAACGGAAATTGTGGCACAGCAAGCGTGCATGATCAAGGCCATGCGCGGCTCTCTGAAGGCACAGAAATTGGCTCTGCCCGCAGGAGATATCGTGAAATCGGATGTACGGCCATACGGAGAACAGAAGGAAGACATCTGGCTGAAGAAGTTCAACTTTACGTTTCGAACGAAGTTCGGCCATATCTCAGATAGTGCGAGGACCAAGTGTGGCAAGCTCATCGGCGCCGAAGTGGAATGGGACCCAAAGAGCAAAGATCACAAGGATTGCTGGGACAATCAGCTCGATTCTGAGGAGAAGGCAAAAGAGATTCTCATGACTTCAGCTGCACCTGGGATCTCGCGTCACCACGCCGGGACGGACTTCGATATTGGTCTGACTGATACAGATCTCGAGGCAGGGGCCTGGACTGGCACGGGACGATTTGCGGATGCCTTTCGCTGGCTTGCCAAAAATGCCTCAACCTATGGCTTTATTCAACCCTTTGACACGAAAGGGGGTTATGGCAAAGGATACCTGACCGAGCGCTGGCACTGGTCTTACTACCCGATCGCCCAGGCGCTGCTGGATTTCTCAAGGATCCATCAGAATGAGATTCAGCAGGAGTTGAAGGCGCATTGGTCGGATTCCGCAGGCGCAATAAAGCCTGAGTTCAAATTCATCTGGGATAACTGGAAGAATTATATGTTCAACGTCGAAGAGAAAGGACGGTTCTAAGTGTTCTAATCCAGAATATGGCGGAGATCGTCTGATGGGCGTACAATTTGAAAGTCCAGTGAAATCCGTGCAGAAGGAATCCTTCACGCCAGCCAATGCTTACCTACGGCGGCGCAAGTGCGCTTGCGGTAGACACATTGTGAGCGGCGGCGAGTGCGAAGAGTGCAAGAAGAACCGCCAAGCCACATTGCAACGCGCAAAGACGAATGCTGCGTTGATGAGCGCAGCCCCGCCCATCGTGCATGAGGTACTGCGTTCGCCGGGCCAACCACTTGACGTTGCGACGCGATCATGCATGGAACCACGCTTCGGCCATGACTTTAGCAACGTGCGTGTGCACGCCGATGCGAAGGCAGCAGAATCGGCGCGGGCGGTGAATGCGCTGGCATATACGGTTGGGCGCGACGTGGTGTTTGGCATGGGACAGTTTTCACCCGCGTCCACTGCTGGCCGCAAGCTCATAGCGCACGAGCTAACGCACGTCGTCCAGCAGCAGCAAGGCGCATCGGCGACATCGATTCCTGACGAGTTGCAAATTGGTTCACCGAGCGACGCTTCGGAATTGGAGGCTGCCACAGCGCCAGACAAGCTCGCGTCCCTCGGATCTATCGCCGGAGCGGCTACGAGCCGGGCAAGGCAGCAGGTGAGCCGGCAGATCAACCCCATGGAGGAGCGTGAGTCGTCATCTCGAGAGTCGCGGCGGCGCGCCGGCTCGACGCTGCCCTATCGTCAGGCCACTGAACTGGCCGAGTGCATACGGATCATGGGCGATGCGAACGCGGCCTACTGCCGCCAGACGGTGTTGGGTGAGGCGCCCATCCCGTCCCCGGTTCAAATCGCGCGCCAGGGCGGTACTGGTCTCTCATTCATTTCAACTGACAGGATCACGTTGACCGCGAGCGTGAGTGCCAATTGGACCGTGCATGGCGTGAGCTCCAACGCTGGTGATGGCAACCCGCATCAAGCGAGGAATCGGACTCAGTTCTCTTTTAGACCCAATCCGAGCCGGCGGCCCACCAGCGGGTCCAGAACGCCTAATGACCCGATCCAATATCGCGTGGAGGCGCAAGCCGGAGGCCGAACAGGCACGTTCGATCTGACGCAGGATGAAACCGACATCATTCGGCAGGAATACATCGACCTGGGACCCAGGACGCCCCCGGATCGCAATAGCATCGTCACGCCCACGATCGCCACGTACAACACCGGCAACTACTCCCTGATCGTCGATGGCGGCATGGACAATGCCTTCAATAACACCGAGACGGCGTTTCAGGCGCTTACCCCGGCAGGGGCGGTCGCGCCGCAGATCGGAGTGTCCAGCGGTTACCGGAACCCTCGGCGTAATGTAGATGTGGGTAGCAACTTCCCAGTGGGCAGCCGCCACGTGTGGGGCACTGCGCTTGACCTGACTGTGCCGGGCGCAAACGCCACCCTGTGGACCAGATTGCGCACTGCTGGCGCGAACGCCGGGAATAGCAGCATCTGCGAGAACGGCCCGATCCAGGTTCTCTGCACCAACCCGAACGTCAACCACGTGCACATTCAGTGGTAGAGTCAGATCGCCAGCAAGCGGGACAGATGAGAGAAGTAAACCGATGACTTTGCAGAAAGCCAATTTAGCGCGGCAACCGCCGCCAGCGTGAGGACGACGCTCAGCAGCGTGCAGCGCAAGTGTGCCTGCGGTAACCGCGCAGACGCAGGCGGGGAATGCGCCAAGTGCCGTCAGAAGCGCGAAGGCGCGTTGCAACGTGCGGCTGTGAGTGCGTCGCCGGTGAATGACACGCCGCCTTTCGTGCACGATGTGCTGCGTTCGTCCGGCCGGCCGCTGAACGAGGCCACTCGCGCCTTCATGGAGCCTCGCTTCGCGCATGACTTCAGCCACGTGCGGGTGCATACGGATGCGGAGGCGGCGGAGTCCGCGCGAGCGGTGAACGCTCTGGCGTACACAATTGGCGCCAACGTGACATTTGCTGCAGGACAATACCAACCTACGAGCGAGATGGGCCGGAGGCTGCTCGCCCATGAGCTGACCCACGTGGTGCAGCAACGACACGCCCCGGCCGTTGTTCGGGGAGCGTCGTTGAAAGTCGGCGCCCCAGGCGACCGTGCCGAGCGCGAAGCAGACCAGGTCGCCGATGCGCTCGTTAGCCGGGGCATTGCGCCACCGTCCATCGCGCCGGCATACTCCCAGGCACCTAACCTGACGCTCCAGCGACAGCCCGCAAAGACTACTGTCCGGGTTGACTACACAGGATCAATTTCCATCAGGCAGCTTGCGCAAGGAAAGGGCGGCAGCGGCGCCGTCGTTTACGACTATCCCGCCCGAGCACAGAACGCGCCCAAGGACAAGGACGCCAGCACGAAGGGATCGCCCTTTGACATCACCCTGCCGCTACTGGTCTATCCGCCGGCCATCCTCGACCCGACCAAGGTCGATCTGTTCGTCTTCTTTCACGGAATGCGCGCGGATTACGGAGAGGGCAAAGGGAAGCAGGGTTCGGAGCCGATAGCGCTCTGGTCGCACCTGCAGGAGGCGGTTGCCGGCACCGACCGGCTCGGGATTGCGCCCCAGGCGCCCGCAACATGGCGGCTTGGTGATATCGATGATCCGGAGAATCCGGGAAAGAAAAAGAAAGGGTGGGAGCCGGTCACCGCCCAGTGGCATGAAGCGCTCGCCAAAATTGGCTTCGACGGGTTGATCAAGATCGCCTTGGACAACCTCAGGCGTGACCTCGGGCTCCCCGACCCCCTCGTGCCCGGCGAGATCCATGTGGCTGGCCACAGCGCGGGCGGGCTAGGGATAATAGAGGCGACCAAGCGCGATGCCGGCGCCAAGACTTACGGGGACATGGTCCAGGACGTGACCCTTCAGGACGCCGGCTACGACTTCGGCTGGAGGCCGCTTATGGATTGGTTCCTCGAGGGGAGCCCGGGAAAGACGGTGCGGGTGCTGATCTCTCAGGCGGAGGGCAACAGGGGTGCTACGCGCTCTGTCCTCAACAAGTGGTTCAACGTCAAACAGATCAACGAGATTATCGCTAAGAAAAAAAAGAGTGACACACTCGCGGCCGAGACGGTTAGCGTCGCGGATCCGAAGGACCAGAAGCCGAGGCCCGGCGGCTTCGTCCTCGAATCGCATCTGGTCGTGAAGAATACGAAGACCAAGGGCACCCAAGGCACGATGGTGGCCTTCTTCGCTCCCGGCGGCGGCCATTACGACCCCGGCAGCTATAACGACCCCAGCGGCCATTTCCACCCCGGCGGCCATTACGAGACAGTTACTGCCTCAATGGCAGCAGCAGCAGCAGCCGGGCCGAAGATTACCACGGACTTCCTCGGCGAGGCCAAGCCGGGGCAGTACCGGGTCATCAGCGGCAGCACCGCGGTGTTCGAGGACAAGGATCTGAGCAAGCCGACGAAGCAAGCGCCTGCCGGCAGGGGCAGCAAGGCGAAGAACCTATTCCTTCCGCGTGACACGATGGTCGACGTCACAGCGCTGGAGCTTGAGAAGCCCCAGAGCGGGAGCAAGCAAACGACTCCACGCTTCACCGCCAAAATCAAAAGCTCCGGTGTCGAGGGCTTTACGCCTCTCACCAGTCTGGCCCCGCGCTGATGAACGTTCACCTCAAATGAATCAACGTGAATACTCCGAGAAAGGAAATAGCGCCGGGAAAAATGCTGCCAAGTCGGCCTCGCAATAGTTCTCATGCGAATGCGCCAACAACTTCTATCGTCGGCGTGTCCTAAGCCTCCACTTGCACCCGTGCAAGGCTGTGCTCTACAACGCAAGTGTGCTTGCGGGGTCCCGAGCGGCTTGAGCGGCGAATGCGAAGAATGCCGCAGGAGAGAGCTTACGGGCGAAGGCAGAATGCCGCAGCGTGCCGTCGCGACGGTGGAGGGACGCGACCAAGAGACAGCACCGGCAATTGTGCATGAAGTGCTTCATTCCCACGGCGCGCCACTGGATGCTGACGCGCGACTGTTTTTTGAGCCGCGCTTCGGCTTCGACTTTTCCCGGGTTCGAATTCACGCCGATTCTCGTGCGGCTGAGTCTGCACGCACCGTAAACGCCCTGGCGTATACGGTCGGCAATGATATCGTTTTTGCCGCTGGTCAGTATGCACCTCGCGCCGCCCCTGGGCAGCGGCTCTTGGCGCATGAACTGGTTCACGTCGCCCAGCAGCCTCTAGGGCCTCGCGCGAATCCCAATTTGCGACTGGCGTCTCCGACCCATCGGGGAGAGTTGGAAGCCAACCGTGCCGCGCGCCAAGTTCTTGCAGATTCCCAGCCGTCGGCAATGGCTTCGGTACCGCCGATGGTGCAAAGGTTTACAGCTTCCTTAGGATCGGGAGACAAAGTTTTGATCCATCCCGAAAAGGGAGATAAGGACGCAGATCTCGACAAGGTCTTGTGCCCGGCCATTACGGACCGAAAGATCGGAAAACGCAAAGATATTGACGTGACGGAGTGCCTGCCCAAGTCCACCGTCAAGGCGATGGGCCTGGGCCCTTACAACTGCTCCGACTTCGTTCGGAGCTGCCTGGGAGATTTTCCGGCACCTAAGTCGAAAGACCTGGATCGGATGTTGACCCCCAAGCTCTGGGACGAGCTGCTGAAGAAAGCCTTCACCATTCGAGGGCTCGCAGTGGTGAAGAAAGACGGTACGGTCGAGCCTGCCGAAGGCACTAGTTGGAAGCAGCGCGATCCGCGAATGGGCGACATTGCCTTCATGCGAGGCGAAATTCGTTTGAACAAAAGTGAAAAGGAACCTTCAGCCAAGGGCGACAACTTTACGGTCACCTTTGACCACGTCGGAATCTTCATCGTTCGGAGTCGAAAGGGTTTTGACTACCACTTTGCCAAAGACGGGGACGAAAACCCGATTGGCGTCTATCACACCGGATCCGGAGAAGAAGAAGGAATGATTCCCGGCGCATATGTGAAAGGGGCTGCAACACTCGCTGCCTATCTCGCCCCGCCGGCGGAGCCGAAAAAGGAAAAGAGGACGGAAGCACCTCCAAAGAAGGCACCGGCACCGAAGACCCCGGAGCCGAAAAAGTCGCAAGTTGAAAAATAACCGAGCGGGAAGAAGAGGAATTGCGTCCAGCAGGGCCTAAAAAAGAATGACCAAGGCGAGGAAGTAATGAACGCGCGGTGGAGCCTGACGCACGCGAAGCCGCCCATCGTCGCGCCCGGCGCCGGTGGCGGCGTTCTCGCGGCTCCCGCACCCGACTGCACGCCGAGCGAGGCGGGCGTCGTCGGCTGACCGTTCATTTCCAAGGTCAACTGCGACGACCTTCTGCCCGGCGAAGCGACACCACCAAGTTCAAAGCCGGCAACAAGCTCAACATCCACGGCTTCGCGAGCATCCAGGGACCGCCGGACTTCAACCTGGACCTGTGGTGCCACCGCGAGAACCAGGTCGCCGAGCTGGCGCGCGCCACGCGGCCCGACTGCCCCGTCGCCGGCGTGTTCAAGCACGGCCCCCCTCCCCAGCCCCAGTCGGGCGCGGTGCCCGACTCCAACCCGCGCTTCTTCTGGCGCACCGTCATTGTCGAAGAGGTCAAGCCCGAGCCCGAGCCTCCCCAGCCGAAGTCCGCGTGCGGCCCCGACTCCCCCTCTTTTTCCTACTGCCTCTCGCCAACGATCACCGTTCTCAGACGCCACCGATTGGCTCCTCGACCAGGTGGTCGCAGCGAAGAAGAACGCCAAAGTGCTCGCGGTCAGAAACAAACTCGACGTGGCGGCCTTCTTCGTGCCGGGCACTAGAGCAAAGCTGCGCCTCAAACCGACGAAGGTTGGTCGAACAATCCACAGATGGACGCAGATTGCAGGCCGCAGATTGAAGGCCGCCTGTAATCGAGTCGCGGGCCCGGTGCCGTTGTAGAGGCGGTTGTGCCAACCGCCTGTCTCTGACAGGCCCTTGGCAGAAGGGCCTCTACAACTGTCGAATGCCTCGCCAGACATGGCCGCTCCAACTCCTGCGCAGTCCGCTTATCCTTTTCTCCATCTGTGTGAATCTGCGTCATCTGCGGATTCCATTTCAGGGAAAACTTGTTACGGTTTTCACAATCGAAGACAAGCTAGTATCTCGGCGCTCTTACTGTTCCCGCTTCGAGCTCATTGCGGCGGCGTTGAATGATTTGGCCGGCGATTTCGCGGACCATTTCCTCGATGAGCAAGCGGAGGTGGCTGCCGCGACGAAAGTCGGAGGGCGCGATGTTCTTCACCCGGTCAGCGTGAGTGCAAAGCTGATAGCATTTCTTGAAGCTCAGGCGCGTCGGATCGTCCGGATTGTAAACAGCGATTGCCTGGCCCCCGTTGCGGCGCATCACCGTAAAGCACGGAACATCTGTTGGTCCATCGCCGACATAAATCATGTTGGGAAACGGGATGGGTCGAAGATCGGATGCCATGTGGTCGTTAACATCCTGGCTCATGTCGAGCATGCCCTTGTTTATGCGGAACAGAAATTGCGTCTTTTGCGTGTGGCTGATGACGCGGCGCGGGAAAGTGATCCGCCCATGTGCGTCCTCGGCAAACTCGCAGCCGAAGATCGCCCGAACATACGGCGCGAGCCGACTGCCATCGAGAAGAGCCTTGAGGCCCGAAGAAACAATGTAGTGTTCGACAGTGATTCCATACGTCGTGTGTTCCGGGGAAAGAAGATCCTCCTTAAATTCCTCGAACATCTCCGGAAGGCCTTTGTAGAAGGTAAGCCGCTCACCGAGCGTGCGGAGCTCCGCATTGGTCGGACGGTCCATTTCAAGGGAATCGAGCAAAACCTTCATGTAGGCCAGCTCGTTGTCATATCCCTGGTCCTTCACCAGCTCCGCGCACCGTTCCCAAAACGCTTCCGACTTGATTCCAAAGACCGGAAAAATCGTCTCCTCCTGCATGTAGATCGGCGAAAGCGTTTGATCGTAATCGTAAATGAGCGCGATGGTATTCTGCGGGACCGACATTCGCTTTCAGCTAGCAGATTTCGGCAATGTCCGCCACCCGGCGTTTTCGGGAACTCCCGCGACGCCTAACAAATCGACACCGAGAACTTCAATGAAGCACGAAAAAGACAAGATGGGGTCGGGCCCCGGACTAAGCAGCACGCCTGATTCTTGCAGTGTCAAATACGAAAAGCTTGGAAACGATCAATTAATAGTGCAACTCCGGCAGAATGAGGAACTGCCAAAGGGCAGCATCTTCAGGGTTGATCTACCGGAACTTGCCCATCCGATCTACATGCGAGCGGGCACTTCCGACCTGTGGGTCTTCGATCAGATATTTCTGTATAAGGAGATCGAAACCGACTTTGGACAAGACGTGACTTTTATTATTGATGCTGGAGCAAACATCGGTTTGACATCGGTATACCTCGCCAACCGCTTTCCAAGCGCACGGATCCTGGCGTTGGAGGTCGATCAACAAAATTTCGAGCTGTTGGCTGCGAACACTCGGGCTTATCCCTGCATCACGCCTCTATTGAAAGGTCTGTGGCATCGCCGGGCAAACCTGGTCATCGACAACCCGCAGGACTATGCGTGGGCATTTACGGTTTCTGAAGCTAGTCAGGAAGGAAGTTCGACTGTCGAAGGGATCAGTGTAGCGGATTTACTGCGCGACTTCGGCTGGGAACGGGTGGACTTGCTCAAGATGGATATTGAAGGGGCCGAGTTGGAAGTTCTGTCCCATGGGGCCGAAGAGTGGCTCGATCGTGTGCGTGTATTGGCCATTGAAGTCCATTATCAACGGATTGGTTGTTGGGAGGCATTCCGTCGGATTGCGGAACTTGGCTCGTTCGCGTTGAAATGGTGCGGTGAATACGCTGTCCTTACCCGAATCGTGAGCTGAGTTCAGTGCGAGTTCGAGAAGACGCAAACGCCTGTAAATTGGATTTGAAGACCATGACCGCGCCCTACCCGCCTCAACGCCGGCGCCGTTCGCTTGAAAGCCTCCAAGTTCTCGACGCGATCCTTCATAAGGTAGCTTGAGCCTTCGATGACGACGGTTTCGGGTTGGTGGAGCAGGCGGTCACGCACGGCGGAGGTAATGGTGCTGTCGCCGTTAAAGATTTTCATCATTTCATGATGACTTTCGTGTTTGTGAACAGCAGCTTGCTAACCATAAGGCTGAAGCGCTCCAGGACACATTCGAGCCCCGGCAACTCTCCGATATTGTGTTGAGCGTTCTTAACGTGGGCGTAGAGCAGCGCGGCATACAAGTCGGTGCGCTCGTCGCTAGTAAGATTGAGAGTGTCGATGAAGCCCGATACCTTTATTGCGGCTTCCTGGAGCTTGGAGATTCTTGCTTTGGTGAGTTTAAGGTTTTTCATTTGGAAGGGCCTCGAAGCGGGTCGAAGGAGTTTTCGGGGTACGAGGGTTGCAACAAGCGCGAAAACTAGCGCCGGAGCTTCGGGGACCGAGAGGAGGGAAAGCTACGGCGGAAACTATTCCACCGTGAAGAGCGCCCAGCGCTTGAGCGCCACATTATCGATACGTCCGAGTGGACGTGTGCAAATCATCGACATGTGATGGAGCCGCATTTTGGTTTGTAAAGATATACGAGCGGGCTCAGCGAACTTGCAACTTTGTGCAAATTTGAACGCCTAAGTTGTCACCCAGCTGAGCCAACCGACCGACCATGTAATTCACGCCACTTCTTCAAGACTCACTTGACACCTTTCATAGGTGTTAGGCTCTTTCTTCATCGCGCATCCGGCATCGAAAAGGCGACCAGAACGATTGACGAAATCAACAAGCCTCGATTCGACTAGAGCCGTCCAAACCGCCGGCCTACCCGCCGCCAGCGTGAAAGTCCTCGACCTTCTCGCCGCAGAACTCGCCGACAAGGAGACTGGGGACTGAAGAAATCCGATGCCTGATCTCCCAGTGAGGGTTGAAATCCTGCGGCGGGAGGTTGTATTCTTAACCCGTGAAGGGGATTCTCGCGTTGGTGGTTTTGACGTTGGCTGTCGTGGGCTGTAGCGGTCCGGGTGGGCCGATCGAACGCGCTGGCCGCAGCGTCGACAATGCTGTTTATGATGTTGGCACGGGAATTAAAAAGACGGGCCAAAAAATCCAGCGGGCGGCGGAATAACCGGTACGCGAACGCTTTCCCAAAAGGTTGAGGTCTGTGATCGAGCCTCGCCCCAAGCGTTCCTTTTAATGTCCGAAACCTAGTCTAGCAGTCTCCTGGCTGGCATGGGTGCGGACGGCGGAACGACGGTTTCCAAAGCTCACCGCGCCCCCGGTATGGCTAGGCGGAGCGGTCAACCATCGCCTACGCGTGAAAAAATCGACAGTGAGAATCGAGCAGTACCTGGAATCTACCGATGATCGGTCTCGTTAGGCAACCGGGAACACTTTGTGGACAAGCTGGCTATCGCGGAGTATAAGGCGTCGGAGGATATGGGCGACAAGAGCATCACCAAGGTCAGCGCGGCCACAGCGCCACGAGGACCCATGGGCCAGAAATACCTCGCCTCGGGTATCCGCCTCTCCATGCGGCTATGGGAAAGGGAATCTCCGGACACACAGCCCAAGGCGGAGACCGCGGCGAACTATGAAACGGCGGGCTACGTCATCGCAGGCCGAGCCGAATTACATATCGAAGGCCAGGTCGTGGACCTGGAACCGGGCGACTCTTGGATCGTGCCGAAAGGCTCTCGCCACAGCTACAAAATCCTAGAAGCGTTTACAGCGCTGGAGGCCACCACCCCGCCCGCGGAAGTGCACGGCCGTGACAAGAGCGAGCCAGCCGGCTGAACCACGCCACTCCCTCTCCCGATTGTGCAAATAGCGGCGAAACGCCCGCTCATCAAGGTGGCTCGTTGAGAAGGGATGCAGCCGGCATAAATAAGACGCCACCGGCGTCCACGTGATCGAGTTTAAGATGCGTTTCGTAACCAGCCAATTTCGGCCAAAACCGAGCACTCAGGCACACCAGAACTCTACAATGTTGGAAATGGCTTCGATTCAACGCCTCTATCACGCCGTCTTTGAAAGCTTTTTTCAGGGCCGACTATCTCAACGTCCATGGCGCGAAGTAATCGAGCAGGATCAGGCGGGCTGGCCGGGGCGAAGACGATCGGTATTTTTCCACCGAACGGAGCACCGCATTAAATTTGGTAATGGGACCGAATCGGAAGCCGTCACTCAAAGGGCGGGAAAAATCATCCTGATGGCTGGGCAGAATGTACCGCGGCTGAAGCCGGCGGAGTGCCGGCAAAACCCTGTTCCGTGAATCGGGGAGATAGACACCGAGAATCGCCAGATCAACAGGCCCGGCAGTCGTTGGAGGTAGCGTGGCAACCGTGCCGCCCGCATCCACATAAATGCGCTTTCCGCCGATGTCGAGCAGGAAGGCAAGTGGCTCGCCGCAGACCCAGTCGGACGGGCGCCGGGGCGGCTTCCGCGGCACCGCGGTTTGCACTCCAGGGAAGGGCAGTATGCCAAAAATGCGATCGTGGACGGCCGCTAGGACATGGACCCTTGCGCCTCCACAGCGTACGGAGTCGCCAGCCCGGACCAGAAGAGTCTTCGAGGCAGGTACGCCAACAGCTTGGGACAAATAACAACTCGTCGGCGAGGCGACAACGGACGCCCTGGTGCGGCGCGCAATTTCGGGCACATCAAGCAAGTGATCGAAGTGACCGTGCGTCACGAGGATTGCATCAATCCGTTTGGGCAAGCGATTCATCCCCGAGTTGATGCGGATGATGTTTGGTTTGATGGGGCTGTTTGACGCCACAGGCGCTAGGGCAATCCGTGAAAAGTATGGATCGATCAGAATCGTCGAGTCGCTTGCTTCGAGGAGGTAACCATTCGTGCCGAGATAAGTCACTCGCACGCCTGATGAGGGAGACGCCACGAAAGGAAAAAGAGCCTGGGAATCGGATACAACCAGCGAATGGTAGTGCCGCAAGCCCGAACCAGCACTGCCGACTGGTCCTATACCCCATGCGCACAATGCGGCGGCAAGACAGAAGAGGCCTAGTCGACTTCGGATTGCCTGAAACGCTTTCATAACACTGGTGTTCATGTCGGAGGTGATTGACAAGCACCGTAAGATTTAAAGCCGGGCGTGATCATGGCAACTTTGGGATGTATCGCTCGCGCCCGCAGCAGAATAGCCTCCGCCTTGCCAGAGGGCAACCTTTCCTCGTGTCGAAATAACCCCAAACACTTCCACCATCGAGGCCAATTATGCCCTTTTTGTGAATTAGAACTCAAAGGCTATTTAGCTTAAGGATCGCGGGGTCTTCTTCGTCACCCGGCTTAAGGATAACGCCGCCTTCAGCGTGGAGGCCGAGGTCTCCGCTCCCAAGGGCAACATCCGCGCCGACCAAATGATCTCCCTTCCCCGGTAGCGGCAAGAACACCAAAGCGTTGCGGCTCTTTCGCCGCGTGGTGGTGTGTTAAAAAAACATCGTCAAGAGGTAAACGCTGCAGTATAAATTCGCGCTAATATACGGAAATCATTTAATCAATTGTTAGGCCGACACGAATTGACAGGAGGATTTCAGTGAATCATCCTTCCGAGGATGTGAGCGCTGGTTCACGAAGCTCCGAGCTGAATTGTTCCGGGTGATGCGGCCTATGGGTACCTGGGTGCCCTGGGAGCTGCGGGATCACGTGCAGTTAAAGGAGACAGACGAAGAGGCGGCATTCTGGGGAGAGGGCCTTTTGCAACCGGCTCCTCAGCTCCGGGAGGACCACCTTCGAGACTGCATCGTCCTGCCGGAACGAACCGTTCTTCTCAAGCGGCTGCCAAAAGGCGGCGTTGTCGCAGAGGTAGGCACTCTTCAGGGTGAGTTCGCACGCGAGATCCTTCGCATCGTGGAACCTCAGGAATTGCACCTGATCGACAACAAGATCCATCCGCGCGTCCGCGAGATGGCAGAAGATGCCTCCCTTCGGGACCGACTGCGTGTCCATCATCGCGATTCTGTGGAGGCATTGGAGTCCTTCCCTGACGAGTATTTTGACTGGATCTACATTGACGCTCAGCACACCTACGAGGGTGTCAAGCGGCACATCGGCGCGGCACGCCATAAAGTCAAGGCCGACGGGTTGCTTGTGTTCAACGGCTACGCGATCTGGTCGTACGTGGAAATGCAACCCTACGGAGTCGTCGCGGCCGTTAACGAACTGTGCATTGAGGACGACTGGGAGCTCGTTTACCTGGCCCTGCCGTGCCACATGTATTGCGATGTGGCGGTACGGAGGATGATCCGAACGTTCGAGATCGGGGACGAGTCCCGCGACGCTCGCGCGGATCGGTAAAACGTATCCATCGACTCAGTGTACCGTCATAGGCTGGTCTCCTTTTGTTGGTTGGGGGTTTCGCTAGTTACCGTGAAGGCCGATTTGCCGACTATTGTCCGGGCATTTAAGTACCACCTTGCCGATTGTCACTTGCCTGACGATGTGATCGACCACCGGCCCGACCCGCCGTCAGCGTGAAGTCCTCGACTTTCATACCGTGGTCGCGACGTGCAAATACCGTAAGTCTCCGATCTATCGCAGGGCGCCTTTCTGTCCGAAACTTCGGCCACAACGAGCAAATCCTATGTGCCTGGCTTGCGAAACCAAAGTTACTAGCCAAGACCTCGACGAATTCAGCGCCCGCTATCTCGAAATCCTCAACCACGGCGCATTGTCGCTCATGATTTCCATCGGAGATCGCACCGGTCTTTTTGAGGCCCTTCGCGCTCCGGGCCCGTGCACGAGTGCGCAACTCGCTAAAGCCTCGCGCCTCAACCTATGAAAACAATTACCCTGATCCGCAGTGCCTTTATCGGGCTGATGATTGCATTCGCCGATTTCCACGCCCACGGCGCGCAGGAACCGCTATTTGAAGGTCTGGGTTCGTATAAGCGCAAGGTCACGACCGACTCGCCCAAAGCCCAACGTTATTTCAACCAGGGGCTGGCTTTTCTCCACGGCTTCAATCATGGCGCAGCGATTCGTTCATTTCGAGAAGCAGCGCGCCTGGATCCTCAATGCGCTATGGCGCATTGGGGAATCGCACTCGCCAGCGGCCCGCACATCAACTACCCGCTCGTCCCGCCGCCGGCAGCGGAGCCGGCCTGGAAGGAGCTTGAACTCGCCAGGAAACACGCGCCGCATGCCTCCCGAGTCGAGCGCGACCTTATAGAGGCACTCAGTGCTCGCTACGCGAACCCGCAGCCCGAGGACCGCAGCCCGCTCGATCGCGCTTACGCCGAGGCAATGCGCAAAGTCTGGAAGGTACATCCCGATGATCCCGAGGTGGGCGCGTTGTTCGCCGAAGCCTTGATGGACCTGCGTCCGTGGGATCAATGGACTCCTGACGGGCAGCCGCAGCCCGGCACTGATGAAATCCTCGCCACGCTCGCTGCGGTATTGAAGCTCAACGTCAATCATCCTTTGGCGAATCATCTCTACATCCACGCAGTTGAAGCATCGCCGCACCCGGAACGCGCCGATGCTGCTGCCGACCGCCTGCGCAAGTTGCAGCCGGGCCTTGCGCACAATGTCCATATGCCCTCGCACATCGACATCCGGCGCGGGCGCTGGCAACAAGCCATTGACGGCAATCTCAGGGCAGTCGATGCTGACCGGCAGTATCGCAAAATCGTCGGGCCGCCCAAAGGCTTCCTCCCCCTCTATGTGGCGCACAATGAACACATGCTCGCCTACGCCGCGATGATGACTGGCCAGAGCGAAATGGCTATCAAGCACATCCGCGCGATGGTCGCGGGATTGCCTGAGGATTTTCTCAAACAATACGCGAGCTTGGTGGAGGGCTTTGTCGCCATGCCCATCGAAGTTCTCGTGAGGTTCGGACGGTGGGACGACATTCTCGTAGAGCCGGACAAGAACTATACAGACTACATGCCATTTACGCGCGCATTCCACCATGCGGCTCGCGCCGTCGCCTTTGCCGCAAATGGCGACGTGGCTGCCGCCAGAAAAGAGCAAACCGCCTATCTCGAACGAGCCAAACTCGTGCCGAAGGATGAGTACTTCGGCAACAACACCGCCGAAGCCATTCTTGGCGTCGTGACGCCTATGGTGGAGGGCGAGATTTTGATTCGTGAAGGAAAACTGGAGGAGGGATTCGCCGAATTGCGCGCGGCTGTAAAGCAGGAGGACGCCCTCAGATACGATGAGCCGCCGGGTTGGTTGATCCCCGTGCGCCACTCGCTGGGCGCAAGCCTCATGCAGGCGGGCCGCTTCGCCGAGGCGGAGCAGGTATATCGCGATGATCTTGCACGCTTGCCGGAAAATGGTTGGGCGCTTTTCGGCCTCGCACAGAGCCTGCGGAAGCAGGCAAAGAACGATGAGGAAGCCGCTGCGGCCGACGCCCGGTTCAGCAAAGTCTGGGCCAAAGCCGACGTGCAGATTACAAGCTCCTGTCTCTGTCAGCCATTGAAGTGATGAATTTATTTGAAAACCTCGCGCGCAAACAACGGAGTCGATATCCTGATCAGTGCCGATGTTCGTCCCTCGCTCGATGGCCGCTTCCACGTGCAACAACTTCCGCCCGAACTTCTCAAGGGAAAGGCAGCGCCGATTGTTACCTTCGTCGTGGGTAGATTTCGCGGTGAGTTTGGGAGAAGGCGACTGAGGGCTCGCTGGGGCTTGGGTTCGGGACGGAAGGCTGAAAGGGCTGACCAGTTTCACCATGGTAAACCCGCCGGAAGCGAATAGAGAATCACCAGATCATGCGCACAGAAAATGACGCCACGCGGTTCGACAGATGGCCCGACGACTCGACCTAGTCCGGCCTGGATTGCTACAGAGAAGCGCAGCGAAATTCACATCAACGCGAAGGGATTGAAGGAGATGCCCGTCGCTCTCTTCAGCGCGCCGAAAAGGTGCGGATGGTCGGATCGAACCGGATCGAGGTAATCTTTGAATTTCGCATCGTCGTGGGGTCGGTCCGTGCATATGTGCGGGCGAGGAACTGTGCACGTATGCACGGACAGACCCTCTGTCGAGATTTCATCGTGCATCCCGCGTCCCGGTACGAATTGCTGCATCGCGTTTGGCTCGGGTTGCCGTATCGCCAGTTGCGGCATCGCGGGCGCGTCCGATCCTACTCGCTCAGCTCCAGGCTTCAAATAACTCTGAGACTCTAGCAGACGCGGAGGAATAGCGATTAGTGATCTACAGCTAGCGAGGCGCGCTTCCGACCATTTGATGGCGAGCCGTCTCAGACCTTATGGCTTCCAGCGGGATTGATACTTTTGTACACAGTTTTAATTCGCTTCCGCATCGAGCCGCAAGGAGCAATGTCAACTTTCCTGTAATGCAAGTTATGTCCATCACTGAGTTAAAACCAGTTTTGACCAAAGCCGGATTTCTGAGCGTGCTGGCGACGTCATTGCGATCTTGTCTAAGAGCTTCACAGTATAATTGCACGCCCGTGTTTGACTTCCGGGCCCACTTTTGTCACTCTGCGCCCATGGAAGCGCGCGCTTTCGGCTTCAGACTCCCGGCCAACGCCCCGGAGGGACCCAAAAGCGATTTTCCTATCAGTCTCCAGCGCAAGTGTGCCTGCGGCGGCGCGCCGGGATTGAGCGGCGATTGCGAGGAGTGCTCGAAGAAGCGCCTGCAACGCAAACCCGCCGGCGTGGAGAAGACCAACACCATCCCGCCGATTGTGCACGAGGTACTGCGTTCCTCCGGCGAGCCGCTCGACGGGGCGCCGCGCGCCGCGATGGAGTCGCGCTTCGGCCACGACTTCAGCCGCGTGCGGACGCACCGTGACGCGCGCGCGGTTGAATCGGCGCGCGCCGTCAATGCACTCGCCTACACCGTCGGGCAGGATGTGGTGTTCGGCGCGGGGCAGTATGCGCCGGAGACAATGGGTGGACGAAAGCTACTGGCTCACGAATTGGCGCACGTCGTGCAGCAAAGAAACGCGACCTACCCGGTGGGCGGTCTCACGCTTGCCGATTCGACGTGGGAACGTGAAGCGGATTCAGCCGCCGAGGCGGCGGTGGCGGGGCGACCGGCGCATGTCGCCCAACATGCAGCGGGGCCGCAACTGGCCCGGCAACAACTCCACACCGAGACGCTCACGACGCCGACCGATGCTGCAGGAATAAAGGTCGAAGTGACGCGCGCCGTGAAGCCCGGCAAGTGCGCGGAGGTGCCCGAAACCCGCACGAACGCGGATAGCGAAATCACACGCACGCGCGCCGCCATCGAGCTGAGCTACTGTCGTGGCCGGACAAGCGCCAGTGCCAAAGGTGAGATTGACTACAGCGATGTTACCAACACCATCAGGCAAGCCGTAAATTCAGCGCCTAATTTCCTATCCAACCCGAACCAGCAGGCGCTCAGTGACCTTGAGCAAGCTTTCAAACGGGTCGCGCCGCGCGCCAATGTGCGATTCGATTTGCAGGTCGGCGGCACTAAGGTGGAAGTCACGGGCAGCGGCACGGCGAGCGTTGAAGGAGGCGCGTCGGGCAAAGCCAGCGCGACTGTCAGTGGCCGTGTCGGGAAAACTAGAGTGAAAGGCGGAATAGAAGTCAGTGGAGGAACGCAGGAAGAGGAGAAAGTTATATTCACAGGAACGCTCGGCGGAGGAGCGCCGGAGATACCTAATTGTTTCAAGTGCGTATGTAAAGACCCGACGGTCACGTTCGCGTGTGTCATACATGAACCCGAAACACCCGGCAAAACGCCGCCGCCCGAGCCAAAGCAGATTCTCTACGTCCCGCTCTTCTTTGAGTACGCGGACGCTATCCCGCGAAAAGGCTCGGAGAAAGATTATCAAAAGGCACTTGCCCGCGTCATTGACCACCTTCGGGAAGGTTATACGATTGCGCGCATCGAAGGCCGCACGTCACCCGAAGGCCCGCTCAAGGGAAGACGCGGCTTCGAGGGGGGAAACATCAAACTCGCGCAGAGCCGCGCCAAACAAGCGAAGGATGATTTGGATGCCGCGCTTAATAAGGCCATCGGAAAAGAGGAACTGAAGTTCCGCAACGCGGACACCATCCGCCGGCTTAAAGCTGCTCAGGTCGCCGGCTACGATGTCAAAGGGTTAGCGGCCGGCGGGGACACTCCGTCCGCAGAGCTTTTTGGAACCGGCAGTAAAGGGGAGGTCTCCGAGCGTGACATGCTCAAACACCTGAGAGAGACGCTCAAAAAGCCGCCGAAACCAGAAGAACCCGACCCGCTGGCGAAGGAGCACGTCATCGGCGAGGGCCTGCCAGCTGACGTGCGGGCCGAAGTCGAGGCCGAGGTCGAAGTCTTCCGCACCGGCAAGCGCGACGGAAGGAAACTCAAAGACCGCGAGCTCTTGGAAACGATCTACAAGCCTTTGCGCCGCGCGCTGATCACTCTCAACCCGCCGGCGGCGAAGCCCTTCCTCGTTGGAGAACGACTTCGGAAGGAAGAGTTGGAGAAAGTCGTCGGTAAGCGGATGGACAAATGCCTTCCCGAACACGAGGACATGTTCAAGGGTAAAACGATCCCGAATGACAAGCTCTATGAAGGCGAATGCCGGCCAAAGGGCGTCGGAGAGAAAGTTAAGTGAGCGCCCGGCGTCAACAGTTAGACTAGTTGAGAGTTCAACGGCAATGTCCCGACGTTTCTGCGCACCGGCCTTCTGCAACGCAAACGCGCCTGCGGCGGAGCAAACACTGGGGGTCAGCAGTATCAGATCGAATCAAGGGAAAAGTTTAGGAAAGTAAAGGAGGGCGTGCGGGAAGGTGCCAAATTGAGGTCATCAAATGGGCTTGAGACTGGGCGCAGCTTGGAGCAAGGGTTTTGGAAAGAAAGGTGGAGGCGGAGCAGGGAGCGGTGGCGGCACCGGTTTCCCTACGGCAGCAGAGAGTCGTCCCCTTTTCCTGGCAGCCTGGTGTGACGCGCCCTCGACAACGAATGCCGGGGCAGAGTATCTTTAAGCCATGGTCCGACGCGCGCAGTACGGAGCCGGGGAGGAATCGAACGTGCAGAAGTCACACACGAAATCCCAGAAGGCTTCGAGGAAGCGATCAATCCGTTTCCAGTTACACTACGATACAATAACCGCATCTTCGCCGGCACTGTTGGCTCGCTTATCTATCGGCCGGCGCGAGGCGCGGGATGAGCTTGGCTGGCCACAAATCATGATCCGCGTTATGATCCGGCCAACGGTACCGAGTGAAGCCCTCACCGCAGGAATCGCGGCAATCTTTTTTGCTTAACGCCGTAGCCACGACGCTCAAGGCCGAGAGTCGGTACGGTCCCAAAACCGCCGTCTATTACATCGAGTTCCGCGTTAGGCGTCACCGTGGGAAGGGCCATTTGGAGACCCAGACATTCTCTCACTTTGCATCCCGCTTCGAGTTGCAGGGCCGGCCGTAAACAATACCTCCGGTGTTATCGGCGATAATTCTGTTCCCCCTAGCCAACCCCTAGCCAGGGATTTACAAGGGCCGGCAATGTAGCGCCATTCGGGTCAGGACTTGAATATTGAATGTCGTCGCATTTTGTGACAGACATTCAAGGCCGACCCAAGGTCGAGTCGGCGTGCGATCCATCCGAGGGACACCGCGGTTTCCGTGCGCATGGTCCTGGCGATTTTCCATTTGACTGGCTCGCTTCGTGGCCGCTCTCTCAATGCCTTTTCGGTCAGACCCGCGGCCCGCAGTTCTCGAATGAAAATCCTTTCCGCCTCAACCTCATAGTGTTGCCCCTGATCAGTCCGGACATCCGCATCCGTT
Organism: Terrimicrobiaceae bacterium; assembly: GCA_045403045.1. Lineage (GTDB taxonomy): Bacteria > Verrucomicrobiota > Verrucomicrobiia > Chthoniobacterales > Terrimicrobiaceae > DASTFP01. The sequence goes on from JAXIPG010000248.1 coordinate 21,670, forward strand.
TTTGGCAGCAGGGCTAACAACCGTTCCCGAAACGTCTGGCTCCCAAAATACCAGCCCCTTCTCAAGGTGGACTGGAGGGATTGTCCCTCCGGAGTCCTCGCTCCGCAACAGCGAGCGGATTCCTCTTGCACCCTCAGCTCCAGGCGTTCCAAGAATCCCCGGCGTCCCGCTGCGTTATCCTTTAAGCC
>JAXIPG010000151.1:0-10149 GCA_045403045.1 Terrimicrobiaceae bacterium
GGTGGTACGCGGTCCGGAAAAAGTGAGTGTGCTGAGCAGAAGGGTGAGAACCAGAAGGGTCATGCCGGTCGGATCAAGACCCAGGACCATGGGCGTGCCTGTCGCGATCCCGATGCCGAGTATCGCGGGCACCGTGAGACCGATGGTGGACGCGGAGGCTCCGAGACACAGATTGATCGATCGCTGCAATTGATTATCGAGCGCCGCCCGCAGCGCGCTGATCGCTTCCGGCGTAAAGACGATCACAGCGATGAGCACCCCGCCAAGTGCCGCAGGAGCTCCGAGTACGGCAATCCCATGATCGATTAACTTAGCAAGCTGTTTCGCCAAGAGCACGATCGGCAACATGGTGACCACGAGCAAGAGTGTGTGCCATCCTATCGCACCAGCCCGCGAGCCGCGTCTGCCAGACGTTCCTAGGGCTGCAACCGCTCCTTCTGCGTTGGAGTCCGGCTCGATAAAGAAATCCCGGTGGCGTCCAGTCTGGATCGCGAGGAGAATCCCGTAGAGAAGAACGGTAAACAACGAGAAGAAAGCCGCTTGCACGAACGTAAGACTGCCGGCGGGGACCGCCTTTGTGAAGTTCGGCAGAACGAGGGCGATCACCGAAAGCGGAATGATGACCGCCAGGTAAGCGACGGCTCCCTGGAGATTGTAGGCTTGCTCATGATGGCGCAGCCCACCCAAGAGAAGACAAAGGCCGACGACGCCGTTCAAGACAATCATCAGAACCGCGAACATCGTATCGCGCCCGAGTGTCGGAGCTGACTCCTCACCAAGCGCCACTGCGCCGATCAGCACGACCTCGATGATCACAATCGCTAGCGTGAGAACAAGCGTTCCGAGCGGCTCGCCAAGGAGCTCGGCTAGATGGTCCGCTTCCCTGACGACCCCAAATGCGCACCACAGAACGATGGCGAAAAGCCAGAGAAAGAGCAAGGCCGACCAAAGCGCTGAGCTTAAATCGGCAAGCCAACGTTTGCCGAAAAGCAAAAACAACGCCACCGTCAGCCATGCGATGGCGAGGCGTGCGATCAGGATCCTGGCTTTCACCACCTTCCCCACCGTCCCGTCGGACGGTTGAGGCGAGCGACTGCCGCCGGCAAAGACGGTGGCGCGTGAAAGGCGCCTCCGAACCGCCGCCCTGCGCAGAGCGGAATATCCCGTAAGCAGTTAAAAAATCGCGTGATTCTCCTACGCCGGATCGGCCACGATCCGGTGCTAACGTTGAACGCAAAACCACAGGAGCACACCGTTGAATCAGAAATACACGACAGTCTTTTAGCAGAGCAAGTCTCAAATGGAAGGAACGGGTGGGTGCGGTCGCGAATATATTGCCCTGACGCTGCGATTAGAGCAAATAGGCGGCTCTCGCGGAGGCCAGTAATTTCCGGTTTTCAACGTGGCGGTGGGTAACTGGGCTGTCTTGCGCAAAAGTTCGCCCCCCGAGAAAACCGAGCAGCCGCGCCATCACGGCTGGCCACCGCGCCATCATCTTCCTATGCTGATTCCGACATGAGACGGCACCACTTTCCAACTTCTAGCGCTACGACCAATCCTTCCTCGCTCCAAGCCATCATCATGCGGTTTATCTTCGCCGCGATCTGCCTCGCCGTCCTTGCTGGCTGCGCCACGGCTCCGCTGCCGCCAGCGGAAGCAAGGCACCACCAGGCAGCGAAGGAGTTGCGCGAGGCCCGCTCGACGCACGCCTCGACCGAACAACGTCTGGGCCACTATCTGCAAGCGGCGGAGGCGGCTGGCCCGACGCTCGGACAGGGCGTGGAGGCGCCGGCGGTGCGTGACATCTACAACGCGACGGTGGCGGAATTCACCGTCCTGCTGCGTTCCGCGGAGGGTGGACGCCTTTGGAATCAGCCGCTCACGGTCACGACCGGCGGCACCAGCTACCGGCTGCGTTACGCGCCGACCTCCCGCAAGGAGGGCACTTGGGCGCCGGGATACTTCACCGCTTTCGAGACGCCGAAACAGGTGCATGAGGACCGCATCCGGCTGCACGTTCGGGACGCGGGCTTTGGTGGAACTTTGGTCGGAATCAATCGGCCGGCGGATCCGGCAAAATTCTACTTCCCCTCCGTCGGTGTCGCCGGGGCGGTGACCGCGGTGCTCGATTTCAAACCGGCGGCACCCGGCTCCAAGGCGCCTCGCGAGGTGCTGCTCTCACTCCACGATCCGACCCTGCGCGAAACCGTTCGGATCGCGGGCGCGACCCGTCCGCTGGCCGCGGATTTTACCGCGCCGCTCGCCTATTATCCTCACCCGCTCTTCCTTGGGCTGATGGAAGCGATGCGGGTGGATCGCTATTATCGCACCGCCGGTTTGACCATGTGGCAGCCTTACGATCCCGAGCGCATTCCGATTGTTTGCGTTCACGGGCTCATCTCGGAACCGGGAATGTGGCGGGACACGATCGACGCCGTCGAGTCCGATCCGGTCTTGCGTGGGCGTTTCCAATTCTGGGCCTTCGGTTATCCGACCGGCGATCCCATCTCGATCTCCGCGCTCCAGCTTCGCGAAAGCCTTGCGGGTGTTTATCGGCTCTATCCCCGAACCAAGGACATGGTGCTCATCAGCCACAGCCTCGGCGGACTGCTTTCCAAGATACAAACGATCAGCACGGGGCGCGCAGCTTGGGACGGAGTCTTCGGCAGCGATGCCGACCGGCTTTACGCCAAAGTCCCGCCGGACAACCTCGTGAAGCGAGCCCTCATTTTCGACGCCAACCCGCGGGTCAAGCGCGTCGTCTTCATCTGCGTGCCGCATCGCGGCAGCCCGCTGGCCGACAACAGCATCGGCGCGATCGGCCTCAGCCTGATTCATCTCCCAGCGCAGATCGTGGATAACATCCAGGCCCAGATCGGCCACTCGCTGGCCGCGATCGGAGGAAAGGAAGGCTTCGTTTTCCCGCCCAGCGTGCATGGGCTCTCTCCGAAATCGACGCTCCTGCACGCTCTCGATAGGCGACCGATCCAGGCCCCGCACCACACCATCGCCGGCGACCGCGGCAAGGGCGATACGCCGAATAGCTCCGATGGCGTTGTCCTATATCAAAGCTCGCACCTCGACAGCGCGCAGTCCGAACTCATCGTCCCTGGCCCGCACGGTTCCTACGACCTGCCGCAAACCGTCGCGGAAATCCAACGCATCCTCCATCTGCATCTCCAAGCCACGAGTCGTCGCGCGACCGGCACTGTTCGCTAAGAGGAACTCGACGGCCGCGTAGTCCGAATTCTCAACAAGCCCCGCCTTGGCCCCTCACACGACCCTGGCAGCGCCTTTTTTTTGCTGGTCTCGGTGGTGGTGAACGTTGTATAGTTTGTCCATGAGCCTACCCTCTGTTGCCCTCGCCCTCCTGTCCTCTTTGCTAATCGTCGGATGCGCCACCAACGAACCGCAGCCGACCCCCGCCGAAACGCAACTTGAAAAGAAAGATCAGCGTCAATGGAGCAAAGAGGAGGGTCGCGTTCCGTAGGTCAACCGCGCCGCGGTGATCCTAAAATTTGTTCAACCAAGTCTTCCATTTTCCGTGTTGCGACTTTGCGCGACAGAAGGCGCAAGATCGTCTAGACATTGTTTATTAGGGTCTTCGGGTCATCTGCAATTTGTAAACGATCATCAGGACTAGCGGCAGGGAGCCGACTCCAAAGCTTACTAAGCGCAATCCACGCGGCAACACTGGCGGCGGCCCGAAGGTTGACACAGAAAAGCCACGAGGCAACCTGAGCGCATGGCCAAAGCATTTTCCGAATTGAGCGAAAGGGAGATTTTGGCTTTGGCTATTTCCCTGGAAGAGGACGACGCCCGCATTTACGGGGACTATGCCGACCGGCTGAAGGCGGATTATCCGGACACCGCGAACTCGCGGGCAAACTCAGCAGAGAATTGGAAGAGTCCGGGGCGAGGAAGGCAGAGGATCAAACCCACCGGCGAATGTTTGTTCTTCAGGTCATTCAACCGGGTCTTGCGGGGCTCATGGATGGATCTGTCTCGACGCTGGCTCCGGTCTTCGCGGCGGCCTTTGCCACGCGGGACAGTTGGGATGCCTTCCTGGTCGGCATGGCGGCTTCCATCGGCGCCGGCATCAGCATGGGTTTTGCCGAAGCACTTTCCGACGACGGTGTCCTTAGTGGGCGCGGACGTCCTGTTATTCGGGGGATGGTTTGCGGGCTCATGACGACAATGGGCGGCGTCGGCCATACGCTGCCCTTCCTCATCACCAACTTTCATGTTGCAATGCTCGTCGCTGTCGTGGTTGTGGCTCTGGAACTCGCTGCCATCTCATGGATCCGGCACAAATACATGGACACGCCTTTGCTTGCCGCAGCTTTCCAGGTGGTTGTCGGCGGAGTCCTGGTCTTCCTGACAGGCATCCTGATCGGATCAGCCTAGTATCTACTTGTAAAATATAGCGTAGTAATTGAGAATGTGGGATGGCCCGACCTGCTGCCCGGATTGTATTAAGTGAAGAGGAACGCAAGCAACTTGAGGCGATGAGGAAAAAGCCAAGAGCGCAGAACCGCTACGCGGAACGGGCGCGTATCATCCTGAGCGCAGCGCAAGGTTGCAGCAACAAGGAGATCGCCAGGGCACTGAATACGCGAGAGGCCCGGATAAGCAAGTGGCGGGTACGCTTTGAGCGCGAGGGGTTGAGCGGACTGCATGATGATTTTCGGGCCGGGCGCCCCCTTGAAGTAATGGAGAATTTTCGTGAGCTTTTGCTGGACCGCTTGGATGAGGATCCGCCCGAGGGGTTTGCCCGCTGGAATGGCAAATTGTTGGCGAAGAGCCTGGGGCAGAGCGCGGATCGGGTATGGAGGGAATTGCGGCATCTGGGCATCAGTCTGCAACGACGGCGCAGTTGGTGCGTGTCAACCGATCCGCAGTTTTCGCAGAAAGCGGCCGATGTGATTGGTCTCTACTTGAGTCCTCCGGATAATGCCGTCGTGCTTTCGGTTGACGAAAAGCCTTGCATTCAAGCCCTCGAACGGGCGCAAGGCTGGTTGCGAATGCCCGATGGCCGTTCCCTCACGGGCTTCACCCATGAGTATAAGCGCCATGGCACTACTACGCTTTTTGCGGCCTTGAACATCGCCACCGGCCAAATCCATGCTGGCCATTATCAGCGCAAACGCCGGATCGAATTCCTTGATTTCATGGATCAACTCGTGGCGCTCCATCCTGGCAAACAACTCCATGTCGTGCTCGACAACCTCAGCAGCCACCTCGTGGAAAAGGAAAAATGGGTCAAGCAACATCCCCAGGTTCATTTCCATTACACTCCCACCCATGCTTCATGGCTCAATCAGGTCGAGGTTTGGTTCAGTATCCTTACTGAGCAGGCACTGCGCGGAGCCAGTTTTCGCAGCGTTAAACAGCTCGTTGCCGCAATGGATGCTTTTATCAAGGCTTACAACCAAAATGCCGCACCCTTCCAATGGACAAAGGTCAGAATCTCTCAAAAATCTTTTGCCAGTAAATACTCTAACTTAATCAACTAGATACTAGCAGCCTGTCGAACTTCGAATGAAGCCGAAGTTTGACGCATGAGAAATCGTCGAAAAAATGAGCCCGCCCTTTCAGACAGGCTGCTTTCGACCAGTTCGAGCGACATTCCTTATTACGCTGGGCGCACGGTGCTGCGCATGTGGATTGCCTTCGCGTTTTCGCTGTTGTTCACGCTGATTGTCGGCTATGCGGCGGCAAAGCACCGGGCGGCGCGAGCAGTCATTCTCCCGGCTCTCGATGTCCTGCAATCGGTGCCGGTGCTTGGCTTTCTTTCGGCTACGGTAGCGGGATTCATGGCGCTTTTTCCAGGCAGCCTCCTTGGCGTGGAGTGCGTGAGCATTTTCGCGATCTTCAAGCTGCGCCTCTTCCACATCATATCACTCCTGCTTCCAAAGCAAATACTGCACAAGCCAATCCCAATGCTTAGGCGCTCGCTACAGCAAGGAGGTCAGGGAAGTGCCGTCGGATTGCAAAGGCGCGACGATAATCTGGATCATGGGTTTGAAGAAGTGAAAAGGCGGCTGCTCCGCATCACGCGCGAATTCAAGGCACAGCTTGCCGTTTATGACGCGGCGATTCGACATTCCCAGACGCTGTGGTCGGCCCGCTGGCATTGCCCGGACATTCACCGCTCGCATCGGCTGAAGCGACGCATTATTTGCAGGGTTTTGCATCCATTTCACCGCCGTTTCCCCATTCTTGGCCACGGGACCCTACGGAGAACAAATAGACACTTCTGTGCGCTCATACATTGTGCGGCTTGTGGTCTGACTGCTGCCTCGACATGGGCTGGTTCGGAAATTATCGAAAAAGTCAATCCGCCGCTGTCAGAGTGGCTTGCTGCCGATGGAATCACCGGGGATTGGGACGGCATGCGATCCAAGCTGACCGCCGACCACGGAGTGGAAATCTTCGGCAACTACACGGCGGAGATTTGGGGAAATACCGTCGGCGGCCTGAAACAAGGAGCGGTTTATACGGGCCTGCTCGAATTCGGCGCAAATATAGATCTTGAAAAGCTGATCGGTTGGAAGGGAGCAAGTATTCACAATAACTGGTTCTGGCTGAGTGGACGGGACGCTTCCGAGGATCTGGTCGGAAATTTTTTGACTATTAGCAACATCGCCGGTTTCAACACGCTGCGGATGGACGAGTTGTGGTTCCAGCAAAACTTTCTGGATGACCGCATCTCAATTCGGCTCGGCCAGATTCGCGCAGACACAGAGTTTGTCATCTCCGAATCCGGCGCTCTTTTTCTCAATGCCACGTTGGGCTTTCCAGCATTCATGTATACGAACCTTCCTGACGGCGGCCCCGTTTATCCTATGGGCACACTGGGCATGAGGCTTGCCCTGACGCCTGCGCAATGGTTTGCTTTTCAGACGGCGATCTTCGAAGGTGACAAGTTCGCGCAGGATGTAAACCGACACGGCTTCCGCTACAGGCTCAACCAAAAATTCGGTTACTTCTGGATCAACGAAGGCAAATTCCTATGGTTCGGAAATGAGGGTTCTTCAGGGCTTCCAGGGACTCTTAAAGTGGGAGCCTGGTTCCACACCGCGAAGTTTGCCAACCCAAATGATGGAGAACTGCTTGATGGCAATTATGGGTTCTATTTTATCTTCGATCAAATGCTCTATCGCCAGCCTGACGAAGTGGTTGCCGCCTCCCTTGGAAAGGATGACACGATAATCTCCGGTGCCAAAAACGAGAAAAAAACCGACCATGCACTGAACTGGTTCGTGCGAATTGGGTTCGAGCCGAAGGATCAGAATTTCATCGGATTTTACTTTGATACCGGCCTGACTTATAAGGGCCTCATCCCATCCCGTGATGACGACACCATCGGCATTGCGTTTGTTTGTGCTCAATTGACCCGTAGCGCCCAGCAGTCCTTCAGTGGGGCAGGTTCCACGCCTGCGGGGGCCGAGATGGCTCTTGAGTTTACTTATCAGGCACAGTTTACCAAGTGGCTGACTGTCCAGCCGGACATACAGTTCATCATCAACCCCGGCGGGACACAAGACCTAAACAATGCTCTGGTCATCGGAGCAAGGGCAGTGATTACTTTTTGAGGTAGAACTCCTTGATCCTCCAAACACCTTTGCCGGAATAGAATATCAGCAGGGCAAAGAATGATGATTCTTCAAATCTGCGGAGCCTTCGCGCTGGGCGGGCGGGACTTTCTTCAACGCGCCCCCGGGCGCCAGAGAGTTCGAGAATCGTCATATCGAGCCAGATGATCATGCAATCAGATGGCAAACCCTCTCATATTCGTGTGAGGATCGCGAACGGTGGCAGACGCCCGGTGATCCGAAAGCACCGTGGACTGTGAAGTAGAAGCCCGGATCCGCGAACCTCTTGTCGGCAGAAGGAACGACAAAGAACCGGTTTGAAGACAATATTGTATTCGAAGCGTCCAATGAGTTCCGGGCGAAAGAACCCATGAAGCGAAGAAAGCTTCATGACGCGCTGGCAATTGCGGGACCGCCGTCCGCCTGCCTAGTCCCACTAGGTGCCGACGAGCGTTGCTTAAGGTGGTCGGGTAGTTTCGGATCCAGTAAGATCAGACCTGGAGCCAGGACTCGCCCGTAGGTCTTGGTAAAGAGCACCGCTACTCTGCGACCCAGCGGCGTTAGCTGGTAGCGATGGCTGTGAGGCGTTTTGAGGATGAGCCCCTTGCGTTTGAGGCGGCGCAGATCGTAAGTGGCTTGTCGAGTTGTGTAGGGCGCATCGAGTAAGGCAACCGTTTGTTGGACCAACTGACGATTACTAAAACCCTCGACGAGATGGCAGAAGCCAACCAGGCTCGCCAAGACAGCCATCACTCTCGGGTCTCCGAAGCGCAGTGCTGGGGTATAGAGACCATCTTCACTATTGGACGGTCGGGTGACCTGGTGGAAGGTCACCACGTCGGGAGCTGGCAGAGCGTTTGTGCTTTCGGCGTCACACAAGCGCCGGTTGGCCGATTCGCCAACAGCCCGGAGGGCACACCAGTTTTTCGCGCAGACCCGGCGCCCGATTCCGAAGTCCTGGGTATCACGGATCACGGTTTCGGTGCGCAGCGCCCGCCCCTCTTTGAAGTACTGCTTGATCCGAGAGGATTTGTAATAACAGCACAGCGTGGGGTCGACGCCTTCGGTCAGTACCCGAGTCCGCAATGGACCCGCTGCAGAGCGGTTGAGTCGCCGATCAAAGATCAGCATGACTTGATCGGGCCGACCCACGTCGAGGTGATCGCGAATCACTCCTTCAAACCACATCCGGCCAGCTTGCGGTCGGTCAATCACATAGGTCTCCGAGATCTCAAACTGGCGGAAAGCCAGCTCGTAGACATAGCCGGCCTTCCAGTCCGCTGAGCTAAACGGGGAGGGCAGCCGATGCAGCCAGCGCCAGAAGAAATTCTTCACCGCCCCAGGTCCGAGCCGCTCGCAGACCTTTTGCAAGGCGGCTGGATCTTCACAAGAACGGAAGCCATTGTCGAGGGCCTCATAACCAATTCGAGCTTTTTCAAGTTGCCGTTTAGCCCGCTCATGGCCGTTGAGCCAGAGCCAAATCGGATAGGGGGCATAGGCGTTAGTCTTCCAGAACGCCGCACCCCAGTCCGAGTCCCAGAGGTAGAAATAGAAGTCATTGATATAGGTCATCTGTCGGCCCCATTCCATGTGCGGATGAGCGGCTTTCTCCTGGCCCTTGCTCTTCCAGGATCGCCAAGCGGAGGCTTTCTCTTGAGCGATGCCAATCAACTCGACTCGGTCCTTACCTTCGCGAGCGGCGGCCTCCAGAAACGGACGCGCCGCTTTCTCCTTGTCCTGTCCTTTCTCGAAACGCACCACCGGAATGTTGTGAGTCTTGGCATAACAATGGATGGCTTCTACATAGGCATCCCCAATCTTGCCAAAGGCGGCCGAGGAAGGGACCGGGAATCTTCGCTGCCAGCGCAGAAAAGTACAGACTTGGCCCACCGTCTGCAGTTTCGGCACATAGGCCTGCAAGAAGATGCGGTCGATGGAACGACACTTGAGTGTTACCCGGTCTCGCAGCAGAGTGAAATGGTCAGCCATGATTAACCTCCTCGTCGTTGACTCAGACTTAAAGGCTACACCCGAATGAGCGCGGAAGGCATCCCTGGATCCTCCCCGCGGAGAACGCCCCGTGCTGCCGCCCGGAACTCGGTAGCATGGAGACACCCAACCAGTTCACCTCGGCGGTATGAGGTCGCTCGCTACGTCTACTCCCAGGAAGAAAGGGCGTTTTGCTGCCCTGAGCTTGGTGAGACGCGATCGTTACTTGTCCGGCGTGGGTGGCAGTGGCGGAGGAGTCATCTTCCGCAACTGATTCATCGGATAGTGCGGCCAGTCCGGAACGCGCATCTGCTCGAGAACGAATTGCTTGAGGAAATCGTGTGCTTCCTTTCGTCCCATGCGGTGGGCGTGGCAAACCATCGAAGCACAATAATAGGTTAAACCTCGCCAATGCGTGCAAAGCCATCCAAAGAAATGCGTTGTAATAGAGTCACATGACGAGGCATATCGAAGGACACAGAATACACCGCATCGGATGGTTACGCGCCGCTGTCCTCGGAGCGAACGATGGCATTGTCTCCACGGCGAGTTTGGTCGTGGG
>JAXIPG010000117.1:0-3636 GCA_045403045.1 Terrimicrobiaceae bacterium
CGGATTTGGCAGATCGGTGCCGGCGACTGGCAGCGGCCATGCAACTCCCTGTTGCTGGGATCGATCTGCGTCGGACTTCAGAAGGCGACTGGTTCTGCTTCGAGGTTAACCCATCGCCTGGATTCACATTTTACGAAGCGGCAGCAAATCAGCCGATTGCCAAAGCGATCGCAGAGCTTCTCGCAAGCGGCCCTGCGAGCGAGGACGTGCAGCTTCTTTCCGGGACTCATTCGAGTCGAGGGTTTGCCTTGGATACACGATGGGCAAGATCTGCAACATCTTCGCGTGTCTGGTGCACGAGAACCGGGAGTGTGTGATCGACCTGGTCCGGAACCTCCGGGCGCTCGATCCGGCTTCCGCCGTGCTGCTCTATAACGGCAGCAGCGACCCGGAGCTGCTGAACTACGGTTTCCCCTTCTCAAGCTACGGCGCGGAGTTGCACCCTGCGCCCCGGCCACTCTCCTGGGGGCGGCTGCACGACTTCGCGCTCGACTGCATGGAGTTTGCCCTCGAGACGACTCGATTCGATACGCTCACCGTCGTGGACTCGGATCAGTTGGGCATCCGCCCGGGCTACTCAGATTACCTCGCTGCTATCCTCGACGGTCGGAGCGGGCTGGGTATGCTCGTCAATTCTCCGGACGTGCAATCTCCTTACACTCGCGTTGGCCCGGCGATGGCGGCCTACCAGGAGATCGAATTGTGGCGCCCATTCCTCCACCGATTTGCTGACGGCGAACGAAAGTTCGTGCACTGGTCGTTCTGGCCTTCCACCATCTTCACTGCGGAGGCAGCCCGTGATCTGGTGGACATGTTCCGGAATGACCGGCAATTGCGCCAGATCATGGAGCAGACCAGGATTTGGGCATCCGAGGAGGTCGTCCTCCCAACCTTGGCGGCACTGCTCGGTTACGAAATTGCGCCGAATCCGTGCAGCTACGATTACGTCCACTACCGTATGCCGTACTCCCTCGCGGAAGCCGACGTCGCGCTCAGCCGCCCCGATGTCTTCTGGATGCATCCCGTCCCGCGCCATTATGACGATCCGTTGCGAGTGCATATCCGGAACATGCATAACCAGTACGAAAGTACCACACCGAACGGAGTCCCTTTGCCACCCGACAAGACACCGGAGCCTCCCTTGTTTCTCACCTGGCCGATACTGGCACGCATGAGAGTCATTGAAGGCTGGCTCGCCGACGAAGAAGCCGACTTGCTTGTCGCCGCTCTCTCGCGTGCCGTTTCTACTCCGAGCGACGCGCGCGCGATCGTCGAGGTGGGCAGCTATTGCGGCCGCTCTACCGTGGTGTTGGGTAGTGTCCTGCAGTCGCTCGGGCTGGACGATGCCAGGGTCTATGCCATCGATCCACACGACGGCAAGGTTGGCGCACTCGACCAGGGAGTCGAGCAGGTGCCGCCCAGCCTTGACAAATTCCTTCGCAATATCGCCGCTGCCGGCTTAACCAAAGTCGTCGAACCGATCCGCAGTCACTCGTTCGAGGTCCACTGGGACAAGCCGATCTGCTTTCTGTTCATCGACGGGCTGCACGACTACATGAACGTGGCGCGCGATTTTTATCATTTCGAGCCGTGGGTCGCCGTCGGCGGGTTCATCGCGTTCCACGACTACGCCGACTACTACCCCGGTGTCGTCACGTTTGTAGATGAAATTCTGGCTGGCGGCGGCTACCAACGGATGCACTGCGCCGCGAGCCTCATCGTGCTCCGTAAGTCCGGCGCGAGAGTGCGGTCCAAAGCGGGCAGAGCCGAACCGCTGGTCTCGTGCATTATGCCCACCGCCGACCGCCGCGTATTCGTACCCCACGCGATCCACTATTTTCTGCGTCAGGACTATGCGAATCGCGAGCTGATCGTCCTCGATGACGGCACAGATCCGGTTTCCGACCTGATTCCCGACGATCCGCGGATCCGCTACATCCGGATGCAGGAGCGTCGGACCGTCGGCGCAAAACACAACCTGGGTTGCGAACTCGCGCGCGGCGAAATCATCGCGCATTGGGACGATGACGATTGGTTTGCGGAATGGCGCCTTTCCTACCAGGTCTCTGAACTCTTGAAACATCCACCGATGACGCTCGCCGGTTTTTCCCGCCTGTTTTTCTACAGCCCACGCGACGACCGCGCCTGGCAGTACCTCTATCCGCCCGACCAGCGCCCGTGGCTTTGCGGCAGCAGTTTCTGTTATCGAAAAGAGTTTTGGGAGCAGCACCCCTTCCCCGATCTCAACGAAGGCGACGACACCGTCTTTGTCTGGGGGCTAAACGACGCCCACATAGTTGCTCTATCGAACAACCGCTGCCTGGTGGCGATGATCCATTCGCGCAACACCAGCCCCAAGAGAACGGACGGCGCCGCCTGGCGCCCCCTCCCTCCGGAAGAGGTCCGCAACCTACTCGCGACGGATTGTTCATTCTACGTAGGGGAAAATGGAAGCTGGAAATGAACCCGCGCGAAATCCAGGGGCACATCGAAGAGCTGATCCTGCACGGGTTCGCTCCTGGAACGCGGTGGGACGTGGCCGAAGCGCTGGAGCGCGAACTGCGTGGACTGCTCTCGGAACGCGGCATTCCGGACGGATGGTGCGCCAGTCCCAAAAGAATGGACGCGGGGCGGTTCGCGCGTCCGGTCAATCGAAGCCCGCACTCGCAGGCGGGGAGGTTGCCCGCGCCATTTATCAAGGAGGGGTCCGATGATTTTCCAGCCGCAGACCGCGCGCGCTCCAGCGGTTCGAAGCTGGTCCGATTGGGTCTCGCGTCCGCTGCAACGCAAGTGCGCGTGCGGCGGACCGGCAGGCTTGACTGGCGAATGCAAGGAGTGCAGCAAGAAGAAGCGATTGGGTCTGCAAACCAAACTCAAGGTTAACGAGCCGGGCGATATTTACGAACAGGAAGCGGACCGGATCGCCGATCAGGTGATCTCAACGCGGGCACACCCCGGCGTTAGCGGCGCACAACCACGTATGGGAATCATATTTTCTCGATGAGGCGTCAAATTGAGACGTCGTTCATGAAGACACATCTGCGTACGGATTCTTTCACCGTGATTTCTTTGCATTGTGGCAAACAAGGATCGTCCTGACGATCAAGCAAGGCGTGCAGGATCTTGCGCGCATCTTCTCGTCGCAAGTGACACGATGACTTCAGCCGCTATCACAGATTGCTTTCACGATTTGTACTACCAGTCGGCGGTCTGGCAAAACACGTATTGGCGCAACACGCCAGTGCTGAAGTGCCCATTCGATCTGTGGATCTATCAGGAGCTGATTTTCAAGCTGCAGCCCGACCTGATCGTCGAATGCGGCACCTGGGCCGGCGGCTCAAGCCTCTTTATGGCCCATATGCTCGATCTGACCGGCCGTGGCAGCGTGGTCACCATCGATATCCTCTCTAGCGAACAGGTTATAGCACACTATGAGCAATACCAAACCGAAGGCATTGCGCAAATACGCGTCCGGCCTAAACATCCGCGGGTGCGCCAGTTGCTCGGCTCGAGTACGGATGCTGCCATTGTCGATGGCGTGAAGGAGATCGCGAAAGGACAGGCGAGCGTTCTCGTTATCGCCGACTCTGACCACAGCCAGGAGCATGCCTACGCCGAACTGCAGGCCTACCACGA
>JAXIPG010000182.1:0-6400 GCA_045403045.1 Terrimicrobiaceae bacterium
AGCAACTCCCTGGCTCCCGGCAGGATTGTCATCCCGCCTTGCCTCACCAATTCGCGATAGAGTTCCTCCTTCCGGTCTCCCAGTCGCTGAATTTCTTCAGGATCGTGACTCCAAGCGAGAAGTTCGGGAATGATCACCTGGTTTTTTTTCCCGAAGCCCCTCTTGAAATGGCCGTCCGGAAGTGGCTTGCCTATCTCGGCTGCCAGGAGTTCCCAGGACTTCTCATGCTGCGTGGAGGAGTCAATCACTACTCCATCCCAGTCAAAAATTGCTGCAAATTTGCTCATGATTGGAGAATGCTCGCAATGGCCGCCTCATCCGGCGCGGGTCCCACAACGGCCGCAGTCGCGCGGCGCGGATCCAAAAAATCCTTCGCTGCCTCCTGCACCTCCTCGCAGGTCACAGCACGCAGCCGGGAATGGATTTCCTCTGGATCGATGATTTTCCCGTAGACCAGGACCGAACCACCGAGGCGCATGTTTTGAGTCGAGGTTCGTTCGAGGGACATGCGGCTCGTTCCCACGGCATACTCCTTCGCGCGCTTGAGCTCGGTGGAACGAACGGGGCGCTTCTTCAAGTCCTCGAATGTGGAAAGAATCAGACGCAGAGATTTCTCAACGTTCCGTTGCTCCAGCCCTAATGAGATATTGAGCATCCCTGTATCATTGAAACCCGAGGGATGCGCGCTGACGGAATAACAGAGCCCCCGCCTTTCGCGAAGTTCCTGAAAAAGCCGCGAACTGGCATTACCCCCGAGAATCACGTTTAAAATCTGCAGAGCGTAGCGTCGCGGATCGTGATGACTCGGACCCGGCAAACCCAAAGCGAGCTGAGTTTGTTGGACGTCACGTCTTTCGGAGGCGACGCGCGGTCTGCGCAAATGGCCGGGCGCCTTGGCATAGTCTATGGGCTTTCGCGACGGAATGTTTTCGAGAAGTCTGGACGCGTGCTCAATCACCTCTTCGTGGCTTATCTTTCCTGCCGCGGAGACCACGGTGCTCCCGGCATGATAATGGGTCGCGCGATAGGACAGGAAGTCATCGCGCTGCATACTCTCAACGGTATCAGGAGTGCCCGTGAGCGGGCGGCCCAGCGGGTGGTCCGGCCAAAAGTGCCCATTGAGTATCTCCTGCACATGCGACGACGGCTCATCACGATACATCAGGATCTCCTCGCAGATAACCCCGCGCTCGCGCTCGATGTCTTGCAACGCGAATTTCGGGTTCATATACAAATCGCAGAGGACGTCGCACAGGCGCGGAAAGAACTCGCCGGCAGCGGCGGCATAGTAGCATGTGCGTTCCTCCGACGTGTACGCATTCATGTCGCCGCCCACGCCTTCCACCTCCTCCATAATGCGGCGGGCGGAGCGTCGAGATGTGCCCTTGAAGAGCATGTGCTCAATGAAATGGGAGATGCCGCTAAGATTGGCTGGTTCATGGCGACCCCCAACGCCCGCCCAGATACCAATCGCGGACGTTTCGGCATGGGGCACCTCGCATGTGGCAATGCGAAGACCGCTGGAAAGTGTCGTCAGTTGGGCATTCATTGAATCGGAGAATATACCGCTTTAAAGGATCCGCACGCGGAGGACATCCGCTACCGGGCGAAATCTTTCCGACGGCTTTCGAGAATCATCTCCGCCAGCTCAAGATCGCGCGGATAGGTGACCTTGATGTTCCAATCCGGATTCTCCACTACCCTCGCCTTCCCGCCCGAACGAATGAGAAGGGAAATCTCGTCCGTGATGGTTCCTCCCGCCTCGCGCACGTCCTGGAGAAGTGACTCCAGGACGGCAAGCTCCAAAATCTGCGGAGTCTGCATCTGCCAAAGATTTTTTCGAGAAACGGTTTCGACAGTAAGCAATTGGTTGTTGACCCGGTGGAGGGTGTCCGTGACGGGTTCGGCGCTCACAGAGGCGCCAAACTCCCGCGCTGCTTGATAGCAGGCGGAGACTGCCTCCGGTGTGACCAACGGTCGCGCTCCATCGTGAACGGCAACAAAAATCGGCCGAGGCCCTGCAAACGCCGCCGTGCCCGCCAAAACGGATTGCACACGTTCTTTGCCGCCGGGAACGATTTGGCGAACTTTCGGAAATTCGGCGGCAAGCGAGCGAAATTCCTCAATCCGATCCGCGGCACAGACAAGCACGATGTGATCAACATCCGGACAGTCGTTGAATGCGGCGAGGCTGTGCGCGATGAGCGGACGTCCGCCAAGTGGAGCGAAGAGCTTGTCGAAGCCCATGCGCCGGCTCGATCCCGCCGCAACGACTATGGCAGCTAGGTCTGGAGATATGTTATTCAAGAGAGATGTTTCTGCACTGCCATGCTTAAGGTCTTTCCATCGGCCCGGCCGGCCGCCTTGGCGATGGCGATTTTCATCACCGCTCCCATGTGCTGTTTCGAAGTTGCGCCCGCTTCGGCAATGGCCTCCTTGGCCAACGCGGTCACTTCATCTGGCGACAAATTCTTGGGCAGATACCCGGAGAGGACCGCAATCTCGGCGCTTTCGCCAGCCGCAAGCTCCGGACGCCCTCCTTTCTCAAATCCCTCGACAGAGTCCTGCCTCTGCTTGATCTGTTTCCGAATCACGACGGCAGCTTCAATATCGTCAAGCACGGCTTCGGCACCTCCCTTTTCAATGGCTGCGTTTTTCATGGCCGTTTTTAGCATTCGCAATGCATTGAGCCGCACCGTTTCCCTGGCCCGCATGGCATCCTTGATATCATTGTCAACTTGGGATTGGAGAGTCATCAAGAAAATCAATAGACAGGATTCACAGGATTTACAGGATTAAGAAATGTCTGTCCGCGCCCGATTCGCCCCATCGCCCACCGGCTATCTCCACGTCGGCGGTGCGCGTACCGCGCTGTTCAATTGGCTCTTTGCGCGCAAGAACGGCGGAAAATTCATCCTCCGCATCGAGGATACCGACGAGAAACGGAATACCGCCGAGGCGATGCAGGCGATCTACGAGGGATTAAACTGGCTCGATCTCGACTGGGATGAAGGCCCGGACAAGGGGGGAGATTTTGGCCCCTATCTGCAAAGCCAGAGGAAGGAGATTTATGAAAAGCATCTGGCACGATTGGAAGCGGGCGGTCACACCTATTTGGACGAAGGGGCGATCCGCTTCCGCTCTCCGCGCAAGACCGTCGTGATCGAAGATCTCGTTTGCGGGCGCATCGAGTTTGACATGTCGAACCCGGGCACGCATCCGGACATGACCATCCGGCGTCCGGACGGCACGTGGATCTTTCATTTCGTCAATGTCGTCGACGATCTGGAGATGAAGATAACGCATGTGATCCGCGGCGAAGATCACCTCTCCAACACACCCAAACACATCGAGCTGTACCGCGCCCTTGGCGCTGAACCGCCGGGATTCGCCCACATTCCCCTCATCCTGAATCACGAGGGTAAGAAACTCAGCAAACGCGATGGCGGATCGAGCATGGCCTACTTCATGGAAAACGGCTACACGCCGGAAGCGGTGCTCAACTACCTCTGCCTGCTCGGCTGGTCTCCCAAAGACAACCGAGAAATGCTGCCACTCGAGGAAATTCGCGAGCTCTTCGAATTGGAATCGATCAACCGGCGCAATGCCATTTTCGACCTCGACAAATGTTTTTGGCTCAATGGCCAGTACATCCTCCACATGAGCCTGGAACGCTTCCACGAACTTTCCCTTCCCTTTGTGGAAAAAGCGGGGATCGCCTACGGCTCGCGCGAGGCGCTGCTCCGTGCGCTCGCGATCGTCAAAACCAAGGTCAAGCACTTTAGCGACGTGCCGGCGTGGATTGGCTTTCTCTTCACCGAAGACTACCCGTTCGAGGAGGCCTCTCTCGACAAGGCATTGAGAAAACCGGGCGCTATAGACCGCCTGAAATCCCTTTGCGAAGCCCTCAGCGGCCTCGGCGACTGGTCCCATGCCGCCATCGAGTCGAAATTGAAGGAAACCGCAACCGCCCTCGGAGTCAAAGCCGGAGACCTCGTCCACCCAGCACGCGTCGCCGTGAGCGGCAAATCCGTCGGCCCCGGGCTTTACGAAATGCTCGAAGTTCTTGGCAAAGAACGCGTCCTGGCGCGCTTCGCAAGAGCCGCAGCCCTCCTCTAGAGCAATGCAACTGATACAAACGCAGATGGCGCAGTCTGTGGGAAGCGCACCCCTCTTCGGTGCGGTCTTCGGTCCGCGCCGGCAAATACCCCTGCACGACTGGGTTGTGAGCGCCCCTCGTTTTCTCTCATCGCGATGAATGACACCATTTACGAAGCAAACCAACTCATCACGAACGCAGATAGCTTCCGGTCGCTGGTTCCGCCGGCACGTCTTTCCGTTTTCGGCGATCCGGTCGCTCACTCAAAGTCTCCCGGCTTTCAGAATGCCGCTCTCCGCTCCTGCGGAATCGCAGCGCAATACGTCAGGATTCACGCGCGCCCAGACGAACTCTCCGCCGCCTTACGCGCTCTCCCGACAGCGGGGTTCTTTGGAACCAACGTGACCATTCCGCACAAGGCCGGGGCGCTCGCAACCGTGGATGAGGCCGAAGACTATGCCCGCAAGTCGGGTGCTGTAAATACTGTCGTTGTGGACGGCGAGAAGTTGATTGGTTTCAACACCGACGGCCCCGGCCTCTTGCGGGCCCTTCGAGAAGAATTTTACGCGGACCTGCGTGACCTGCGCGTGATGCTGCTCGGCGCGGGAGGCGGCGCAGGACGCGCCATCGCGGTGCAGTGCGCTCTCGAAAGCTGCGAACGTCTCGTCCTTGTCAACCGCACCTTCGAAAAAGCTAGTTCCTTGGCGCGGGAGCTTTCGCCTTATTTTCGCAGCGACCGACTGGTCGGCCCGGCCGAGCGCCTCGAGGCCATCCCGCATCAGGAGCGCGCCCTGCGAGAACAACTTGCTAAGACCGACCTCATCATCAATGCCACCTCCATCGGAATGAAACGCACCGATCCAGCGCTGGTTCCCGCCGGATTGCTCACGCCGAATCTGATGGTGTATGACACCGTCTATGCAACTGGAAAAACCCGCTTGATCGAGGACGCCGAGGCCGCCGGCGCCCGCGCTGTCAATGGCCTCTCAATGCTCCTGCATCAAGGGGCATTGTCCTTCGAAATTTGGTTCGGCCGGGCTGCGCCACTGGAGGTCATGCGTGCGGCATTGAAGGCTGCGAACTGAGAATCCGGCGCGCGTGGGCGGCATCGCGAACGATCTGCGTCCGCAATTCCTCGATGGAAGGAAACTTCTGCTCGGGGCGTAGGAAGCGCTCGAACTTCACTTCGAGGTCTTGGCCGTAGCAATCGCTGGAAAAATCAAAGATATGGACTTCGAGAACCCGTTCGGCGGCACTTCCCACCGTGGGCCGCACACCGACGTTGGCCACCCCTTCGAGCCATCGGGAATCCATTAAGACACGTACCGCGTACACACCGTTTGGTGGAAATTGTTCGTTGTGCGCGGCAAGATTTGCGGTGGGGAATCCGATTCCGCGTCCCCGCCCAGCGCCGGACCGAACGGTCCCTAGGATCGTGTAGTCCCTGCCCAGAAAGCGCCGGGCCGTTTCAAAATCCCCCGCCTCGACCGCCTTCCGGATTCGTGTGCTGCTGACCAATTCGCCGTCGATCTCCACCGGTTCGATCTCCACCGTTTCAAAACCGAACCTATCGCCCAGCGCGGCGAGTAGCGCGACATTGCCGGAACGTCCCTTCCCAAAAGCCCAATTGTGCCCGACGCAAATCATGCGCAGCGAACCCGCGGATCGCACAAGCGCCTCGATGAACACCTCCGGCGGCTGAGCGGCAAACGCCGCATCAAAAGTCGCCTGCAGGAGATACTGGCACCCCAGCTCTTCGATGAGGCGCAATTTGTGCGGGGTCGATGTCAGAAGATGCGGCGCCGCTTCAGGTCGCAAAATGCGCGCCGGGTGGGGATGAAATGTCAGGACGACCGCAGCCCCTCGCAACCGGGCCGCTTCGTCCTTCGCCCGCCGGATCAATGCCTGATGGCCGAGGTGCACTCCATCAAATACCCCGATTGCCACGCAGGGTGGCCCGGGAATTTCTGAGAGTTCCGAAAGGGAATGGAAGATCTTCATCGAGTCGCCGGTCTCATGAAAAAAAAGTCGATTTCATTTCAAATTCCAGGCAACTGCTAAGCTCCGCGAAAACGAGAGACCGTCGGCAGGCTCAAGATGCGGGTCACGAGCTGTTCACGGGGAAGCGTCTTGAGTTCTTCAACGTTCACCGCCTTCTCGACACTGAAGCGCCCGGACTTCGTGCGTCGCAGGGCCTTTAGGTGCGCGCCGCAGCCGAGTTCCCGGCCGATGTCGTTCACGTAGGCGCGCACATAAAATCCCTTGCTGCACACGACCCGAAAATCGATCTCGGGAAGACGA
>JAXIPG010000107.1:0-2584 GCA_045403045.1 Terrimicrobiaceae bacterium
TCTTTCAACAGCATCAATCGTGATCGGATCGCCGTTTTTCACGATTGCCAAAGGACCTCCTTCGAAAGCCTCCGGCGTGATGTGCCCGACGACCAGACCGTGTGTCCCGCCCGAAAAACGTCCATCCGTTATCAACGCAACATCCTTGCCAAGTCCGCGCCCCATAACGGCGCTCGTGGGAGAAAGCATCTCCCGCATCCCGGGACCGCCACGCGGCCCTTCATATCGAATTACGACTACGGCTCCGGCTTTGATTTTACCCGCAAGAATGGCTTCCAAGGCTTTTTCTTCTGACTCGAAGACACGAGCCTCGCCGCTGAATCTCTCTCCCTCCTTTCCGCTGATTTTGGCAACAGCGCCCTCGGGGGCGAGGTTGCCATAAAGAATTACAAGGTGGCTGTCTTTCTTGAGCGGGCGTTTGATCGGCGCGATAATTTGCTGGTCTTTTGGATAGGCCTTAGCTGGGGCAAGGTTCTGCTTGAGCGTCTTGCCCGTGACTGTGAGGCAGTCGCCGTGCAGGAGTCCGGCGTGAAGCAGCTCTTTTATCATCGGCACGATTCCGCCGATCTCCACAAGTTGGCTCACGAGATATTTTCCGCTGGGTTTTAAATCGGCCAACACTGGCACGCGCTTTCCAATGCGGGTGAAATCGTCGAGAGATAGTTTCACTTTCGCGGCGTGGGCTATGGCAAGGAGGTGCAGCACGGCGTTCGTCGAGCCACCGAGGGCGATGACGACCGTAATAGCGTTCTCAAATGCTTCCCGCGTCATGATGTCACTCGGCAAGACTCCCCTCTTTAGAACGTTGAGCACGGCAACACCCGCATTGCGACAGTCCGCCTTCTTGTGTTCGGAAATCGCGGTTTGGGCCGAACTGTTGGGCAAACTCATGCCCAATGCTTCGATGGCAGATGCCATCGTATTTGCGGTATACATGCCGCCGCAGGAGCCGGGGCCGGGAATGGCGCACGCCTCCACATCGTGCGCTTCCTTTTCACTGATCTTACCGGCTGCCCGCTGGCCGACAGCTTCAAAGACCGAGACGACATCCAGATTCCGGCCATTAAGGCAGCCCGGCAGGATCGTTCCTCCGTAAACAAAGACGGCTGGACGATTCAACCGCGCAATGGCGATCAGGCTGCCAGGCATGTTTTTGTCGCATCCGCCGATGGCAACAATTCCATCGAAGCCCTGGCATCCGGCCACGGTTTCAATCGAGTCGGCAATGACTTCGCGGGACACGAGCGAGTATTTCATGCCTTCGGTGCCCATTGAAATGCCATCAGAGACCGTGATCGTGTTGAAAATCGTGGCCTTACCTCCGGCAGCATCAATGCCCGTCGCGGCTTCACGAGCGAGTAAATCAATGTGCATATTGCAGGGCGTGACCATGCTCCATGTGGAGGCAACACCAATTTGCGGCTTGGCAAAATCTTTCTCGGTGAACCCCACCGGATAGAGCATGGCGCGACTTGCGGCGCGGTGAGGACCGTCAAGGACGACCGAGGAGTGAGGACGGAGATTTGTGCTGGGACGATTGGGCTTCATTTTCTTTTTGTGAGATCTACTAAAAATTTCCCAAAAAAGGAATAGGCTTGGTTTCTTTCCCGTCCCAGCTTGAACCCGACTTTGACCTTCAGCGCTCGGTCTGGTATTTTAGGAATCGAGGCAATGGATTCTGCCTGATTCGCGCAGCGCGAGTCAAACCGCCTCCGGGCTGATGATTCCTACCTGAAAAGGAGGAATCATGCTTGAGCCAGGTTAGTGTTACAGAAGGTTGACGACATTCTCCCTGCCAGCGAAGCACCGCCGATCATTGCCCGGGCGCTCGTCGCTTATCGGAAGTGGAAGGCCGGCGAGGACATCAATGAATGGTTTCAATCGGCGACAGCGTCGCCTTCGGGCTCTGCACCAAAGCTATGAATCACAGCCTTGCCTTTGCTGGACACGAAAGGGGGATTTCGCATTTACGCGATCTGTACTCCGCGCGCAAATGTGTGCTCTTGGTCGGACCCGCCGGAATCGGCAAAACGGCCTTACTTCAGCATATGCGCCAGCAGTTGCCGATGCTACTCTGTGAGGAGACTTCCAGTTTGCGGCGTATTTGTGATGGTCTGGAACGGCAACTTGGCTGGACACATTACAAAATGAACGTCATCGAGCGCAAAAACCGCCTTCTGCAGTATCTTGCACGCCGAGGTGAGCCGGTGGCGCTGGATCATTTGGCTCTCACGCCACCTCGCGTAGCCCGTTTTATCGCTGGCCTTAGCGAAGGCGTGCCGGTGTGGGTCGCCTGCCGATCTGATGCACCGCACGAGATTGGGAGAGTGTGGGAATACCTCTACAAGTTCGTTCGCGTCGAAGTTCATCCACTCACTCGGCAAGAAGCCAAATTACTAGTCGAGCACGCTGTCGCCATTGGGTCCATTCAGCCAGAAGCCAAGGCACACGCCAACCACCTTTGTCGGCTAAGCAAGGGCAATCCCAGGATTCTCGAACGGCTGCTTATCGAGTTGGCCGGAAGGAAATACAAAATGAACAAGCCATTTGGTTGGCATCTTCTCGATATTGATCGGCGTATCCA
>JAXIPG010000060.1:0-5710 GCA_045403045.1 Terrimicrobiaceae bacterium
TAATAAATCAATTCAACTGCGCAATAACTATGAGCCTCTTTGACGCTGTTCTCGCCTCCTTGAATGATCCTTCCCGTGCCACCCAACAGAGTGATCTCGAAGGCTTGGCCTCTGCCTTCAGCGGCGGCGGCGCCTCTTCGGCAAATGCCGGCCAAATCGCCAACCTCATCGGCGGCTTCCTGAAGCCCATGCTTCAGGAGCAGCACGCGGTCGGCGGCGCACAGGGCGTTGACTCCTTCCTGCAAGACATCAAGCAAAGTGCCAATTCGCCCGATCAGCTGCGGCAGGTCTTGGGCGCCGATCGCGTGGACCAGATGGTCGGGCGTGCGGAACAAAAAACCGGCCTCGACGCGAGTGCCATTTCCCGTCTCCTCCCCATCGTGCTTCCGGCAGTGATCGGACTGCTGCAATCCGGGCGCCCCGCCACCGCACCTGCCGTGACGGCCGCAACGGCCGCACCTGCCGTGACGGCCGCAACGGGCGCACCGGCTGGCGGCCAAACAAACCCAATTCTTGCGCAATTTCTCGACTCCGACCGAGACGGCGACGTGGATATGGCCGACGTAGTCCGCCTTACATCGAGATTCTTGCAAAAATAGTCCTTCGAGCCTCCTCCAGCGGGATCGCGCGACATCGCCGGAGTTCCTAGGCGCGCAGAAATTGCGGTCCTGAGGCTAGCAAGTATTCGATGACATGGCCGAGATAGCTCGCCTGTTTGATCACTGCTTTGGCCAAGTCGCCACCATCCTTGGAAAGGTGCAGATCGTCCAAGCCGTGTCCCAGCCGGATTCCATTGTCACTCGAGGAATCTTTTCTATTTTGCAGGCATGGCAAATGAGGCTCCCCACGGACAAGGCTCGGAAGAACCGGCGCCTGCCCCTGAGCTGAAGAACCGTCATCCCAGGGACATTGCCGAAGAGATGCGTGATCTTCCTTTGGCACGCGTTCGGGATATCTTGCGCAAACTCCCGGACGCCTTGGCCGCGGAGGTCATCTCCGAGTTGCCCCAGGACGTGCAGGTGCGGCTCTTCGAGTCGATGCAAGTCTCCCGCCTCTCCGGCATCGTTGGCGAAATGTTCAGCGACGACGTCGCGGACGTACTTGGCCATGTATCGAGCGCGCGACTGCGAGAGATCATGAGCGGAATGCCCGCGGAAGAGGCCAGGCAGATTAGTGATCTCCTGAAATATCCCGAGGATACCGCGGGCGGCATCATGCAGACCGAGGTTATTTCCGTCTCCGAGCACCTTAGCATCGCTGAGGCCCTCGAGATACTCCGACGCGAGGAGGAGGATCTACCCAACGGTATCTTTTACATCTATGTGACCGACTCCAAAAGAAGACTTCGCGGCGTCCTTCGCGTGCGGGATCTTCTCTTTCGGCCATCAAATCTCAAGATCCGGGATATTATGGTCCCCGAGGTTCGGGCTGTTTCGGTGCATGCCGACCAGGAGGAAACAGCACGCTTGTTCCGCGCCTACGGATTCAGCGCCATCCCAGTGGTCGACGATTTTCAACGGCTGCGCGGGGTCGTGACGGCGGACGACGCTCTCGACATCGTTGAAGAGGAGGCTACCGAGGACATGCAGCGCATGGTTGGCCTCTCCGGCGAAGAAACGGCTGAGACGCCCTGGATTCAGTCCGTTCGCAACCGCCTGCCCTGGCTCTACGTCAATCTCGCCACCGCATTCCTCGCGGGATGGGTTGTTTCGTTGTTCGAAACCACCATCGCGAAATACGCGGTCCTGGCCATCTTCCTGCCCATCATCGCCGGCCAGGGCGGAAATGCAGGCACTCAAACACTCACGATTATCGTTCGCTCAATTGCGCTCGGAGATATTCCGGAAACGCACCACCGCTCCATCCTGATAAAGGAAATATTGATTGGGCTGCTCAATGGTCTCGCCATTGGTCTCGTCGTCGGGGGAATTTCGTGGCTATGGAGGAACGACTTGATCCTCGGCGTAATCGCTTTCGCCGCTATGGCGCTCAACATGGTTGCCGCAGGCATAGCAGGCGTCTTGATTCCGTTCGGACTGAAAGCGCTTCGCATCGACCCGGCTCTTGCTTCTGCAATCATGCTCACGACAGTCACCGACGTCGTCGGGTTCTTTCTGCTCCTCGGCCTTGCGGCCCTTGTCCTAAGCTACTTTCCCTCTGCGTTATAGGCCGCTTTTGGACCGCTCAGAAATTCGCTCCATTTGCAGAAACGTCCGCGAGAAGCTACATTTCGTCGTGAAATTCGTTCTTTTAGCGTGTTTGATGCTGGCTGCGAGCTCAGCGAGGGCGGGACAGCCGATTTTTATCAGTACGCCGCCCACGATCTCCACGCAAGCACAAGGACCTCTCAGAAATTCAGCCGATCTGAATCAGGCAGCCATGAGCCAGATCATCAATCAGCTCAATCAGCGGCAGTTCCAGCTCAGCGTCGCCGCGGCGCAAACTTCCGCTCGACGGACCGTGTTCGTGCCTCAAACGATCACCGTCAAACGTGCGAAATAGAGCGCAAACAGAGGATTCGTAGGAGACCGCTGAGAAACCCCTTGTCTCACGCCCGAAGTCTTTGGCAGCAAATATCGGACTGAACTCAAAAGAATTCTCAAGTTGTCCGCCAGAGAATCTGCGAAGATCTCTTTATGCAAGAAGCAGTTCGCATTGCTTTGATCAGTGGGAGCTTGAATCCTGAAAGCCTGAGTCGCCAGATGGCCCAGCATGCCGCCAACTCCCTGAATTCACTCGGGGCGCAGGTTGACTTTATCGATCTTCAGGAGGTGAAGCTTCCCATGTGCGACGGCGACGCTGCCTATTCTGACCCTGAAGTCGAAAAGACCCGCTCCCGAATCGAAGCTGCCGCGGGAATTCTGGTCGCGGCGCCCGTTTATAATTTCTACATGAATGCCGCTTTGAAAAACCTCGTGGAGCTGACCGGCAGCGCATGGGAAGGGAAGGTGGTCGGATTCCTGAACGCGGCGGGAGGCGACTCCAGCTACATGGCGGTGATGAGCATGGCAAATAGCCTGATGCTGGACTTCCGATGCGTAATCGTGCCGCGCTTCGTTTACGCGACAGGGTCGGCATTTCGGAATGGCGCCGTTTCGGACCACGAAGTCGCCGGGCGAATTGATGAGCTCGCGAATGAGCTGGTTCGCTTTTCAAAAACCCTCTCGAAAGCGTGAGGCGCCGTATGGACAATGCTGGAGACCGCACACAAAAAAGCGCGAGCAATCTGACGATTCTCAAATCGAAGGTGGCCAAGTCGTCCGAAAAAAATTCGCATGACAAGCTGCCAAGGGTGTGTTACCCTTTTTACTCATGCTTATGCAAAGAAAAAGTGCGTTCTCTCGTCGTCTTCCCGATTTGGTGACTGAAGAGCTGGTTGCTGCCCTCTCGAAGAAAGGATCTTCGTTTGAGTTCAAACAACTCTTTGACGTCGTCCACGAACGCCTGCGGGCCCGCAATGCGGCAAGTGGCGGTGAGGAGATGCTCCGCCTTCGCGCTTACGAAAAGCTTCAGAATCTCGTCTCTCGCGGCATGGTCAAAAAGAGCGGCAAAAAATACCGCGGCTTGGCCTCGCTCGCCAAGGCCTTGACGCCACCGGCGGAGCTCGCCGTGGTCGGAAAGTAAGCCTCTTAACGCGCTCGATGAGGGCCTAATCCTCAGCAGTCACGAACCGCTGATTGCGCCTTTCGGCGCGGTGATATGGGCTGCCTTGAGGTACAAAGGTTGTGGGCAGTTGGGTTCCCAGTCCGCCGCAAGACGAGCCAACCTGGCTGCATTCGGGGTGCGGACGATGACGCCCTGGAGAAATTCAATTGGGGCGGGCGCAAGAATCGGTAGACCAGGTGTCTGTTGCACAGCGGCCAGAAGCTCGCTCTTTTGCAGCAGTTCCGGCTCTGCGACGAACTTCCCGTCGCTCACGCGCGCAAAAAAGTATTGCCCGCGCCGCGCGTCGCCGACGGCACAGTAGCTGCCTTCATCAAGTCCGAGGAGCGAAGAAATGCCAACCAGAGGAATCTCGCGCGCGGAGGAGATGCCCCACGCCACCGCAATGGCCGAGCGGATTCCATTGTAGCTGCCGGGCCCAGTGCCGACGATCACGCGCTTGATGCCAGCCGTCTCGCTAAGAATCTTCTCGAGTGCGGAGAACAGGGCTCCTCCGCGACCGCGGGGGGTATCGACGAAGACCTCCCGGATGACCCGCTGGTCGCAGACCAAAGCCACCGAACCACGCGTTGTTGAAGCATCGAGAGACAGAATCACAACGTGCGCAGGCCGCGAATGCGACGACCGCCCTTCGACAAGATTTCGAAACTCAACCGAATGGTTCCCGCGGGTAGCGCCTCGGGAAACTTGTCGCCCCATTCCACCACGATGCCACCTGCGGCAAGGCAGTCATCGTAGCCGGCGCCATATAGTTCCTCCACGCCCTTGAGTCGATAGAAATCGAAATGATGAAGCGGGAAACGACCACCTGCATATTCGTGCACCAATGTGAAGCTCGGGCTTGAAGCTTCCTCTACGCATCCGAAAGCCGCGGCAACGCCCTTAGTGAGCTGGGTCTTCCCCGCTCCAAGTGGCCCCTCCAGACTGATAACGGTGCCCGGCTCCATCAAGGCGGAAACCTCTTCCCCGAGACAGACCGTTTCCCCAGGGGTTCGGCACACCACGCCATCCCGGGAGAACAATTCGTCCAGCAGTTTTCGGTTTGCCATGAAAAGGTGAATCTAGTTCGCTGCGGGTCATGAGCTCAACCTCCCTTTGGAACCGCTTTCAGAAATATTATCCTATATGAAACGCGCCTTTAGAGCTCTCGTCCTCGGCGCAGCACTGCTGGCTGGCTGCGACAATCCGCAGAAAACCGTTGATTCGCTCCGGAGGGAACTCATGGAATTCAAGGCAGCCCCTGACGAGACCAAGCAGGCAAAAATCGATGCGGACTTCGCAAAATTGGAAAGCCAGATCGCCGCCCTCCAGCAAAGAGGTGATGTGAAAGCCGACGAATTGAAGAAGCAGCTGGCCTCGCTGCGCGGCGACTATCAGACCGCCAAAATGGCGAAGGCTCTACAGGACGCCAAGAGCGCCATTGAGGGTTTCGGGGAAGCTCTGAAGGACACCGCAAAGAGCGTCGAGGACGCCTTCAAGAATTCCCAAACAAATAGCGACTAGTCGCGAATCGCAGCGGCGTTGTCCTCAGCAACGACCGAGAACCAATGCCTGCAAGTCTCCCACGCTGACCTCCTCAAGGCTCTCGACCGCCCGGTCGGCATGGCGCAGAAGGTCCAGAGGATTGGTCGTCGCCACGGCTATGACTTTCATTCCCGCGCGCTGGGCGGCTTCAATGCCAAACAGGGCGTCTTCAAATACGATACATCTTTTCGGCGGCACGCCCAAGAGTGAAGCGGCCTTCAGGAAGACATCCGGCGCAGGCTTGCCGTTGACAACATCTTCCGCGCTAACGATCGCATCGAAGAATTCATGCAATCCGGTCGACGCGAAAATGGTGTCAAGATTAGTACGCGCTGTGGAGGAGCCGACGGCTCGAGGAATTCCAGAAGCTTTTAACGCAGCAAGCAACTCCCTGGCTCCCGGCAGGATTGTCATCCCGCCTTGCCTCACCAATTCGCGATAGAGTTCCTCCTTCCGGTCTCCCAGTCGCTGAATTTCTTCAGGATCGTGACTCCAAGCGAGAAGTTCGGGAATGATCACCTGG
>JAXIPG010000109.1:0-11163 GCA_045403045.1 Terrimicrobiaceae bacterium
GCCGGAGTGTCGCAAGGTCGCGAGGCGCTCCAGCCAGCACCGCTGGCTGGCCAAAGCGGAGAACCAAAACTACTTCCGGGGGCCGGAAAATTGCGCTCGGGTCCGGGAGTGGAGAGCGAGGCATCCGGGCTACTGGCGCAAAAAGAAGCCTGAGCCGCGAGATGCGTTACAAGAAGCCTGCAGTGCACAACATCCTCCAGATCAGCAGATAGCGCCTCCAGCCCCGCCCGATGCGTTACAAGAACTCTGCGTTATGCAACCTGCGGTGATCGTGGGACTTATCTCCACGATCAGTGGTTGTGCGTTACAAGAAGACATCGTGCGTATTGCCCGTTCTTTCATAGCTCGTGGCCAGGACATCCTGGGCATGAGGCCCGGAGCCGCATTCCTCCCGAGCTATGAAAGAGAAGCCCATCCTTTGCCCCGAACGGCTGCGGCGCGTGCCGCGCCAGTTTAGCTGGATCGACCAACGCCTGGTCCGCGACAAACACATCAGTCGCTGCACGGCCAACGCGCTGGCCCTTTATCTGCTTTTGTGCACCGTCGCCGATGCGCAGGGAGTAAGTTACTACTCCGATCCAAGAGCCGCCTCGCTGCTTTCCCTCTCGGAGAGTGAACTGCGCAAGGCTCGCGCCGAGCTGCTTTCCGCGGCTCTCATCGCCTATCGGAAGCCTTTTTACCAGGTCTTAAGTTTGGAACCCCATCAGGGCTCCGTGGCAGAGCCCCCGCCACGCACCGGCCAAGCCCTCTCGCTCTCTGAGATCCTGCGCCATATGAGGGAGGAACCCTAAGTCGTGATCGACTACGAGGCGTTCTGCAAAATCCGGCTCTGTTACCGCGAGGGCGGTTTGAACCTCACACAGATCGCGCGCGAGCTCGGCGTCCATCCCCAGACGGTCGCCAAATATGCCGCTCTGGACTCCTACCATCCTCGGCGCCCGCCGAGGCGCAAAAGCAAGCTCGACCCATTCAAACCCACCATCCAGCGCTGGCTGGAGCGCTACCCCTACAGCGCGATGCAGATCCTCCAGCGCCTGCGAGCCGAGGAGGGCTATGAGGGCGGCTTCAGCATCCTGAAGGATTACGTGCGCCGGGTGCGTCCCGTGCGCAAACCCGCCTTTCTTACTCTGGCTTTCGCTCCCGGGGAATGTGCGCAGGTGGACTGGGGCTGCGCTGGCGCCCTTCAGACAGGTTCCACCCGCAGACGGCTCTCCTTTTTCGTCATGGTGCTCTGCTACAGCCGCATGATCTACGTCGAGTTCACCCTGGGCGAGGCGCTCGAACACTTTCTTGGCTGCCACCAGAACGCGCTCGAGTTCCTTGGCGCTAGCCCCGGCGCCATTGTGATCGACAACTTGAAAACCGGCGTGCTCTCTCACCCTCTGGGCGAGAAGGCCCTCTTCCATCCGCGCTACCTGGAGTTCGCCGCTCACTACGGCTTCGAGCCCCGCGCCTGCAACGTGCGCAAAGCCAACGAAAAAGGCCGCGTGGAAAACGCCGTTGGCTACGTGAAAAAGAACTTCCTGGCCGGATTGGAACTTCCAAGCTCTCTGGCCGCGCTCAATACCGCTGCGCGAGGCTGGATGGATCAGATAGCCAACCTCCGTATCCATGGCGAAGCAAAGAAACGGCCTGTCGATCTCTTTGCGGAAGAAAGACCGCATTTGAAAGCGCTGCCGTCCCTGCCTGCCGACACAAGCGTCGTGCGCACCGTGCGTGCCACCAATCGTTGCCGCGTTGTGCTCGACACCAATCGATACTCAGTTCCCGCCCTTTATGCTTCCGCGCGGCTCACCCTCAAGCTCTTCGCCGACCGGCTCTGCATTTATCACGCAGCCAACTTGATTGCCACTCATTCCCGCAGCTACGAGCGCCACCGCGACTTCGAAAATCCCGACCACATAAAAGAGCTCCTCGACCAGCGCCGCAAGGCCCGCGACGCCAAGCTCCTGCTGCGCTTCTACGCGCTCAGCCCCCGCGCCGAAGACTACCACCACCAACTCGCTCAACGCCGCCTCAACCCCCGCACTCACATCAACAAAATCGTCGCTCTCGCCGACATCTACGGTCAGGACAACCTCGCCCGCGCCATCGAGGATGCCTTCGACTGCGAGGCCTTCTCCAGCGAATACATCGCCAACATCCTCGAACAACGCCAGCGGCTCGCCCCGCAGCCCGGCCCCCTGCATCTTACCCGCCGCGCCGATCTGCTCGATGTCGATCTCGGCCCCGCCGACTTGAGCCCCTACCAACCCTAAAAAACCAACCCTCTCATGAAATCGACCGCTGACCTTGCTTTGCTCGACCGCCATCTCGCCTACCTTTGCCTCTCCTTCGTCAGGCAAAACTGCCAGAGCCTAGCCACCGAAGCCGCGCGCAAGGAACTCTCCCATCTCGACTACCTCGCCGAACTCGCCGAAGGCGAAGCCTCCTTGCGCCAGGACCGTGCCGTCGCTCGCCGCATCAAAGCCGCACGCTTCCCTCTGATCAAAACCCTCGACTCCTTCCGCTGGGACTGGCCTAAGAAAATCAACCGCCTCCAGATCCAGGACCTCTTCCGTCTTCAGTTCATCGAGGATAAAGCCAACGTCGTCTTCCTTGGCCTTGTCGGCGTCGGAAAATCCCATCTCGCTACGGCCCTTGGTTACGCCGCATGCCTGCGCGGAAAATCCGTTCTCTTCGCCAACGCTATCGACGTGATCAACACCCTCTCCGCCGCCCAAAACAAAGGTGTTCTCAAAGCCGAGCTGCGCAAATATCTCTCCCCATCCGTCCTTGTCCTTGACGAGGTCGGTTATCTTCCCATCGATCAGCGCGGCGCGGACCTCCTCTTCCAGGTCATCAGCCAGCGCTACGAGCGCGGCTCCATCGTGCTCACCACCAACAAAGCCTTCAAGCAGTGGCCCACAATCTTCAACGGCGACAGCACCATTACCTCCGCCGTCCTCGACCGCCTTCTTCACCACGCCGAAATCGTCCTTATCGAAGGCACAAGCTACCGTATGAAAGACCGCGTCGAGACCTGAAAACTCCTCATCGCGCTTCCCTTCGTCTTCACTCTCTACGACATCGATTTTCAAACCGGCCGATCTTCACGATTTTCACGCCGCCGCTCGCAACTTCGCAAGAGTCACCTGGAGTTGGTTGTCACGGGAGGAGCGCAAGGCTCTAAAGGCAGGACTCGAAGCGAGCGCGCCAGAAGCGCAGGAAGGCCGCAGAAAAAGGCTTGCAACCGGTTACTCACTAACCGGAATTGCCCGGCGAACCGGTGTGGGGGTGGCATCGACGAATCCTGACGACGGTGACTTTACAGGGGCCGCAGAAGCGGGAGATGGGCTAACCAGCTTAATACTGATTGGTAAGGAGGGTGTTTGGTCAACACGGCGCTTTTGATCATCCATTGCCGCCAACCAAAATAAGAAGAAAACGCCAAGGATCCACGCAAGGACATACGCAAACAAGCCGATTTTGCTCTTGTCGCCCCGCAGCCAGAAACCGATTTTTCCCTTGTGGCCCCGCAGCCATTCGCACAGTTGATCATAGCGCCAAAGAGCTACGGCAGGGAGGAAGTTGATCGCCAGAATTGCGACGATGAGCCGAGGAATATCGATACGTGTCTCGTGGATGCTGATCCCGAAGACGGACTGCTCGAATGGTCCCGTGTTCTCCCAACGAACAGGTTCGCCTTGGCGTGAGCGCTGCTTTTCAAGCATTGGAGGCAGGAAGAGGAGTAATGCAGTCGTCCCAACAACCCACGCCCACAACAACGCTCGCATTCTTGAGAATTATCGCGCAGTCCCCTGACGAAAGCCAACGGGAAACACCTCTCCTATGGAATGGGTTCAGTAGCCGCGAAGAAACGACAAACCCGCGCGAGATTGCGGGCAAGACTCTTCATTCTTGTGCCAATTAGTCCAACAAGAACGGCTCGAATGAGACCTCCGCTGCCATTTCGCTGCCAAAAGCTGCTAACTTTGCAGGTTTCAGTGCCAAGCTGGTGCCAAGAAGTGCCAATTTAACTGGCCTTTTGGTGCGTTTCCGTGCGTGTCCTCGCACGATTGGAGAAAAGCTCTAGAGGCTGAATTCATGCGGTTCAGACGCTTTTACAGAGTAAAAACAAGCCAACCTCCCGGCCCCGTATCTCTACCTCGTGCGGGTATTGTATTGAGAGAGCGCACGCATTCCCGCGTGCAACGTTCAACGTCTCGTCGAATGCTTAGAGCAAGGATGCGCGCGCTACTCCGCTAGCTTCCCATCCGTCGGGTTGCTCATCGGTTTGATTTTCACTGCCAGAGCGTCGTAGCTGAACTGGAGATTCGAAGACTCTCCGATATACCTCAACACTTCCGAGGCCGGCACATTCTGAAGGCTCAAGGTCACCCGTGCGCTGGCGGTTTGTTCCGCAGACACCATCCAGACCACGTTCACCGATTGCTTCCCTCCGCTCAGCTCGCGAACCTTTTGTGAAACGAATGCGACGGCTTCACGCACCGTCACGTCGCGAAAATCCACCGTCGGAATGAGGATCTTCCTCAGAGCTCTTTCAAGGCCGGGTCCGCCTTGCTCTCGCTGCGCAATGGCGCGGAGGTAGTTTCGCGCGGCAAAGTTTTTCGGGTCGCTGGACACAAGGGACTCAAAAAGCGACTTTGCAGTCGAGTAATCTCCGGCCTGAAACGCCCGAACAGCTTCCGCCTGTATCTCGTTCTGCTGTGCTGCAAGGGATGAAAACGCCAGGAACAAAAGCGCAAGGAGCTTCTTCATTACTCATTTTACACGGGGGCTTCGCGCACTTCAATTTTGGCGAGCGACTTGAACAAGCCAAGCCATCTGTTAGCGTGCGCGGCGAGATGCGGAAGAGGCTTGTTCTTGTGTTAATGCTGTCAGCCTCAGTCTCCACCGATCTGCCGCGGCTTCACGGTCAAATGACTGAAGAGGAAAAGAGAAAGCTTTTCCTCAAAGCTCGCGAAGACATTCGCCCGGTTCCGCGCCCGAGCCCCTCCATCACCCCGCGCCCCAAACCGAAAACTGCCCCGACGCCTACGCCGACCCCCCGGCCGACACCAAAGCCCACGCCGCGGTCCGAGGAAGCCGAGCCGACACCTCGTCTCAAACCCACCGCCTCGCCGAAGCAATCTGCCGCTCCCGATGTGATCCCGCTCACGTCGCCAGCGCCGTCGCCTTCGCCAACCCCTCCGCAGGTTCCCACGGGTCAGACGCCCGATGGGGAACGCCTCAGCGCCCCCATTCTGATCGAAAAATCCGGCTTGGAGGAGGACCAGGGCCTGGAGCCCGCCTCGAAAAGCGCCGGCGGCTGGTTTAAACGCTGGCGTTACCTCACGCCATCGGTGCGCAGAGGGATCGACCAGGCAAAGGTGAAGAAGGGTCGTTGGAAATATATCATCGTTCACAACAGCGGCACCCGGCAGGGCAATGCCCGGATTTTCAACACCTATCATCGCCGGGTACGCAGGATGCAAAACGGACTCGCTTATCATTTTGTGATCGGCAATGGCAGATCCTCCGGCAACGGCGAAATCGAAATAGGTTCGCGCTGGACGAGGCAGATCAATGGCGGTCATGTGGCCAGCGATTACCTCAATAATATCGCCATCGGCATTTGCCTTGTCGGTGACCTCAATCGCGATCTCCCCACCAAAGCCCAGCTCGCCGCACTCGATGAGCTCATCGCCTATTTGCGTGGCCGCGTGGGAAAAATCAAAGGGAAGCAGACCATTGTGTTACCACACAAGAAAATCAATCCCAAGCCAACAGATTGCCCGGGTGATCGCTTTCCTTATAGCTGGCTGCGGCGAAGGTTTGGCTCGTAATATACTGAGTATGAAAGTCGGCATCACCGGAGCTACAGGATTCATTGGTTCGCGCGTTTCAGCGCATTGTGGCAGACGCGGTCACGAAATTGTAGGCTTCTCGCGCCGTCCGGCAGCGGGCGCCAGGCTGTTCCGCCTCGACGCGCCTCCTGATCTAAACGGCCTGGACGCCATCGTGAACCTCGCGGGAGAACCCATCCTCGGCTTGTGGACAGCGGAGAAAAAACGTCGCATCCGCGAAAGCCGCATCCTTGGCACGCAGCGAATCGTTGAAGCCATCCAGGCGATGGCGAAGCGGCCGCGGGTGCTCGTGAATGCCTCCGCCATCGGCTTTTACGGGGACACGGGGGAAACATTGGTCGATGAATCCTCGCCGGCGGGAGACTGGTTCCTCGCTGACGTCTGCCGCGAATGGGAGGGGGAAGCGAGACGCGCCGAATCCTCTGGAGTGCGAGTGGTCTTCGTGCGCGTCGGCTTCGTCATCGGTTCGGGCGGCGCGCTCAAGCTCATCCGGCCCGTCTTCAGAATGGGCCTTGGCGGAAAGCTTGGAAGCGGCCATCAGTGGATGAGCGGCGTGCACGTTGACGACGTCGCAGGAATCATCGTTTGGGCTCTTGAAAATGACACGGTCAACGGCCCCGTAAATGCGGTGATGCCGGCGCCCTTTCGCAATTCGGACTTCACAAGAGAGCTGGCGCAATGCGTCGGGCGTCCAGCCATATTCCCCGTCCCGGCCTTTGCTCTGCGCCTGGCGCTCGGCGAGCTCTCCCACGTCATGCTCGACAGCGTCCGAGTGGCGCCGCGGATTGCGTCGAAAGGCGGCTACACCTACCAGTTTGCAACCCTGCCTGTGGCGCTCGCAGACGCCGCGCGATAACAAGTTGGCGGATCGCGATGCGAAAGCGAGTGCAGGGTGTCCCACTTCCCTGCACAGCGCATACAACACCTGCACCGCCACGTTCTCACAGGTCAAAGAAACGGATCGCAGAGCGACTATTGTCCCCTGCGCCAATCCGCTCGACGAGGCCAAGCTCGCGTCGCAGATGGAGCGGGAGAGGATGGCCTGCGGCGGCATAGCGCACGCACCTTTTCGTTGTATTCACGTTCTTGGCATTGATCTCTCGCTGCTTTTCCTTGAAGCGTTCAATGCTCTCGCGCAAGAACCGATGCTGGAGCTGCACGAGCGTCCGGGTGAAGACCATTCCAAGGAATGAGCCCTGCTCGTCCACAAGCAGCACGTCATCATAAAACGCTTCGTCGCTGCGGGAGGCTACTTGTTCGAGGACCGAGGCGATCGGGCTCTGCACGGACACTCGTAGCGCTTGGGGCAAGAGATGGTCGCAGATCGGCTTTCGTGAATAAAGCGAAAAGCCATATCTCGACTTCGGACAATTCTTCCACAAAGACCCAAATGCCGAAACATAGTTTGCCCCTTCGCTTCGAGAGCAGTTCTAGTCAGACTTGGGCCTGGGTGAGAGCCTGGGCTCGTCTAACACGTTGTGTGAAGAATCGCGTACGCGTTCTTGGGTTTGAGATCCCGCAGCATGCGACATGCCTCTTCCGTCGGCACGGCGACAAGCTTGACACCGCGCCGTTCCGCCTCCTGCTGAACCTCAGTCATGATAGGCAACCGGCCGTATGTGCCGGTGCCCACGATGAGCTGGCGGCCACTCCACGGGATTTCCTCCTTCAAAGACAAAGGCGTATGCCCGTTTTCTTCGCGATACTGCTTGGAGGGGCCCTTTTTGCGCTTCCTGACCTTTCCTCCGTCGATCACCACATCGTAGTCGTAGCGCTCCTCCTCGACCTCGATCTCACCAAATGCAATCAATCTTGCCTTCATAGCTTCTTGCCTCCGAAGAACATTCCCACTCAGTCGTATTAACGTCAACGTGGCAGGACGCCTTTCCCCTTAAAATCGACATCGGCCGCGATTTGTGAGCGATACCGCGTATGACCCAGCGCCTAGCAGCCCCTTCACAGCCACCTTTTTACCAACCAGCGATTTTAACCCGGGCAACATCTGATCCGTCGTACCCGACGAGTTGGGCTTGGGTGCTGGTTACTTTTCGCATCATTTCATCCTCCACTTCAAATGCCTCGGAGGTTTTCACTACGAACTGATCTTTAAAAATCGTCAAGGTGCCGTTGACCGTTGCCGTCTGCTGGGCAGCAAGAGGAAGGATGGACGCCAGCAGGAGGAGGATGATGATTTGTAGACTTTTCATTTTTACAGGAGGAATGGAGGGTTTTGTCTCTCGACCATTTATTTCTTTGCTTAGTGTGAGCTGAGGCGAAGACACCCGCTCGGCAGTGTCTCATAGGGGTGCAGCAGCGCCATGCTCGGCATTTATCGGCTTGGTGATCTGCCCTCTTGGGCGTCTATTACATCGAGGTGGTGACGAGGTCGTCTCTTATGGGTGAGCCCATCTTCGAGCTTGACCCTCTCCAGAAAACCGCAGGCCTTCTCTCGCCGGCCAAACTTCTCGGCGAAGCCGTTCCATATTCTCTTCTGAGTCGGGTTGGGTCGGAAACGAGTTGAGAAGCACCATTCAGTATTTCATCATCCGTCTTACCAAGGGTCACCTACTGAATGAACTCCTCAGTGAAACTCCGACAAATCCTTCCCAGGATCCCGCGTGAGGTGCGGAGTGAAGCTATCTATAGAGCCAATCGCTCGTATCAAGGTTGTCTGGCGGGTGGCGTAGCCGAGACCGAGGGCGCGGTCAATTCTTGAGGTAAGGGTCGTTTTGTTCTTTGTTCGATTGGCTCCGTTTTGCAAGGGCGCGGTAGCGCCCCAGCTGTTCACCCGGGTCGCGGGCTGCCGGGCTGAGTCGCTACATTCACCTCAACCCTGTTCGTTCGTTAGTTCAAGGTTCGGGAAAATGTCCTTGGTCGTCGTTAAGAGTCGAGAAAGCGCTGCAGCTTGGAGAAGATGCGGTCGAGACGCTTCTCCAGCTTGCGGTCGTCAGAGTGGTTGGCAGATGCGGCGACGTAGCCCTGAATCTCCTCGACGTCGTCGAGGGACCAGTCGAAGCGAAGAGAGCCGTTGGGCTGGACAATGCCGCCGATGAGCAAATTCGGGTCGAGGAATGTGTGCTCGCGGATGTCAGAAACCTCTTCGGTGCTCATAAGCACAGGAAGCTTGTTGCCTTTAGGGATTCGGTTTCGCTTCGGTCTCACGGACGGGTGGCAGAACACCTAGCATATTTTAGAATGAAGAATAGCGCAACAGGACTACGATTGATTGGGGCTCGGGATGATATTCGACCACGACGGCGAACACTGGAACAAAGTCTCAGCCAAGGAAAGCAAAAAGGACGAGTAGCGAAACGATGAGCAGAAGGTCTTGCGGCGTGGGGTAGCGGGGGTACTCATAAGCATATATTTTCAGAACTTGTTGTTCACACAATTCGCAAGGAACGAGCGGGGCACCGGAAATGATAGTGCGAGCCAGTGCGACTTTGGGCCGACAGAAACAAACAGCGGACATTTGCAAACAGTATCTCAGGAAAGGTATCAGGACAAGCCGAGGCTGTGGAAGAATTTATTGTGGAGTTAGAGAACGCCCGTAAAAAAACTGCGATGTTCACCGACATCAAAGAAGAGACTCTCAAGCGCCTCGAGAAATCCACGCCGAGAAGACCCGTAGCTTTTCACGCCGCACTGAATTCCGGCGGGCCACATTAGAGAGAAAATTGCCTGGAATATGCAGACTTAGGCAAAACTACCTTATACCGAGTCAGATTTCGAGCATCATCATTATTGGAGCCGGACCACTTTGGTTCTGAATCCAAAGGCACACGCGGCATCCTTTAAAGCGCGCTGGTTCGAGGAACGGTCACTGGGGTCGGTCCGTGCATACGCGCAAGCGGCACTGTGTGAATCTCCTCGATGTTCTCGAGGGACAAGTCAAAGCAGAGAGCCGTTGGGCTGGATAATGCCGCCGATGAGCAAATTTGGGTCGAGGAATGTGTGCTCGCGGATGTCAGAAACCTCGTCTGTGCTCAAGAGCGCAGCAAACTTGCTGCATTTAGGGATTTCGTTTTCGCATCTCTCCAGGGCAATCATTGCCCAGTAATCTACTAGTAGAAACGAAAGAAGAACAGATTGATTCGCATCCGGAACTAGGTCTATCGGGCTACGGCCATAAAGCTGCTTTGCATTCTGGAATGCCCAAAGCAGCTCTCTTGCTGCCTTCAATCGCTCATAAATCAGAAGCTGTTGAGCAGGAGGAAGAAGTGGCCAGGAACCTGTTCTAGCAAAGTGGTGACACGCCTCAGATAGCTTAACTCGACACTGCACTCGTAGTATCCATCTCCGGTTTGCCGCGGTCCGTCAAGTATTCGAAAACCATCCTCACGATGCGGCTCCTACATACGGTCAACACTTCGTGAATCGGGAGAGAATGCGATATGAATGGATTCATGAGTTCGAGTCTCGCACCCTCGGGAAATGAAAGAAAATAGGAGCGAAATACTTCGTGTAGAAAGACCTTAAGGTTTCGAGGTGCGTTGTGTAGAGCGCAACATAGGAAGCGTATTTTCATGCGAGACCGTCAATTCACGCCGGGTGGCTGCAGCTCTCAGATTTTGCTTGCGGCAACGTCTGCTGCTGGAAATTGCGAAGATCCAAGTGGACGGCATGGCTGTGATCCTCGACCTTGACTCTTATGCCGTTTGCCTTGTCCCCGCAGGGGGCGATCCACTTTGACGAACACCGCGCGCAGGCGCTTGATTCCCACACCGCGGAGGTCTTGCGGAAGGCGGCTGCGCAAGGATCCGCGCACTTGCTTTTGCACTTGGCGACCAAGGAACTCGATACGGCGCTGCCTCCGGCGGGGGCCTATTGGCGCAATCTGGCCCGGCGCTACCTCACGCAGCTTTGCCACACCCCGGATGTCACTGCGGAAAAATCTCTCGCACCACCGCCTGAGGAGGAACTCGCGGCACTGGCGGAGTCCGCTCCGCCCATGCCGGGCGCGGAATACCTGCGCGTTGGCACGTTGCAAAGCCTTTGGCAGGCGCTCGACGCGCTGGTTCTTGGAGAAGTGCATGCCTGCTCGGGGGGCGCCGCGGCCTGGCTCAAGACGCGCAATCCCCTTTGGAACCTCGTCGGCCGGGTGACCTTCCACTTAGCCGAGAATAAGCGCGATGCGGAACGTTCTTTTGCCTTTCTGGCCACCTACACGCATCGGATTTCGGAGCAGGCCAAACCGCAGTATCTCCCGCTGGGCCGCGCGCTGCAGGAATACGCGGGCGCCAAGAACCGCGCAGCGCTGCTCTCGTTGCTCGCTCCCGTGCAGCGCGCGGCGGAAAAGAGCTCGTTGATTCGC
>JAXIPG010000166.1:0-25399 GCA_045403045.1 Terrimicrobiaceae bacterium
TGCCGCCGGCATGACCGATGAGGAAACAGCGAAGACAGGCGAGCTTCTTCTCAGCCTCGCGGGCGAACACACGATCATCGTCATTGAACATGACATGGTTTTTGTTCGTCAGCTAGGAAGCAAGGTCACCGTCCTTCATCAGGGCCATGTCCTCTGTGACGGTACGCTCGATGAGGTGCAAAGCGACGAGCGTGTCGTCGAGGTTTACCTCGGAAGGAAAAAGAAGCATTAGCAGCCTGTCGGACTTGAGATGAAAATGGAATTGTTCAGCAAGAAATTTCCGGCGAATGGCGGGCGCCTTCCCGACAGGCTGCCAATCTTCGCTCCGAGCCCGACAAACAGCTAATGCTTGCGATTGAAAACCTCTGCGTCTCGATTGGTGGCTCACGCATCCTTCGCGATGTGACGTTGGAACTTCCCGATAACAAAGTTTTCTGTCTCATGGGCCGCAACGGTGTAGGCAAGACCACGACGCTTAAGACGGTGATCGGCCTGCACAAGGCCACCAGCGGGAGCATCCGCTTTGATGGAAAGGACATTTCCCGCATGCCAGCCGAAGCCCGCGCGTCCGCCGGAATCGGGTACGTGCCTCAAGGCCGCGGCATCTTCCCCCACCTTACTGTCGAGGAGAATTTGTTCGTTGGCGCTATTGCCCAAGGAAAGAAGCCAAAGCGCACGCTGGAACGGGTTTTCGCGCTCTTCCCAATCCTCAAGGAATTTCTGCCGCGCAAAGGCGGTATGCTCTCGGGCGGCCAGCAGCAACAACTGGCGATTGGCCGCGCGCTTCTCACCGAACCAAGAGTCTTGATTTTGGACGAGCCGACCGAGGGCATCCAGCCTAATATTATCGACCAGATTGGGGAGGCCATCAGACTGCTCAGACGCGGTGGCCATCACAACGAAGCGATGTTGCTGGCAGAAGCGGCTCAGTCCCTCAAAAAGCTGAGAGAGGAAGGAAAGCATCCCAAACCTGAACTGCTCGATACGCTTGCCGAGCAAATCAACGCGCTTCAGCGCGAGGCCGCCCATCGGGATTCCGCTGCGTTCCGGCAGATCAACGAGTCATTTGCCACATTGCGCAAGGAAGGACCGCATGAAGGCACGTTGTTAAGAGACGAAATCGAGTCAGCCCTCAACTTGCTCAGCGGTGAGAGCGCCATGACAATCCTTTTGGTTGAACAGTATCTCGATTTTTGCAAGGAGCTCGCGGATAATTTTGCGATTCTCGACCGAGGCAGCGTGGTGGCGAGGGGTTCTGTCGCTGAGCTGACCGACGAGGTTGTCAAAAAGCATCTTACCGTCTAGAGCTTCACGATGCATCTCAGCCCCCGAGAGCAGGAAAAATTGATGATCGTTGTGGCCGCAGATTTGGCGCGACGGCGGCAGGGGCGCGGTCTTAAGCTCAACTACCCGGAAAGCATTGCCATCCTTACTTATGAAATTCTTGAAGGCGCCCGCGACGGACGCAGCGTGGCTGATCTTATGAGCCACGGCACCACGATTCTGCAAAGAAACGACGTAATGGAAGGCGTCCCCGAAATGGCTCAGCAAGTGCAAGTCGAGGCAACCTTTCCCGATGGCACGAAACTCGTTACCGTTCACAACCCGATCCGATGATCCCCGGAGAAATCATACTGGCCGCCCACGGACAACCTCATGAAGCCAATGTTGGCCTTGAGGTGAGAAAGGTCGTCGTCTCCAATCGCGGCGATCGCCCGATCCAGGTAGGAAGCCATTTCCACTTTTACGAAACCAACAGCGCGCTCGAATTTGACCGCCAGGCGGCGCGCGGGTTCCGTCTGGGGATTCCTTCAGGAACCGCTGTGCGCTTTGAACCGGGAGACACCCGCGAGGTCGAACTTGTCGCGCTCGCAGGCAGCCGAGAGGTCTACGGCTTCAACGGAAAGGTAAACGGGAAGCTGTGACCACGTCATGAAGCTGACGCGCGCCCTCTATGCCGATATGTTCGGCCCGACAGTCGGCGACCAGGTTCGCCTTGCAGACACGGAGCTTTTTATTGAAGTCGAGCGCGACTTGATCGCGGAGAATGGCGGATATGGTGGCGAAGTCAAATTCGGCGGCGGCAAGGTGATCCGCGACGGAATGGGTCAATCGCCTGTTGCCACCGACAAGGAATCCCTGGATCTGGTCATCACGAACGCGCTCATTCTTGACGCCGTTCAGGGCGTCATCAAGGGGGACATTGGAATCAAGCACGGTCGCATCGTCGGGATCGGAAATGCCGGAAATCCACTTATTCAGGATGGCATCAGCATGATCATTGGGGCAGCGACGGAGGTCATCGCGGGCGAGGGCTGCATCATCACAGCCGGGGGATTGGACACCCACATTCATTTCATCTGTCCTCAACAGATCGAGCATGCGATCGCCAGCGGGATCACGACGATGATCGGAGGAGGCACCGGTCCGGCAGCAGGCACCTATGCCACGACGTGCACGCCCGGCCATTGGAATATTCATCGGATGCTGGAGGCTGCGGAGGAATATCCGGTGAATCTCGGTTTTCTTGGCAAGGGAAACTGTTCGACTCTGGAGCCGCTGCGGGAACAGATTCGCGCAGGGGCAATCGGGTTGAAGCTTCACGAAGACTGGGGAACGACTCCGGCCGCCATTGACACCTGCCTTGGGGTGGCCGATGAGCTCGACGTTCAGGTCGCCATTCACACCGATACATTGAATGAAGCCGGATTCGTCGAGGACACGCTGCGCGCGTTCAAGGGGCGCACGATCCACACGTATCATTCGGAAGGTGCGGGCGGTGGCCATGCTCCGGACATCATTCGCGTGTGCGGCGAAGCCAATGTGTTGCCGTCCTCGACCAACCCGACCCGCCCCTACACGGTGAACACCATCGACGAGCATCTTGATATGCTCATGGTGTGCCATCACCTCGATGCCAATATCCCAGAGGATGTTGCCTTTGCGGAGTCCCGCATTCGTGGAGAGACAATCGCTGCCGAAGACATGCTGCACGATCTGGGCGCTTTCTCAATGATGTCGAGCGACAGCCAAGCCATGGGCCGCGTTGGCGAAGTCATTACGCGCACCTGGCAGACCGCGCATAAGATGAAAAGCCAGTTCGGCAAACTGATTCCTGATGGCACGACGGGCGCGTCGGATCACTCAGCTGGGGACAACTTTCGCGCTTTGCGATACATTGCAAAATATACTATCAATCCCGCGATTACTCACGGCGTCGCGCATGAAGTCGGCTCCATCGAAGTGGGAAAGCTGGCGGACCTTGTCGTATGGAAGCCTGCATTCTTTGGAGTAAAGCCGGAAGTCATCGTAAAGGGTGGCTTGATCGCCTATGCAAACATGGGCGACCCGAATGCCTCCATTCCCACGCCGCAGCCCACGATCTACCGGCCGCAATTTGCGGCCCATGGGCGCGCCAGGGGCTCGACTTCGGTCACTTTTGTCAGTCAGGTTGCGCTGGATAACGGTTTCCTTGATTACCTATCGCTGGGCAAGCGGCTTGTGCCGGTTCGCAACACACGTGCCGTCTCGAAGCGCGACCTGCTTTGGAACAACTCGCTTCCAAAAATTGAGGTCGATCCTGAGACCTACACGGTCAAAGCGGATGGGCGCGAACTGCGCTGCGAACCGGCGGTCGAGCTGCCCATGGCGCAGCGCTATTTTCTGTTTTGAGAACCGCCACATTGGATATCATTTACTCGGCTCAAGAGGATTCGCCACAGGAAGGGGAGGAGCTCGTCATTCTGACGGCGGATCGTGCCGCGCTCGCAAAACGGCGCTGGCGAGGCGTGGCGCAGGACTCACGGGAGTTTGGTTTCGACCTCGATCATGCTTTGGCCGACGGGAGCGTCTTTTTCAGAGAAGCCGGGAAATGTTATGTGATCTCACAAGCCCCCGAGCCCGTCCTGGAAATCGAGTTCGGCTCCGAGCCGGCCGGGGTGGCCGTTCTTGCCTGGCAGATTGGCAATCTGCACTTCCCAATCGAGGTGACAGAATCCGTGATACGCACCGTGGACGATCCAGCCATCCGGCAGATGCTTCAGCGGGAACAGGTTGCCTGGCGTCCAGCCACGGAGGTTTTTCGCCCGATTGCGTCCGCAGGGCATGCACACCATCACTGAACCCTTCGCCGACTGGTTGCCGGCTCTTCTCCAACTCTCCGACGCTGCATTTCCGACCGGTTCCTACGCCCATTCGTATGGGTTGGAGGAGATCGTGCGCCAGAAAGCGGTGCGCGATGAGGACAGCTTGTGCGAATTTCTTCGAGAGCACGTCCTTCCGGCTCTCACGCATTTTGATCTTCCGCTTGTTCGGGACGCGCGCTCCGCTGCCATTGCCGGAGATCGTGAGGATCTCGTTGCCATTGATCGTCTGGCCGGTGCTCTAAGGATTCCCCGCGAGCTTCGCGAGGCCAGTCTGCAAACGGGTCGCCGCCGTCTTGCGATTCTGATTCGTTTGCGACCAACGCCGGAACTCGAGGCCCTCAGCCAGATTGCCCTGGAAGATCCGTTGGCCGGCCATCACGCCGTCGTCTGGGGTGTCTCATGCGTGTCAATCCCCGTGACGGCGTCGCTGGCGGCCTATTATTATCATTCGGTCTCCTGTCTCTGTACCGCCGCTCCGAAGCTGATCCGCATCGGTCAGGAGGGAACCCAACGCGTGTTGACCGCATGTCTCGACGATGCGAAGCGCTGTGTCGCGAACGGGCTCAAAATTCCGCGGCACGAGATTGGCTGGTTCGATCCAATGCTCGATATTGCCTCGATGCGCCATGAAATCGCCGACGAGCGGCTGTTTATCTCCTGACTTCGCTCTCAAGAATTTCGATCTTGGAGGCGGAGTTTCCCGGTGATTCTTATTGTGCGGTGAAGCTTGTGCGCATTGGAATCGGCGGGCCTGTCGGCTCCGGTAAAACGATGCTCGTCCTGAGGCTTTGCGAGTGGCTGCGCGAGGAGTTCAGCCTGGCGGTTGTGACCAATGACATTTACACGCGGGAAGATGCGGAGTTCTTAGTCAGAAACCAGGCGCTTCCAGCTGGCCGAGTGATAGGAG
Source organism: Terrimicrobiaceae bacterium (assembly GCA_045403045.1). Taxonomy (GTDB): domain Bacteria; phylum Verrucomicrobiota; class Verrucomicrobiia; order Chthoniobacterales; family Terrimicrobiaceae; genus DASTFP01. Next base: position 5,053 of record JAXIPG010000166.1, read on the forward strand.
TGGAGACGGGAGGATGCCCGCACACCGCGATCCGCGACGATACCAGCATGAACGACGCCGCGGTGGCGGAGCTCCTGCGGCGCTTTCCGGAACTCGAGCTCATCCTCATTGAAAGCGGAGGCGACAACCTCTCGGCCACGTTCTCTCCGGAGCTGGTCGATGCGTTTATCTATGTGATAGACGTCGCCGAGGGAGACAAGATCCCGAGAAAGGGCGGTCCGGCCATCAAGAACAGCGATCTCCTGCTCATCAACAAAATCTGCCTTGCACCCCACGTGGGAGCGGACCTTGGCGTGATGGATCGGGATGCCAAACTGATGCGGGGAAACAAGCCCGTGCTGTTCGCAGATCTCAAGTCAGGACAGGGCAGGGAAGATCTGCTCGGCTGGCTGCGAAGAGAGTATCTCTTTGTCAAATCGAACTCCTATTTTATGGATAAATCGCGGTTGAGAAACGACGTCCGTGGCTAATCCCAACTGCGGAGTCCGGGGTCATCTGCGCATTGAGTGCCGTGTTGACGCCGCGCGAAGAACGTTTCTCGCAAAACAGGCGTTTCGTGCGCCAGTGCATCTAAGCAAGCCGCATTGGGATGGAAATCATTTGATCATTAACGTGGTTAATCCGACGGCGGGCCTCTTTGCCGGTGATCATGTCGAGATGAATGTCCGAGTTTGTCAGGGCGCGAGTACCGTGCTCACGAGCCCAAGCGCCGCCCGCGTTTTCCGCGCAAGAGATTCCATCGGCAAGGCACAGGTCACACAGTCACTCGTTGTTGAGGGCGGGGGGAGACTGGATGTCTTTCCGGAGATTCTGATTCCGCATGCGGGAGCGCGCTATGTGCAGACTACGCGAATTGACGTCGAGCCTGGGGGGGAATTGTTCTTCACGGAGATGATTGCTCCGGGGCGGACGGCTTCGGGAGAAGCCTTCGACTACGACCAGCTTGAGTTCAGCATCGATCTGCGTTCCGCGGGAAAGCTGGCTGTACGCGAGTGCTATCGTCTGACTTCGCACACCGAAAGCATTCAAGCTGTCAGGAGGGACTTCCCCAGCGCTTATTTTGCATCTGCCTTCATTGTTTCGCAGGTTCCGGCAGATGACAGCTTTCAACGGGCGGTTAGCAGCATGAGTGCATCGCACGTTCTCGCCGGTGCCAGCCGCCCCGCGGAAAATGTTTACGCTATCAAGTTGGTCGCAGCGGATAGCATGTCGCTGCGCGCCGCAGTGGCCGGGATCCGCGCGCTTGGATATTCGTATCTCCGATGGCCGGAACCCCTCTTACGCAAATTGTGAGGCTTTGAATTTCGGTTCAGCCGCCGAGATAAGCGGCCTTGATCTCCTCATTTTCCCGCAGAGCGGTCGAGCGATCATGCAAGAGGACGCGGCCGGTTTCCAAGACGTAGCCGTAGTGAGAGATTTCGAGCGCGAGGTTGGCATTCTGCTCCACCAAGAGGATGGTCAGCCCGAGCGTTCTGTTGATCTCGACGATCTTATCGAAGATGGTCTGCACGAGGATAGGAGCGATGCCGAGTGATGGTTCGTCAAGCATGAGGCACTTTGGTTTGCTCATTAACGCCCTGCCGATTGCCAGCATCTGCTGCTCGCCGCCGCTCAGCGTTCCAGCGGTCTGCTTTTCGCGTTCGTGGAGGCGCGGGAAGATTCCGAAAACGTATTCAAGGTCCTTGGCGATACCCGCCTTGTCGCGGCGGAGGTAGGCGCCCATCCGGAGATTCTCCATGACGGTGAGATTGGCGAAAACCATGCGGCCTTCCGGACATTGCGCAATGCCGCGGGCAACGATCTTATGTGGCGGCGTATTGGTGATGTCCTCGCCGTCGAAGGTGATCGTTCCGGACTTCGCCTTTACGACGCCTGAGATTGTACGAAGTGTGGTCGTCTTCCCAGCACCGTTTGCGCCGACGAGGGTGACGATGCTTCCGCTTTCAACTTTCGCACTGATACCTTGCAGTGCGCTGATCGATCCGTAGCAGACCTCGAGATTTCTGATTTCAAGCATCGGCTTCCTTTCCAAGATAGGCGGCGATGACCTTGGGATCGTGCCGGATTTCATCCGGAGTCCCTTCGGCGATCTTTTTTCCGTAATCGAGCACCGTAATCCGTTCACAGATGCCCATGACGACCCTCATGTCGTGTTCGACGAGAAGAACGGCGAGGCCAAATTTTTCTTGCGTGAATCGGATGAGCTTCATGAGCTCGATTTTTTCTGTCGGGTTCATTCCGGCTGCGGGTTCATCAAGCAGGAGAAGCTTTGGCCGGGTCGCGAGCGCCCGCACAATTTCAAGACGTCGCTGGTCGCCGTAGGGCAGTGCGCGGCAGGAAAAGTCGCGCTCCGCAGCCAAGCCGAAGATTTCCAGGAGCTCAATGATGCTGGACTCGATTTCGCTCTCTTCCCGGGCGAACCCGCCCGCGCGCAGAAGCGCATGGGATATGCCGTGCCGGAGGTGCATGTTGCAGGCGGTGCGCACGTTGTCGAAAACGCTCAGCGAACTGAAGAGGCGGGTGTTCTGAAACGTGCGCGCGATGCCGCGGGCCGTGATGCGATAGGGACGGTGACCGATGACGGATTTTCCCGCGAACGCAATCTTGCCGGCGGTCGGCCGATAAACGCCGGTGATCAAATTGAAGACCGTCGTTTTCCCCGCGCCATTGGGTCCGATGAGGCCGACGAGTTCGCTCTCGCCGACGAAGAAAGAAAAATCAGAAACGCACCGCAGCCCTCCGAACTGCATGGTCAGCGCATCCAGTTGCAGCAAGGGCGCGGTCATGTCTTCTTCCGTTTCAGACTCACCGCACCGAACAATCCCTGCGGGCGTGTGAGCATGAGGATGATGAGAAGCAGCGAATAAAGGATCATCCGGTTTTCAGTAATTGGGCGCAGCCAGTCCGGGAGCCACGGATAGCTGGAGACTGCTCTAAGCCACTCTGGTAGGATCGTCAACAACACCGCTGCAAGACACACCCCCGCCGTGCTCCCCATGCCGCCGAGAATCACCATCACCACGATGTCAAAGGACCTCAGGAAATTGAATCCCTCGGGGTGAATGAATTGTTTGAAATGTGCGTAAAGACCGCCCGCGACACCGGCGAAAAAGGCCCCGATGACGAAGGCGAGCACCTTGTATTTTGTGGTGTTGATCCCCATTGCCTCGGCGGCGATCTCATCATCACGCACGGCAAGAAATCCACTGCCGTACGTCGATCGGACGAGGCTAAGCACAACATACACGGTGAGGGCGGCGAAGGCGAAGGTCCAAAAGAAATTCGTGTGCTGAAGCATCCCTCCCAGTCCCCGCTGAGCGCCGAGCGGATCGGCGTTTTGGATGACGCCCTTGATGATTTCATTGAAGCCCAGTGTGACGATGGCGAGGTAATCTCCTCGAACCCGCAGCGAGGGGATGCCCACGGTCAAGCCGGCGAGGGCCGCCGCCAGGCCGCCGGCGATGAGCGCGAGAACATACATGCTGGTAGTTCCCAGGGTGCTCAATCCGAGAACGTATCCGAAGCTCAGCGTCAGCCAGGCTGAGGAATAAGCGCCGACTGCCATGAAACCCGCGTGCCCAAGCGAAAATTGACCCGTGTAGCCATTAACGAGATTGAGGCTCGCGGCGAGAATAATGTTAATTCCGATTCCGATGATGATGTCGTAGTAGTAAGGGCTGATGTTGCCGGCAAAAGCGGAGAGCACGCCGCAGGCCGCCAGGGCGAGAAGGAGAAGGACTTTCGCGCGGTCGATCATCAGACTTTTTCGCCTTCAGACTTGCCCAGCAACCCGGAAGGCTTGAGGAGGAGGATCAGAATGAGGACAGCGAAAACGATGGCGTCGCGGTAGGTGGGGTTGATGTATCCGACGACGAGCGCCTCAAGGAAACCGATCAACACTCCGCCGAGGGCCGCGCCCGGAATATTGCCGATACCCCCAAGCACGGCTGCGACGAACGCCTTGAGACCGGCGTTCACTCCCATGAGCGGATCAATACTCGGTTGCTGAATGGAAGTGAGGATTCCGGCAGCTCCCGCAAGAGCCGAGCCGAGACCGAAGGTGAAGGAGATTACGACGTCCGTGTTTACACCCATCAGGGAGGCGGCGAGGGGATTGAAGGATAGCGCGCGCATGGCCATCCCCAATCGTGTATGCAATACGATGGCCCTGAGGCCAATGAGCAGAAAAAGCGTTACACCGACGACGATCAACTGTCCGGCGGTGATCGTTAACGCCGAAAATGCGCCCCAGGATTCAGGAATCTCGATAGCGCGGTCGACAATGATTTCAGGGAAGGATTCAGGGTCGGCTCCGAACACGTATTGGCCAGCGCTCTCGAGGAAGAGGGAAACCCCAATCGCTGTGATAAGGACGGTGAGCTTGGGACGGTCGCGCAGTGGGCGGTAGCAGAGTTTTTCGATTACGATTCCGATGGCCGCGCAAATGAGCATCGCAGTAAGCAGCACAGCCGTCGCGCCGGGCAACGAGGGCCCTCCGCCGAACACCTTAAGCAGCGTTGGCGCCGTATAAAGTCCCGCAAACCCACCAAGCATGAAAACATCGCCGTGCGCAAAATTAATGAAGCGCAGGACCCCAAAGACCATCGTGTAGCCCAAGGCGATAAGCGCATAGATCGACCCCTGAGCCAGCCCGTTAATGAGCTGCTGGATAAATTCGATCATGGGGCCGCGGAGAGCGCAGAGCTCACAGAGAAATACTCTTTACGCCCCTATGGATCAATTTGCCTTTGTGAGGAATATCGCGAGACGTTTGTTCGTGGCTAGTTCAAAGAGACTTTCAAGTAAACCAGGAGAAAAAATTGGGGAAACTCGATAGCGGCGCCAACGATCCCTTCGGTTGGCTTGCCATGCCCCATCTCCATATTCTTCGCAAGCTTCGCCGCTTTATGGCGCAACGGATTCCACGAACTGGAAACCACCGTTTCCAATCGTGAGAATGACAGCAGGTTTATTGGCGTTGCGCTGAGCATCAAGCGTTATCTTTCCAGTAATACCGTCATGATCCTTGGTCGATGCAATGGCATCACGGAGCTTTTCCGGTTCTGTCGTACCTGCTCGCTTGATGGCATCGGCAAGGATCATTGCGCTGTCGTAGCCAAGCGCGGCCATATCGTCAGGCACCTCGCCATACTTCGCTTTGAAGGACTTCACGAACTGCTGAACTTTCGGCGACTTATCGTCGGAAGCGTAGTGACAGGAAAAGAACGAGCCGTCGAGTGCATTCCCAGCGACCTTGAGGAGCGAGTCCCCGACCCAGCCGTCCCCGCCAAGCAACGGCACCTTGATGCCGAGAAGCCGGGCCTGCTTGGCGATGAGCGAAACCTCCCCGTAGTAGCCGGGAACGAATATCGCGTCGGGATTGGCAGCCTTTATCGAGGTCAGTTGCGGCTTAAAGTCCTTGTCGCCTGTTGAATACTTCTGCTCCTTGACGATCTGGCCGCCGCTGGCCTTGAAGTCCTTGATGAAGAATTCAGCCAGACCCACACTGTAGTCCTGCTTTACGTCGGTGAGGACGGCGACATTCTTCCAACCCTTCGACTGCGCAAATTTCGACATAACGGTGCCCTGGAAAGGATCAATAAAGCAGACGCGGAAAATGTAATCGCCGACTTCAGTAACCTTCGGATTGGTCGACGCCGGCGAGATCATCGGGATCTTGCTTTGCTGGCAAATTGGGGCCGCTTCGAGCGACTTGGAGGAGGCCACTTCACCCAGAACGGCCACCACCTTGTCTTGCGAGATGAGTTTACGAGCGATCGTCGCCGGCTGGCCGGCCTGCGATTGGTCGTCGTCGGTGATCAGCTTGAGCTTTTTCCCGAGCACGCCTCCTGCAGCGTTAATCTCGTCGACAGCGAGAGCGGTCCCCTTGTGCGAGGACTGGCCGAAGCTCGCGCTCCCGCCGGTAAGTGAGGCATACTCTCCAATGACGATCTCTTCCTGGGCAAAGATCGCGGAACCGGCGGCGATCAGAGCCAGCGAAACTGTGGCAATGATGAATCGTAGCATAAGTGTTTCTTAGCAACTGGCGTTCCAGGGTTCACGCGTCAATACCAAAGCGCGGCAGAAGCGATAAATTGAGCGAAGACGCGACGAATTTCAAGACACGCGGCGCCAACGACCGGACAAGCGCAAGTCGATTTTCGCTCCGCAAGGCGGAATTTTAAGCAGCAATGGCCGGTGGATTTTCTCGGAAATTTCCGACCCAATTTGCCTTGAGAACGCCCGCGTTGACGTGCGAGAGCCATTCGGGCTCGTCCGGATGCCCCTCCAGCCTCAGACGGGAGACGAATGTTCCGTAGCCGCCAACAATGACCATGATGAGGAGGTTTGCGATCATCACCACATCGATCAGTCCCAGGACGGTGAGCATGATCTCTTTCTCCTCGATGTGGGCCGCCGTCCCAATCAGGTGGAAAGTGCGACAATGAAATGATAGACATAGACGCCTTGGGCGACGATAAGCCCGAGGTAAAGGGGCGCCTGCAGCCAGCGGCTGAGGAAGATCAGGCTGGCGAGAGCATTCTGCGATCGTGTGGGTGTAGATTGACTCATAGGCGGGGGAATTTCTTACACGCGTTGGCCGCGGGCTGCAACTGGACTCGAAGATCCGAAATTGCTTCCCATTGCCAAAGCGCTGGCGTTTGCTCTTACTTCCTTATGGATTTGCTAAAGCAATTTCTCGAGTTCCTTCTGCATGCGGAAAACCACCTGGTGGCCTTCATTCAAAATTACGGCGCGTTGGTTTACGCTTTGCTCTTTGTGATTGTCTTTTGTGAAACAGGGCTCGTCGTAACGCCCTTTCTGCCGGGCGACTCGCTTTTGTTCGCGGTCGGCGCTCTGACGGCCCAGGGATTAATGGCTTGGGAGATTGTTGTGCCCATTCTGCTCGCTGCGGCCATCCTCGGCGATACCGTAAACTATGCCATCGGAAAGTGGATCGGCCCAAAGGTGTTCCACTACGAATCAAGCCGGATCTTCAAGAAGGAATACCTTCTTCGAGCGCACGCCTTCTACGAGAAATACGGTGGACGCGCCATCATTTTAGCGCGCTTCGTACCGATCGTTCGTACCTTCGCTCCGTTCGTTGCCGGCGTCGGCACGATGACCTACATGAAGTTCATCGTGTATAACGTCACTGGCGCCATTTTGTGGGTGGGGCTGTTCGTGGGTGCAGGCTTCTTTTTCGGCAATCTGCCCTTCGTGCGGAAGAATCTGACCATCGTCATCATCGGGATTGTCGTTGTGTCGGTACTACCCATAGTGTGGGAATTCGTCAAAGCGCAGCTGGAGAAACGGAAAGCGGGAGTTTAGAGCATCCGCAAAAATAAATTTCCGCTTGTAGCCGGCATTGTTGATGTGGCTTCTGCGATTCGATTCGGAAATTTCTTTCGGCATCTGCTCTCGAAACGAGGGACGAGGAGGAATTTTCGAGTCCTCCGCGCCGCTGCCATCTGAAAAAAGCCAACTCGCGAATCGAAGTTGTTGCAAATTGGACAATCTTCGAGCCGCTGCCGCAATTCCCTGAACCCCAGCAAGAAGGAAACTTTCGTTGAGAAAGCTTGGCATGGGGATTGCTCGCATAGTGCCGCTGCGCGTCTCGGTGCGCGGAATTCACATCAATCAGCAACAACCAACCCAAGACGTTCAATTATCCATGTGTAAAAGCAAATCCTTGTTGGCGGCGCTAACCGCGGCGATTCTGGTCGCTGGCATGATCGCCGTTCCGAGCCGTGTGTCCGCTCAGGAGACTCCGGCGGCAGAGACGACAACCGCGCCGGCCGCTACCGCCCCCGCAGAGCCGACATTGGATCAGCGGGTTGCAGATCTCGAGGCCTACGTTAACAATGCGGCTCGCACGCCGGATGTTAAGTCGAAGGTTAACGCTCCTGGTCCCGGTCACAACGCTTGGCAAATGGCCTCCACCGCGCTGGTGCTGTTCATGACGCTCCCTGGCCTGGCTCTTTTTTATGGCGGGCTGGTGCGGGTGAAGAATGTTCTCTCGATTCTGGCCATGTGCATGGGGATCGCGGGTCTGGTAACCATTCTGTGGTGGCTTTGCGGTTACAGCCTCACCTTCGCAGCAGGCAGTCCGTTCATCGGGGACTTAAGCAATGCGATGTTCCGTGGCATGTCCCCTGGCGGCGTGGGAGCGGGCTATTACTGGATCTCGGATTACATATGGGCCATGTTCCAACTTACATTCGCAATCATTACGCCGGCCCTTATTTTTGGTGCGAGCGCTGAACGGATGAAATTTTCCGCGGTGCTGCTTTTCGTCGGGATCTGGATGTTCCTCGTTTATTTCCCGCTCGCGCACATGGTTTGGTCAACAACCGGCTTCATGTGCGGCCCGCTGAACCCGAATGCCGGCATCAAAGCCATCGACTTTGCGGGTGGCACTGTCGTGCATATGTCATCGGGCTGGACCGCCCTCGTATTGTGCCTGATCCTCGGCCCGCGCGGCGGCTTTGGAAAGGAGCCTATGCCGCCACACTCGATGGTGCTTTGCATGGTCGGAACGGGAATGCTCTACGTGGGCTGGTTTGGCTTTAATGCCGGTTCAGCCCTCGGGGCCGACGCGATTGCGTCGAATGCTTTCACAGCGACAATGTTGGCAGCGGCAACGGGCGGGTTCGTCTGGGCCGTCATGGAGTGGATCACCAAGGGACATCCCAGCGTGCTTGGTTTCTGCTCGGGCATCGTCGCGGGCTTAGTGGTCATCACACCGGCTTGCGGTTTCGTGACCCCGACCGGAGCCATGATTATAGGCGTCGCGGCGGGCGTCATTCCGTTCCTTGCGGTGACTTATCTGAAGAAGGCGATCGGTTATGATGATGCGCTCGACACGTTTGGCGTGCATGGAGTTGGCGGAACCTTAGGTGCTTTGATGACCGGGCTTCTCGCCGATGAAAGCGCAAATCCGGTTGTGGGGACGCTTAAGGAGGGCCTCTTCCTCAATCAGTGCAAGGCGGCGGTTCTTACTATCATTCTTTCAGTCGTCGCCACCGCGATCATCGCATTCATCGTGAAGATCGTGATCGGTCTGCGTCCGACCCCTGAATCGGAATTGCGGGGTCTGGACCTCAGCGATCACGGTGAAGAGGGCTACATCCTCAGCTAGGCTTTTCGAATCGATGAGGAATCTGGAGTCATGAAAAAGATCGAAGCAATCATCAAGCCTTTCAAGCTGGAGGAGGTCAAAGACGCTCTCGCGGATCTGGGTATTGAGGGAATGACCGTGAGCGAGGTCAAGGGTTTCGGCCGGCAAAAAGGACACACGGAGATCTATCGCGGCAGCGAATACACGGTCGACTTCCTGCCAAAGATCAAAATTGAAGTCGTGTTGGCCGATTCTCTTCTTGAGAGCGCGGTCGGTGCCATCGTAAAGGCGGCGAAAACCGGAAAGATCGGTGACGGCAAGGTATTTGTCTCACCCGTCGAAGAAGCGATACGGATACGGACCGACGAAACGGGCGAGAAGGCCGTCTGAATATTTGGACTTAACACAAGGGAGACGACGAAGCCGGCGGAGTAGAGATCCCGCCGGCTTTGCTTCCTCGGGCGAAACGGAAATTTCTTTCGGCATTTGCTCAAAATCTCCGAACGGCCCCTTAGCTTCGTGGGCTACAGCTCGTCACCCGAAGCGGATGCGAAAGACTCTGGAAAGCAGTTCCTCGCAGGCCTCTTGCATTGCGCCGTTGCGATTCAGGATCCTGTCGGCGAGCTCAACGATGAGGGCATTGGGAAAAGCTTGTGGACGCACGGCCAAGACGGACTCGATGCATTCTGATTCCCGACCTGGCCCCGCCGCCTGGCAGAGAATCGCGTAGGCGACGGCGGTCGATCGGGAGATGCCGGCCCAGCAATGAATAAGGATCTCAGCGGCTGGTTCGAGGTCTGAGGCGAAGGCAAGGATGCGGCGAAGGTCGTCTTCGACCGGCGCCTGGCGTCCGGGCTCCTCTGCGCTCGTGTCGTGAAAGTAGGTAATATGCAGACGTGTCTTGCCTGCTAGCCGTTTGCGAAGCTGAATCTCGACACCTCCTCGCTCAATCCACTCCGGATCCCAAATCGAGACGATGTGGGTGAAGGGATTTCGCAACACCGTTTCAAGCTCCGCCACGCCGCAGACATGAATTTTAGGGAAGGGCGTCATAAGGGGGATCGACTTCGGGCGAATCGGTGTAGGCGGTTTCTCAAAATGCGACGGTGAGCGAAGCTACTTCTTCATGTGCGGACTGAATGGAGTGCATCCCACAACGACTCATTCGAAAACGTAATGCGCATGCGGTCGATGTTGCCTCTTGCTGAGTTCTCGGGACGCAGTGCGATTTCCAGGCAAGCGAGGGCCTCTGCATCCAGGCTGCGATTGTTGGCTTCTGCGCGCTCCTTCAGTGCGCTGTGGATGCTATCGCGAACGTTTTCAAGCAGGATCGCAGCCATGAAAACAACATAGGGAATTTGCTTTTCGTTTCAACCACTGGCCTCGAGAGCGGTCGGGGTCTTGTTTTGCACAGCACGACCCTTGTTGTTTTCCTCGGCGACAATCTGGCCGAGCGGGGTGTCCGCGTAACTCCGGCCGCCCTGGCCCGTAGCGCAGTTGTTCTTCGGGTGACGCCCGCGGCGGACGCCCGCATGCCGAAAACATCCCCTGCCGGTCGCGGCGTCCTTCGTGGCAATGTTGATTTTCGTCCTTCCCCTTTTCGCTTGACCCCTGGCTGGAATCTGCCTATAAACGCGCTCCAGAGCCAGTCTGCGGCGAGTTCCCCCAAAACCGCCCCAAAAAGCAATTTCTTATCACTTCTTAACAGCCATATCAGTGCAGATGCATGCGTCGGTGGTGAATTTCTTCAATCCATCGCATGTGTTCAGCCGTGCCATCGTGCGGAACGGGTCGCTGTTCCCCGCTCTGGTGCGAGAAAGCGTCTACCACCATCGCTCACTGGCGCTCTTGACCCGCCACCTGGATATCCAGTATGCACCGCTGGGCGAGTGCGCCGGCCTGGCCGGCGCCTGCGTGCTGGCGATGCCGGTAAGTCTCAGCCTGCGCGGGAGCGCGCAATGAGTGTCGCCGTCGAGTTCCACGAGATCGTCAAATCGTTCGGGCCGGTGCGCGTGTTGCATGGCGTGAGCTTTGCGCTCGAACCCGGGCGTGTCTACGGCTTGCTCGGCGAGAACGGCGCCGGCAAATCGACCCTGATGAAGATCCTTGCCGGTTACGAGGCACTCAGCGGCGGTGAGGTGCGCATCAACGGGCGCGCGGCGCATTTCAGTGGCTCGAGGGCGGCGGAAGCCGAGGGCATCGTGCTGATCCATCAGGAGTTCAACCTCGCCGACGACCTGACCATCGCTCAGAACATCTTTCTCGGCCACGAGAAGAAGCGGGGCTGGTTTCTCGACGATGACACGATGCGCAGCGAGGCCGCTGTGGTGCTGGAGCAGGTGGGGCTGAAAGTCGACCCCGACACCAAGGTGCGGAATTTGATTGTCGCTGAGAAGCAACTGGTCGAAATCGCCAAAGCCCTCGCGCGCAAGGCAAAATTGCTGATCATGGACGAGCCCACCGCAACGTTGACCCCCGGCGAGACCGAACGTCTGTTTAAGCTGATCGCTCAGCTGAATGCGGGCGGTGTAACGGTGCTCTACATCTCGCACAAGCTCGACGAAGTAGAGCGCATCACCCACGAGGTGATCGTCATGCGCGACGGCCGCTTTGTCGCGCGTGAGCTCACCCGCAACGTTACCCGGCAGCAGATGGCCAACCTGATGGTGGGCCGTGAACTATCCGATTTGTTCCCGTCGAAGACACCCGCAGCTAGAGAGACCGAACAGCAGCCGTTGCTGCGGGTGCAGAACCTCACCGTCCCGGGCTGGGCCCAGGATGTGAGCTTCGAAGTGCGGCCCGGCGAGATTTTGGGTTTTGCCGGGCTGGTGGGTGCTGGGCGCACCGAGTTATTCGAGGGGCTGCTGGGTCTGCGCGAGCACCGTGCCGAACGCGTCGAGTTGGAGGGCCGCCCTGTGAAGTTCCGCAATCCGCGCGACGCGGCCGACCAGGGCCTAACCTATCTTAGCGAAGACCGCAAGGGCAAGGGGCTGCACGTCGCATTCGGCCTGCGCGAGAACCTGACGCTGATGGCGCTGAAACGGTATGCGCAGCCGTGGTTGGACCCGAAGGCGGAACGGCAGGCCTTGCGAACGGCGGTCGAAACGTTCGGGATCCGCACGGGTTCGTTGGACATTCGCGCCTCGTCGTTGTCCGGCGGCAATCAGCAGAAGCTGGCATTGGCCAAGGTGCTGCACCCCGATCCGCGCGTGGTGGTGCTGGATGAGCCCACTCGCGGGGTGGATGTCGGCGCGAAGCGCGACATCTATTTCCTGATCCAGAAGGTCGCCAACGAAGGGCGCGGTGTGATCGTCATCTCGTCCGAGCTGATGGAACTGATCGGCTTGTGCGACCGCGTCGCCGTGATGCGTGGAGGCCGCCTGCAAGCCACGCTCGATGCCGAACACCTGAGCGAAGAGGCGTTGATTGCGCATGCAACAGGAACACACCATGCAACGGGAACCCACTGAGACCCCTGCCCGGCAACAGGAACCCACTGAGACGCCCACGCGGGGCGCGGCCGGAGCGGCGGCAGTGCGGTCGTGGGCGGCCCGCCTGCATGGGATCGGGCCGATCGCCGGCCTCGCGCTGCTGTGTGTGGCGGGCACGCTGCTCAATCCGGACTTCGCCACCTTCGACAACGGCATGAACGTGCTCACCCGCACTGCCTTTATCGGCATCATCGCGGTGGGAATGTGCTTCGTCATCATCTCGGGCGGCATAGACCTTTCGGTCGGCTCGATGGCGGCGCTGATTGCCGGGTGCGTCATTCTCTTGATGAATGGCCTCGGAACGTCTGGGCTTTCGATTGTGGTCGTTGTAATGCTCGGCATGGCCTTCGCGCTGCTCCTGGGCGCCGTTTTCGGCCTGGCGCACGGCGTGCTCATCACACGCGGACGCATCGAGCCCTTTATCGTTACGCTAGGAACGCTGGGCATATACCGCGCGTATCTCACCTACTTTGCCGGCGGTGGCGCCATTACGCTCGACAATACGCTGTCCGATGTCTACAGCCCGGTATACTACGGAAGCCTGCTGGGCATCCAAGTGCCCGTCTGGATATTCGCTGTGGTGGCTGTTATCGGCGGCGTGATCCTCAATCGCACTGCATACGGTCGCTATGTACAGGCCATCGGCTCCAACGAGCAGGTGGCGCGCTATGCTGCGGTGGACGTGGACCGCATCAAGGTCATCACCTACATGCTGTTGGGCGTGTGCGTGGGCATCGCCACGCTGCTGTATGTGCCACGGCTGGGTTCAGCATCACCCAGCACCGGCCTGCTGTGGGAGTTGGAAGCCATTGCCGCTGTCATTGTCGGCGGAACGGCGTTGAAGGGTGGTGCCGGCAGCATCACCGGCACGGTGATCGGGGCAATTTTACTGTCGGTCATTAGCAATATCCTCAACCTGACCAACATTATCAGTGTCTACCTCAACGCGGCAGTGCAAGGCTTCGTGATCATCGTGGTCGCCTTTCTGCAGCGCAGACGCAAATGACGGTGCAAGTCCGAAATTTATGTCGTCTTCGCGTTGGAGAAAAGATAATATCCAGTAAACTAAATCTATGATTACCCCCCCATTCATACCGCAAAGAGAAGAAACGCTAAAATCCGCGACTTTTGTCCACCGCGCATTTTTCACTGTTACATTAGGCACCGTAAAATTCGCCATACGCAAATCGGCTGTTGTTGCCACAGCCATGGGATTGCTCTACGCCACCTCGCCTGGGATTGCGGAGGAAAAGGTCAATCTCGGCGTTTCAATTCCTGCCGCCACCCACGGCTGGACCGGTGGCGTTGTATACTGGGCGAATGAGGCGAAGAAGGAGCTTGAAAAGGCGCACCCCGGATTAAAGGTCACCGTCAAGACCGCAGGGAGCCCTCCCGAACAGGCGAACCAGCTGCAAGACCTCCTTACAGTGGCCAAAATCGATACGTTGGTCGTTCTTCCGTTCGAATCTGCCTCGCTCACCAAGCCGGTGGCGCAGCTCAAGAGCAAGGGGGTCTACGTGACGGTAGTAGATCGCGGCCTCACCGACACCAGCGCACAGGACGCCTACGTCGCAGGTGACAACAAGGCCTTTGGCAAGATATCCGGCGAGTATCTGGCCAAGGCCCTCAATGGCGAGGGCGACATCGTGGTGCTCCGCGGGATTCCCACCGAGATCGACAATGAACGCGTGGATGGCTTCAATTCGGTGATAAAGAACTATCCGGACATCAAGATACTGGACGCCAAGCACGGAAACTGGAACCGTGATGATGCCTTCAAGGTCATGCAGGACTATTTGACCCGCTTCAAACACATCGATGCGGTCTGGGCCTCCGATGACGACATGGCGGTCGGTGTTCTTAAAGCCATTGAGCAGGCAAAGCGCGATGATATCAAAATTGTCTTGGGTGGCGCTGGAGCCAAAGGCATGATCAAGACGTTGATCGACGAAAAAAATCCCCTGATTCAAGCGAACGTGACCTATTCGCCAAAGATGATCTACGACGCAATCAAGCTGACAGCTGAAGCGCGGCTCAAGGGCGAGAAGGTACCGCCGACCTACATCATCCCGTCCGTGCTCATCACAAAGGAAAACGCGAAGGAGTTCTACTACCCGGACTCACCGTTCTGATCCCCGCCGGACCGACGGAGGCTCCAATGTGGCCCTCGAGCCCTATAAAAGATCGGATTCAACGTTAATCAACCCAGAAAACTGAATCTATGATCACCCCCGCACCAATACCGCAAAAAAAAGAAACGGCAAAATTCGAGGCTTTTATTCACAGTGCATTCGTGGCCGTTCGACCAATCACCATAAAATTCGCCATCCGCAAATTGGCTGTTGTTGCCGCGGCGGTGGGGGTGCTCTGCGCCACCTCGGCTGGGATCGCGGAGGAACCCGTGAACATGGGCGTGGCTATCCCTGCCGCTACGCACAGCTTCACCGCCGGCATTGTTTTTTGGGCCAAGATCGTTTTCGGCGGCGCTGGCGCCAAGGGCGCGATCAAGACTCTAATGGACGGCAGCAACCCCCTGATCCAGGCGAACGTGTCCTATTCGCCGAAAGGTGTTTTTCTTTCGCCCCTTTCCTTGTGGTTCTAAAATTTCAGTTCGAAGCCGGTGCTGACGAGTTGATAGAAGAGGTCGGAACGGCCGAAGTCGGCGTTGTAATAGACGTTCGCGTTGAGAATTGATCGGGAGTGAAATTGGTCGAGTTGAAACCGATGAGCGAGTAAGGGGACCGCGATTTGGAGGTCGGTCGGGGTGTTGAGGTCGAATTGATAGGGTCCGCTCCCCCCGCGTGTGAGAGCGCCGGTGACGGTGATGGGAGGCGGGACTTGAGGTTGATCCACCACGAGCTGGATGCTGCCGCCGTTCCAAGTGAGCGATTGGAGGCGCGAGGGCTGCAGTATTGGCATGACGGCCGATATGGATCTGGTATCGGAGGACGCCACAACGCGGAGAAAGGGAATCGCTTTTCTTCAGGACGTGGCTCGAGCGATGAAATGCATGGGCGGAACAATAATGGCAGGCGTCAATTACAGTTCCTGGCCGCGAAGACTGTTGCCCGGCGAAGAAAAAGAAGTCCTAACGGATCGTGCCGTCGAGGGGGTGCGCGAAGCAATTAGAGCCGCAGAGGACTGCGGTGTCCTCTTCTGCGTCGAAGTGGTCAACCGCTTCGAGCAATTCATAATGAATACCGCCGCCGAAGGCATCGCCTTCGCCGAACGGGTCGGAAGCCCCAACTGCAAGATTCTGCTCGACACCTTTCATATGAATATCGAGGAGGACAGTCTCGGCGGTTCCATCCGCGAGGCTGGAGACTGGCTTGGCCATTTTCATCTCGGCGAACCCAACCGCCGCCCACCTGGATGCGGCCGGATGCCAATCCGGGACGGACCTTTAAGGCATTTGAGCTTGGGGCTGAACGCGACGTTCAGATTATCGAAGCGGAACGCTGCAATACCCTCAACGCTTGACTTTCTGGACGCGTTTCGGCAGCATGGCGCCATGGAAATGCTCCTCGGGACCGCTTCGACGCGCCCTTCCCCGTGACCGGCAAAAGCGATTTCTCCGCAATTTGAGCGATGCCGATTCCGATCCCGCGAACCTTGGTCGAGTTCATCCTTCTCGGTCCCACCGACGACCGTCGCCAACTGCAAGACTCGCCGATCCTCGGCGACGTATGGATCGCCTTCGCGGAGAATCCGGCCGAGGCGCTTGATCTGCTGATTACTCCTCACAAGACGCTGGCGGCGGGTCACGTCGCGGCAAAGATTGCCCGGCGCATCGATCGGGACGGGGCCGACGTCGCCTACCTGCAGGCCATCGTCGCCGCACGACTCCGCTTCGTAGAGGTCTTAAGCGTTGTGGTTCCGATGACAGAATGGTGGCACGAAAAGCGCACCCAAAAGATGCTGGAGAGCTACGGACGCGACCAGGATGACCGGACCGGCGATGCCGAATCGTCAACTCTTAGTGGAGAGAAGATCGAGGCGGCCATCGCAAGAGCGCTTGAGGCCGCGAGAGCGTGGCACGCCAAGCAGAGTAGCGCGACAGGACAGCACACGGGCCCCCTCGATCGCTACGTGGCGCTGGCCGGCCTGATTCTTTGGGCGGGAACTGTTTCTTCGCGAGGGAACAAAAAGCTGGGTGCGACTGCGGCGGTCCTCGATCGAATAAGTGAAATTCTCAAGATGTCGGCCGCGAAAGCGCTGGCAAAGCCGCTAACTGATTTGTTTGAGGAGATACTGGCAAGCCCGCAAGATAGGGAACCGTCGGTCTGGCAGATTTCCCTCAATCGCAGCGCGACACCAGCGCTCACCAGATCGATACCGGCCGTCAAGGCCGATGCCGCGAGGTCCCTCTTCAGCGTCAATTGCAGCGAGATCGCTTGGGCGGTCGTCGATTCCGGTATTGACGGCAACCACGCTGCCTTCAAGGACGCGAGCGGAACGAAAAGCCGCGTAAGAAGAAGTTTCGATTTCAGCAAATTCCGCAAGGTATTAAGTCTTAGCAACTTGAAGCCGAGCGTACGGAAAGCGAACCTCGAAGAGCTGCTCAAGCCGGAGTACCTGCTCAAGAGATCGGAGGAGTCCGACGCCGACAACGATCTCAAGGCACTTGCGGAGGACGCAATGAGCGGACGCTCCATTCATTGGGAGCTGGTCGAGAAGTTCGTGGAAATAAAGCCCGATGCGCCGGCATTGAGTAACCATGGCACGCACGTGGCGGGAATCATCGGTGCCAGCAAGCAGAATGCGGAAAAGGCCTCCGGTAAGAGCGACGACCATGCGGACGGCATGTGTCCGGACATCGGACTTTACGATTTCCGCGTGCTGGCGCCTGACCTCAAGGATACTGAATTTGCAATCATGGGCGCGCTGCAATATATCCGCTATATTAACGAGCGGAACCGCTTCATCGCGATTCATGGCGCCAATCTCAGCCTCTCCATCCGGCATGACGTGCGCAATTTCGCCTGCGGGCGCACACCTGTGTGCGAGGAATGCGAGCGACTGGTTGAGAGTGGCGTGGTCGTCGTCGCGGCGGCGGGTAATCATGGCTATCAGAACTTCGAAACCAAAGAAGGAATTTATGAGGGCTACGCCGCGTTCAGCATCACCGACCCGGGCAATTCTGACGGTGTTATCACCGTTGGGGCGACCCATCGCTACTGGCCGCACACTTACGGCGTCAGTTTCTTCTCAAGCCGCGGGCCGACCGGGGACGGGCGACTGAAACCGGATTTGGTCGCGCCCGGCGAGCGAATTCGCGCGCCCATGCCCGGAGGGACTTGGGGCGATCTCGACGGCACCAGCATGGCGGCGCCGCACGTGAGCGGAGCCGCGGCCATGCTGATGGCACGCTATTCGGAACTCATCGGCCGACCCAGGCAGATCAAGCAGATTCTGTGCGAAAGTGCGACAAATCTCGACCGCGAACGCAGTTTCCAGGGGCACGGCATGCTCGATGTGTTGCGAGCATTCCAGAGTATCTAAGGGAGAATATTATGATATTTAGCTTGGAAGTCCGACGCGCGCGCAAGGGCGACTGTCTCCTCCTGCACTTCGGCTCGAACGACGATCCCGGCCTGATCATGATAGACGGTGGGCCGAAGAGCGTCTACAAACCGCACCTTAAACCGCGGCTCGAACAGATCAGAATTGCTCGTGGCCTTTCCAATCAGGATTCGCTGCCCGTCGATCTGCTCATGGTCAGCCACGTCGATGATGATCATATTCAGGGTATTCTCGACCTGACAAAGGAGATGATCGAGGCGCAGGACGAGCGAAAGCCACAGCTGCTGCGGGTTCTCAGTTTCTGGCACAACAGCTTCGACGACATCATCGGCACCAAGCCCGAAGAGTTGACTGCGGCGTTCCGAAGCCAATTCGGCGCGGCAGCGGTCTCCGGGGAGTTGCCCACGGACGCCACCATCGAGGTCGATGGTGACGCCGCTGAACTGACGGAAGAGATCGTCGTCGACAATCTCAAGGTGCTCGCCAGCATCGAACAGGGCTACCGTCTGCGCATCGACGCCGAGAAACTGGATTTCCCGCGCAACCCGGAATTCGACGGAAAGTTGATCATCGCGACCAAGGGCACAGAAAGCATCGACATGGCGCGGGGCTTGACGTTCACCGTGGCTGGCCCGATGAAGCCCGAGGTTGAAGCGCTGCGAAAAAAGCACGAGGAATGGCTGCGCAAGCTGGAGGAGAAAGGCAAGTCGCCGCCTGAGGCTCTCGCGGCGTATGTCGACAAATCGGTCCCGAACCTGTCGAGCCTGGTGTTACTCGCGGAAGCCGGGGGCAAGCGCATGCTGCTGACGGGCGACGCGCGCGGTGACAAAATCATTGAGGGACTTCAGCTCGTCGGTCTCTTGGGTGGGGGCAATAACAGCACGATGCATGTCGACCTGCTCAAGGTTCCGCATCACGGCAGTTCCAACAATCTGGAGCGGAACTTCTTCAAGCGCATCACCGCGGACCATTACGTGTTTTCTGGTAACGGCGAGCACGGCAACCCTGAGCGCGAGGCGTTGGAAATGCTGTACGACGCCCGCGGCAGCGCAAAGTTCACGGTGCACCTGACCTATCCAGTCAAGGATATCGACGAGGGGCGCAGGGATGATTGGAAAAAAGAGCAGAACAAGGAGGCGAACAGAAAGAAGAAGGAACCAACCACCAGGGTGCGACCGAACTGGTTTCCCAAGATGCACAGCCTGGACGCGTTATTCGCAGACAGGCGTGTCCCCGACGGGAAAATCAGCATTGTCGACCCTGACGCGCCCCATGTGATCGATCTCCTCGACGCAGTCGATTTCTGAGCTCGATGCAAACGTTCGTGCCAAGACTCCGCCTGGATTTACTGCCCGAGAATTAGTAATCGCAGGAGCCAGATTCCAGATCAGCAAAAACCCTGACTAGACAGTGAGTGCGCTTTGATTCTTTGGCATGACGAGTTGAACGCTGCATATCCTTTGTCGCCCTCAGATATCCAGTTTTATCGAGAAAGAGGATATGTAAAATTGAAACACGTGCTTAGTGCCGAACTGCTGGCGTACTATGGCGAGATCATAACAGACCGGGTGTTCACACTTAATAAGCTGACCAAGCCAATGGAAGAGCGCACGACATACGAGAAAGCGTTTCTGCAGGTGATGAACATGTGGCGCGAAGATGAGGAGATTAAAGACTTCGTTTTCGGCAAACGAATGGCACGCATTGCTGCTGAACTAATGGATGTCGATGGAGTTCGTCTGTACCACGATCAGGCTTTGTACAAAGAGCCTGCCGGCGGCATAACTCCGTGGCACGCCGACCAGTTTTACTGGCCGCTTTCGAATGACAATACCGTTACGGCCTGGATTCCGCTACAACCCATACCGCTTGATATGGGGCCCCTTGCATTTGCCGAGTCAAGCCAAAACGTGGAGATCGGTCGCACCATTGAGATCAGCGATGCGAGCGAAGCTGTGCTCGCCCAGGCACTTGCCCGCTTCGCCATGCATGAAACACCCTTTGATCTGGGTGAAGTAAGTTATCACAGCGGCTGGACCTATCATCGCGCCGGCGCCAACACGTCAGGCAAAGCGCGTAAAGTGATGACAATAATCTATATGGACAAAGATATTCGAATCATCAAGCCCTCGAATGAATATCGCACCAATGATTGGAATACCTGGCTTGATGCAAGACCGGTCGGTTCTGTGGCAGACGGTCCGCTGAATCC
>JAXIPG010000037.1:0-9742 GCA_045403045.1 Terrimicrobiaceae bacterium
TCGCCGCCACAGCCCGCACTTCCGACGACGGGGACATCGGCGCTACATCGTGGAAAGAGCTAGTTACCCGCTTTCCCATAAGTCGCGCCCTTCGCGTACTCGTCTCCGTAGTAGTAATAATAGTAATCGGCACCGTAGCCCCTTGAAAGGCGATTCAAGATCGTCCCGATGGTATTCGCGCCCGATTGCCCCAGCAGCCGGACCGCGCGCTCGACGGCGGCTCGCGGAGTCTTGCCACTGCGGACAACGAGGCAAACCGCATTAAAATGTTTCGCCAGAAGCAGGGTGTCGCTTACAGCATTTACTGGCGCCGAATCAACGATGACGCGGTCGTAGTCGCCTAGCAACCGGTCGAGAAGGGCGGGAAATGCGGGATCGGAAAGGATCATCGTCGGATTGGGGCAATGACGTCCTGCAGGAATAAGATCCAGGTTCCCGATGTCCGTTGGCGCGATAATCTGGTCGAGGGTTGCCAGTTCGCTCAGAAAGTCGCTGAGGCCAAGGTACTCGGCATTGCGGTTGAGGAGCTCGCAATGCAACTGGGGACGTCGCAGGTCGGCATCCACAAGGATCGTCTTGAATCCATTCTGGGCGAACGCGGTCGCGCAATGGATCGCACTGAACGTCTTGCCTTCAGCCGGAACCGCGCCTGTGATGAGAAAGGTGCGACGACTTTCCTCGGGTCCAATGAGCGAAAGGGAGGTGGTCAGCGTGCGAAAGGCTTCGGCTTGACCGGTTTTTGGATGACTTAGCAGAATGTTGCGGCTCTTGAGAGCGGAGGCCTCCGGTATCGCTGCGATGACTGGAAGGTTGAGGGCTTTTTCGGTTTCGTCAACGGATCGAAAGGTGGCGTCAATCGAATCGAGCGCCAGCACGATGCCGATCCCGGCGGCGAGCGAGAGAAGAAGCGCCGTCAGCAGCACCTTCGCTTTGTTGGGCCTGATGGGAGTCTTGGCGATTCCCGGCAACTCGACGATGCGGAAAGGAGTCTTGTCGAGGCTCTGAGTGACCGTCGTTTCACGCAGGCGGGTCATCACGGCATCGTACATCGATCGATCTGAAGCGACTTCGCGCGAGAGGACACTGTAAGGGATCGAGATCTTGTTGAGATCCAGAGCGACTTTCTCCTGCTCTTTGAGGGCGGAGTCGAGCTTTTGCTCGGTTTCCACGGCCGCCTGGTAACGCCTTTCGACACTGTCGCCGGCTTTGGCTACTGCGGCAGCCAGGGATTGCTTAAGATTTCCAATCTGGCTGAGGGCCTGGATATACTTCGGATGCTCTGGCCGGTAGCGATGCTTGAGGACGGCGAGCTCGGATTCGCCCCGGACGATGTGGAATCGAATCTCGGCGACCTGAGGCAGTTTTGCCACGCTTTCAATGCGCATCAACTCCTCGGTGTTCGACGGGTCGATGCTCCTGATTTGTTCGAGATCCGATTCCAATCGCAAGCGACCTTCCTTCGCTTGTCCAGCCTGCGAGTTTAGTTCCTTAAGCTTATCAACAATGATATTCTGCCGATCCTCCAAGGATACGGCCTGGTTCTCCTCGCGGTAGTTCTGGAGCTTCTGTTCGGACTGTTCGAGCTTCGCCTTCAGCCGGTCGGCTTCTTGAAAGAGAAATTCATTTGCGGCTCGCGAGAGCTTTGCATTCTGTTCATAGCTCTGTTTAAGAAACTCCGTAGCGACGGCTTCGGCGACGACCCGGGCCCGCTCGGGATCGGTGTCCTCGGCAGTGACGTCGATCAATCGGGTGGTGCGGCGCAACTTCGCTTTGACGCGATCAACGAGGATATTTGCGAGCTCGTCCACGGTAAGTTTGGAGCCCCCCGGCCTTTGAGATCCCAGATCAAAATCCTTGGTAAGACTCAGCGACTTGGCGACCCGAAGCATCAGCTCTTTACTGTCAAGGAGCTGCACGGCTGTAAGAACGAATTCCGCGCTTTCCATCTTCTCGTTTTCGACCCGGTCCATCTTGACGACCCGTGGTTCGGCCTGTTCAACGAGAATCGTTGCCTTGGAAGAGTAGATGAACGGCTGTCGCTGCAGCCACGCCCAGGTGCCTCCCACGCCGACGGCAACAATAAGCAAAATGAGCCACAATCTGCGAAGAACGAGATAGTAGTATCTCTTGAAGTTCGCCGCGGTATCCTGAAGGCGCTCGCGCTGCTGAAGGGTGGGGTTGGGCAGAGACACGGAAAGTTACGAGAAGCTGCAAACTAAAAGCGGAAGTGCGAGATATTCCAATGGTTTCTGACCACTGACTTCCGATCTCTGACCTCTCCTTGTGCCCTTTGCGCGAAATTCCCATGCTTTCTGACTCTTGACGCCTGATCCTTGACCTCCGTTCGTTGACATTTCAGCTTTCAGCTCCCTCAAAACATTGACTCTGGGACGCTAATGACGTCGCCAGGCAGGATTTTAAAGCTGGAGGAAGCGCCGCCGCGCGCCATGCGTTTGGCGTTGAGTTTCAGCAGCGATTCGACGCCGTTTTCGATGCGCTTGACTGTAATGTTTGAGGGCTCCGCGATGCGGGTGTATCCACCCGCCATTCCGATTGCCTGAAGCAACGTTACAGGCTCGTTGTCCGGCATCGAGTACGAGCCCGGGGTCTGAACCTGGCCGAGGACCGTAAAGCGCTTCTTGGAAAAGTCCGTTACGGTGACTGTCAGTTGGGGATTGACGAGGAAGCGCTCGTCATATTTTTGGCGCAGGTAGTCCGCCGCCTCGTTCACCGTCTTTCCTCCCAATGCGACCGCACCAACCAAGGGCAGCGTGACGGACCCGTCTCCGCCAATGCGCACGCGGGAATCAAGATCCGGTTCCTGGAAAACCCGGATCTCAATGAGATCGTTTGCGCATAGCCGGTAGTTGCTATCAGCCTCCTGAGCGCGGCATTCCGGCGCCAAGGAAAGGACAGTTACCAGCGCAATGCACAGAAATAGGAAAGAGGAACGCAGAACACTGAGGGAAGTTTGTTGGGTCATGGAAGTCAGAATTGAAAAGCAAGAGCCGCGCCGGCGCGGTTGTCGTAGAAGGCGACTTGGGATTCGGTCGAGAAGTTGTTGCGGTATTCGTAAAAGACACTGACCGATGCCCACTTGGTAAAGGCGAAGGCTATCGTGGGGCGGATGAAAATGTAATTGTCGACCCTGTCCGTGTTGGTGTCCTCGGCGATCGCAATGTACTCGTCGTTTTCGTAGCCGGTGGCGACGGTCACGTTAAATCGCTGGAAGAATCGCTGGGTGAACGCGAGTTCAATTCCGGTCGCAATGAAATCCTGGCTCTCCAATGCGGCGGATCCGACGATGTTTCGATAGCCGCGGAGCGTGATCTCCGTTCCGTCGAACGGCTGATAGTTTGCGGCGAGGGAAAAGACGAAAAATGTCTTGTTCTCACTATCAAATTGCAGGAACTGGACTCCCGCGCTTCCTTCGAAGCTGACCTTCCCGGTGGCATTATAAGTCGCCCGGGCGCGAATTTGTTGATAGATCTGAAACGGGCTCTCCACCACGTCGAGAAAGCCAATGACGACCTCGGGACCAATGGTGACCTTTTGCGTGATCAGATAATTTGCGCCGGCCTTTGCACCAAATTCGTAAGAATTGAAGAACGACTGATATATTGTGATGTTCGCAAAGCCTTCGGCGGTGAGCTCGGTCTTGTCGCTCAGGTCATAAATGAACCGGAGTGAGTCGTTGATGAGGGTGCGCGTGGTGAGCTCGCCAACGTCGCGGACCGCATCCCTGAGATACAGATACTGGCTGCGAAGCTGGGTCGTAAGCCTCTGAACCCGATACTGGCCCACGAGGGTCGCAACCTGATTGAACGAATCTTGCTCGGAGTTGCGCACGTAGAAGGTGCCGCCCGCCTCGTAATCCGCTACGAGGAAGTTTTCCGTGCGCGAACGCCAGTCGCCATAGATGAAGGAAATCCCGCCCGCAACTGTAAGAATGGTATCCCCGACGCGGTTCGTATTGCTGACGAAGATGTTGTCGTCGTAAGCAATGCCGACGCGGCTCCGAAGCGGAATGCGCCATTTCTTTTGCCGCTCAAGCTCCTTGCCACGCGAGGGTTCCGATTCGGGCGCGGCGCCTTCGTCAAGGACGGTCTCTGCCGAGACCCCCTCTCGCTGTTCGAGCAGGCTTTGCTCGGCCGGCGGGACTGAAGGATCGACGAAAAGCACCGGTTTGTCCGTCTCGAAAAGATTCGTCTCCGTCTGATCGACCGAAAGAACCGGGCGATCTTCGGGGCTCGCATCTGTCCCGTTCACTGACAGAACGGGTGCTGGCGGCCTGCCGGTCTCGCGAATGCCGGGAGATGGATCAGGAGATTGCTCGGGCAGAGGCGCCTCCGTCTGAGCATATGCGACATCGCAGATCGCCAAAACCGCGACGGTGCTTACGAGGAGCAAAATACCAATGAATTCCAATGCAGTTGTTCCGGCCCAAATGACTGTCGAAATCGCGTCTTTTATCGACTGCTCATTCATCAAAAGAATCCAAATGTGATAAGCGCTTCAAGATTTTGGCGGAAAGAGTTCCTAAACGACGTGACTTCACCAAACAAGACCAATTTCGAGTTGCGCCATGATTGAACCGCGAACGGCCAAGCTATCTTCGTAACATGTCAAGGTGCAAAGTCTTAGAGCAAATGCAAAAATAAATTTCCGAAATCGCTTGGGAGTTCCTTCGTCTCTCCGCCATATCTGCCCAAAGACCTCACGCGTGACGTGCGCTCCTAGCTTTCCGGCGAAATGACGACGATTGAGGGTAGGCTCGGAGCTGGAGTCGGGCCGGGACCCACGCTTATCCCAGCAGGAGGTGCGGCAGCCGGCGGCGTACCGCTAACAAAGTTGGCGGGATTGATACTCTGTCTGCCGAAGCCCAACGCGCTGAGGTCCAATACGCGGTCGGATGCGGAGCGGACCGCAGCGAAGATCAAATCGCGCTGATCCGGAACGACCGCGGCCACCGCCAACGCGATTGCACGCGCTTCGCCCGGCGCCACCTCCGCCGCGGCGTAACTGATCGCGATGGCAAGCTTCGGGAAGAGGGCCGCCACGGTGGCGGCTATCTCCGGCGCGAGGGAGGGCGCTCCTTTGGTCGAGCCTCTGACAATCGAGATCGCGAGGGAGGGGTAAGCTTTGGCAACCTCGGTAATAACGACCAAAAGCGCATCTTTGTCCTTTGCGAGAATTCGGGCCACTTCCTCCATGACTTTTTCCACAGAAACGGGATTATTCGCAACGTAACCAACCGCCTCGACAACAATAGAAGCATCGAGATCGGGCGTATTGAGATCGGCGAGTGCCAAGCCCAACGCCTGCTCGACGCCGGAAATCGCACTCGGGCTTTTCACGTTCGGCTGGTTGGCGGCGATCTGCTCGAGGAGCGCCTGGCTGTAAAGCGGTCTAAACCCCCCCGATTCGAAAAGCACGTTGGTGGACAAAATCTGGGACAGACTAACCGTGGAGAGAGGCGGGAAGTCCTTCGCTCCGTTCGGGATGTCGACCATCTCTCCAGGTCGCAACAAGCGGCGGAGCGTTGGATCCGCCGTGAAGTAAACAACAACGGTTTCACTTAGGCAAATTACTTGGACTCTGCCGCCCTTGGTAGCGAGCCCCTTCACATAGGAAATGAGAAAATCGGTTCCCGACACAGCCGCGGTGATGGCACCCGCCTGCACCGTGCCTCCTCCGATGCCTTTCGGTGAGGAAAACAGCATGGTTCCACCATCAAGGGTCATGTTGCGTGCGCCCGCGTAAAAGCGGAAGAGCGCGTAGGAACCGACGCGGGTGATGGTCTCGTCCGGGAATTCCAATTCCGCACGTGAATCGCCCCCGGTCTTCAAGGCAGTCTGGCCCTTGATGACATCGCCGACGGCCGCAGCTTGGGCGGACTCCATCTCACGCAAGAGCGATACCAGATTCACCGTCCTAGTGACTTCCGCCTGCTCAAAAGGTTCTGCGCGCAAAGCAGCCGGAAGGGTCGCCCACAGGACAAGGGCGACTATGCGATGTTTCATCACGAGAAATCTCAGTTTAAGAACGGTTGCCGACTTTTCAGTTGCTGCTTACTTGACGACATTGATCTTGTAAAGATCGTCGTCTTGGAAGGCTCATTTTTTCCTTGGCGCTCGAACGAGCTGAAATTGCGCAGGAATGGCGACCGCGTGAACATGCGACATACGCGCCCTTGGCCGTCAAACTCTCGGCGCAGACAACAACATGGTGCCCAGCGAATTGGGGAAAACCTCTTGGCAGTGCAATCCGTGGCGATACAATGAGGTTCTATTGCTCCCCAACACACGAGTTTCGCATCGATGCGTCATCATCCACAATCAAGGCGAGAGGATCATTCTCCCTGGCCGCATATTTGAGCGAACAGAGTGGCGCGAGCGGAAATCTTGATTTCGATTTCGCCCCATGCCATTTGAGGAGCCAGAGCAGTTTGTCGTCGAGGCTTTGACTAGGCTAGGTGCGGCGAGAGTTGTAAGAAACCGACAAGAAACCTGATGGATGCTTCTCTTGGAGCGCAACGCCCCCTTCTGCACCGGATCTCCGTGTTCCTTTTTCGCCCCGAAATTGGCAGGGCGTTGTTGGGTCTCATCGGGCTTCTTCCGGCGATGGCACTCCTCGCTGACATTCACCGATTCGCCGTCAACGTCCCGTTTATGGATGACTGGCAGTTTGTTCCCCTGCTAGAGAAGGCAAAAAATGGGACCCTGACTTCTCAGGAGCTTTGGGCGCCTCATGACGAGCACAGGCTCCTTCTCCCCCGCATGATCATTATTGTCTCAATGTTCGCGACCGGAGGCGATTATCGCGTTCAGTCCTTCATCACGTTCTCGGTAGTGGCGGTCATTTCGGCTTGTCTACTGTGGCTCATGGTGCGCCTCAATGGGAGTAGGAACAGCGTGTTGTGGACATGGGTACTTGCAAACATCGCTCTATTCTCACCGATCCAGTTCCACAACTGGCTCTGGCCGATGCAGTTTGCGTACTTCCTGCCCTATACGTTCCTCGCGCTTGGCTTTTGCACACTGTACGCGCGCATTCCGGCGCTGCCCAAGTTCGTGCTGGCAGCCGTCTTTGCGCTGGCGGGCAATTACAGTTTTGTGCAGGGTAACTTGATTTGGCCTGCGGCCCTTCCAATAATCTTGTTTGCCCCGGATATCCTAAGAAAGGGCGTGCGCAGAAATTTCGCCATCGCGTGGGTCGTTCTTGGAACGCTGGCAGTGACGTTTTATTTCTGGGGACTCGAACACAACGCGGCCATTTCCGACTACGCGTATGGTCACGATGGCGTCCCCCCGACGATAAGCACCTTGCGTCAGCTTCGAGAACATCCTGCAAATACAATCTTCCGAATGGGCCTTTTCATCCTCGGCATGTTTGGAAATTCCATCGCACGCGGATTCCCGGTCTCCAACAATCTTGTCTTCAGCCAGATCTGCGGCGCGATCGTGCTCATGCTGGCCCTGATCGGGCTTGCGATGGCGTGGCGTCGGCGGCTGTTTTTCAATCACGCACTCCCGTGGGCGTGTCTCCTTCTGTTCACTTTTCTGACGGCAGCCTTTGTTTGCGTCGGGCGAGTGTGGCGCGGCGACTACCAGCCGCTTACTCCTCGCTACACGACGTTCGGCGCCTTCTGCATCGTTGCCCTGATCGCGTTGCTGTCCTCAGCCTTTTCCGGCCTTGAAAAAGAATTAAATCGATCCGACTCCGTTCAGGTTCGCTGGAGTTACGTTCTATCCTGGACACAAGGTTTGCTGGTGGGACTCTATCTTTGCGTCCAGGGGGTTAACTGGACCTATGGCCAACACCTGATGGCAGAGTGGAACCTGACCCGCTGGTATGCTCGGGCAAGGCTGCATTTTCTCGGAAAACTTCCAACCTATTCCGGACCCAACCTGCTCGGAGGCAATGAGGAAATCATTGCGGTCATGGCGGGAAGTTTGGAAAAGCTGGGTATGCTGCAGCCGCCGCGAGTCGCTGATCTGCGCATCTCGGCTCTCGGCAGGGAAGTCACGTCCGAAGGTGCGAAAAAGGGGCGATTCGATGCGTTGGCCATGCGCGGCCCGGATGGGTGGCGCGCCTCCGGTTCCGCGCTTTCTATTCGCGGACGATCGGCGGACGCTGTGGTCCTTGGAGTGCAGAATTCCGACGGCGAATGGGTGGCCATAGCAGCGGGCACCCCGCTCAGCCCGCCGCGATATCTCGCCAAGAGCACGCGCATGGATTCGGAATTCCTCGCGCTGTCCGGTCCCCAAAAGCGTGGAGAATGGGAGATTGACCTTCCGCGTGACATCTTCGGAGATCTGCGAAGCGGTGTTTTGAGAGCGTGGGCCATGGATTTTCGCCGGCACGTTTTGTACCAGCTTCCAGGCGACCAAAATTTCACTGTGATCTCAGAGCCGACCGCGCAGGAGAACAGTGCTAGCCAGCCTTGATTTTCGCGCAATGATGCCAAAAATCTCGATTGTCGTGCCCTTCTTTAACGAGGAGGGGAATGTCACTCCATTGCTGGCAGAGATTCGCGCAGTCTGTGACGCGCTCGGCCAATCCTATGAGGCGATCTTCGTCAACGACGGGAGCAAGGACGCCACGGGGCAACGGCTCGACGAAGCGGCAAATGGCTGGCCCGAAGCCAAGCCGTTCCATTTCCTATCGAATCACGGTCAGGCCGCGGCACTCTTCTTTGGTATGAAAAAAGCGGCTGGCGAAATCCTCGTCACTCTCGACGGTGACGGCCAGAACGATCCCGCCGACATTCCGCGCCTTCTCGCCGCACTAGCCGACTGCGATATGGTCGCCGGAGTGCGCGCAGGGCGTCAGGACTCTTGGCTCCGCCTGACCATGTCGCGGCTGGCCAATAGCGTACGGTCTCGGCTCCTCGGCGACGGCCTGCGCGACACCGGCTGCGCGCTAAAGGCGTTTCGCTGCGAGGTCGTCGAAGCCTTCATCCCCATTCGCACCCTTTACTCTTTCATGGGCGCAATGGCCGTCGCCGCAGGATTCCGCCTCCGCCAACTCGAGGTGGCTCACCGGCCAAGAATACGGGGGCAGTCCAAATACGGGATCTCCGTCTTTTGGTGGAAGCCGCCGATCGACATGATCGGCCTTTTTTGGTTTTTACGCCGCCGCTTTCCATGCCGCATCGCCTTGAGCACCGAGTCCGGGCCCTGACAAGGAGTCCTTTTGACTTCTATGGGTCATCGCAGAATCCGTTCTAAAACGGACGCTACGAGTTCCGTAAACAGGACGAAATCGTTCGGGAATTGGCTGAAATCCGGATCGGAACCTACACCGCTTTGGCGGCGTGATCCTGATTTGAACCTTTTCGGGGCGTTATGCAAAAACCCCCAGGAGACAATGGCGAACACGATCGACACACCAATGATCGCTAAATTGGACGATGCGTTTTGGGACCAAGCTGAGGAGACTTAGTCCTTGCCTTTTTCCCCTTTCCTGCCGCCCTTGTCCCCTCCGCCCTTGTGTTCTCCTCCGCCCTTGCGTTCTCCTCGGCCCCTGAATTCTCCTCCGCCGCCCTGGCGTTCTCCTCGGGCCCTGTATTCTCCTCCGCCCTTGCGTTCTCCTCGGCCCCTGAATTCTCCGCCGCCCTTGCGTTCTCCCCGGGCCCTGAATTCTCCGCCGCCCTTGCGTTCTCCCCGGGCCCTGAATTCTCCGCCGCCCTTGCGTTCTCCCCGGGCCCTGAATTCTCCTCCGCCCCTGCGTTCTCCTC
>JAXIPG010000215.1:0-3398 GCA_045403045.1 Terrimicrobiaceae bacterium
ACCAATTGTCATGGTTCGATTCCTACCGAGCGACTTTTCCGAGATTTGGAAACTTTTGTAAGGGGGTCAAAGCGCTGGCCGGTTAAAGCTCGAACTAATCGGACCACCCGTGACTCCAGAGCAAAAGCCAGACGATGATGAAAATCGGCGGTAAAAGGAATGGCGACGCAAATCCCATATATCGCGTGAGTCTTCGTCCTCGGAGAGGCGGAAACCGGACGGCAGCGTCGTCGGAAAAGTTCCGCGCAAAGTGGTGAATGTTAAACATCGCAATAGCCCCCGCGATGATGCTCACGTAGATCAGCACGGCGCTAAGCAAGCCGACCGCCGGTACGGTTCCCAGCAAATAGTCTTGTAGTGAGCCGATCAGTTCATTCTTCGGGCGCTCTGGGCCGTTGAGAACAATCGCATAAGCGGTGAATAGAAATGCCTGCGACCCCATCAGCCAGGAGAGCCGCTGCGTAATGAGGTTGTCTTCGTGTTGGAGCTGATCGCGCAGAACATTGTAGCACTCGACCGCGGATAGGTGAGAAACCGGCGCGGGTTGTTGTTCGGCGGGCACACTTTCGGATACTAGCTCTGGCTTTGTTAAAGCCAATGCCGAAGTAGTCGAGCGAATACCCCGCTCCGCTCGATGACCCGAAAATCGTGGCAACTCGGGTGAATCGCGATGGATCCTGCTTTCAGCCCCTATAAGGATTCCCACACGCGCGGCTTGAAAGTGGCGGCGCGATTGGCAGAATGGCCCTTTGCGACTGGAGTTTCTTCCGCCGCAAATGCTTAAAAAAATCATGCGTCGCACTAAGATCGTAGCCACCCTCGGGCCCGCCAGCAATTCACGAGAAGTTATTCGCCAACTCGTCCAGGCGGGAATGGACGTGGCGCGTCTCAATTTTTCCCACGGCAGTTATGAACAACATGCGCAGACCATTACAAACCTGCGCGAGATTTCACAGGAACTCGATGCCCCCGTGACGATTCTGCAAGACTTGCAGGGTCCGAAGATTCGCGTG
This sequence comes from Terrimicrobiaceae bacterium, assembly GCA_045403045.1. Classification (GTDB taxonomy): domain Bacteria; phylum Verrucomicrobiota; class Verrucomicrobiia; order Chthoniobacterales; family Terrimicrobiaceae; genus DASTFP01. Next base: position 1,014 of record JAXIPG010000215.1, read on the forward strand.
GGACAGTTGCCTGGCGGGGAGATGGTGCTCGCTCCAGGCACGGTGATCGCAATGATCCCGGAGGCTGATTTTACTGGCCAGCCGGCCACGATCCCGCTGGATTATGCACACGCTGCGGAAGAGGCCAAGCCCGGCATGCGCATCCTTCTTGATGATGGTCTGATGCAACTCGAAGTCCTTGAAACTGCCAGGCAAACGCTGCGCTGTCGCGTGCTTGACGGCGGCGCGCTCAAAAGCCGCAAAGGCGTTAACTTTCCGGAATTGAATCTGCGCCTCCTGCCTTCGCTCACCGAAAAAGACAAGGAGGACCTCAAGTTCGGGCTTTCCCAGGACGTTGATTGGATTTCTTTGAGCTTTGTTCGCAGTGCGACGGACGTGCACAGTTTAAAGGAATTGATCGCTGCGCAGGGAGTCTTCAAGCCTGTTGTCGCCAAGATCGAAAAACCGCAGGCGATTGAAAACCTCGATGGAATTCTCCAAGAAACCAATGGTGTGATGGTCGCCCGAGGAGATCTCGGTGTGGAGTTGAAGCCTGAGAAGGTGCCGATGCTTCAAAAGCACATCATCGAAAGCTGCAATCGCAAGGGCCTTCCGGTGATAACTGCCACGCAGATGCTGGAAAGCATGATCCGCGATCCGCGTCCGACCCGCGCAGAGGCCAGCGACGTGGCCAACGCAATAATCGATGGAACCGATGCCGTAATGCTCTCCGGAGAGTCGGCCGTCGGAGCTTTCCCGGTGCGCGCAGTCGAGATGATGGCTCGGATCGCCGGCGAGGTAGAAGCGGCGATTAGTTTCAAGACTTACCCGGCCGAAGGACGCGGCAATGCCTGCGCCCTGAGCGAAGCGGCCAAATGTATCGCCAGGACAATCGAACCGTCCTGCATCGTAGTGTTAACGACCACAGGTCACACGGCGCATTCGATCGCTGCAGAGCGTCCGAAAACCAGCGTTATAGCCATCTCAAGAAGCAAGCAAGTGTATCATGCGCTGAACCTGTTTTGGGGGCTCAAGCCTCTGTTGGTGAACGAAGCACCCGCCGACTTTGAGGGGTTGGTGAAACAGGCCGAATCGACCGTCCGCGCACACGGTCTCGCCGCGCCTGGCGATAAAATCTTGGTGATCGGCGGTGTTCCCGCCCCGTCACCGCTGGGCGCCAACTTCCTCAAGATCCATTCCATTCCAACAAGTTAAGGGAGGCGGCTTTTGCGAACCGTCACAGATCATCAGAATCTTACTGTATTCGGATGAACTCCGTATGACCGCTACGTGCGGCGTCAACCAAGTCCATCCGGCACAGTTCGCACGCGGAGACGAACGCCCAATAAAAATTCCGCTTGAATTCTCTCCGAGACAGTACACTTTAACAACTGTTCTGGGGGGAACAGCAGGCCATCGCGGCATTCGTCGCGGTGGCCTGCATCTTTTCCGCTGGAGCGGCTGCCAGAACTGGTCGGATCAAGGAAGGCCACTATAATTCGCTGAAAAGCGTCGCCCGAAATAGCCCGGCAATCCGAGCCACCTCGGCGCGCTCGTGAGTCGCTTTGCGCACGCTTCGAGCGCCGTGACGCATCAACAACCTCCTCCCTCGAACCTCTTGACAGTCCACCACCCTGCCCCCATTCTCGCATACGTAAATGATCCGGTTCTCTCGGAAAGGAACGACCCAGCCATGACCGGCAATGCCACACAGATTTCCGCCGCGTGGATCACAACGAACATCTGTGCCGACGCCTTCAGCGCCAACCATTAACCGCATCCTCCGGCACGCATCAGAAGCCCATCATGAGCAACAACGTTGGCCCCGTCGGGATCGCGGTCGTCGGCTGCGGCAACATCAGCGACCAGTACCTGGCGAACCTGATCCGCTTCCCCGACGTCGCCGTTCTGGCCTGCGCCGACCTCGACCGGAACCGCGCCGCGAATCAGGCCGCCAAGTACGGCGTCCCGCACTCCGGCGACCTGGCTACCGTGCTGGCGATGCCCGAGGTCGAGCTAATTGTTAACCTGACCGTCCCCGCGGTCCACGCCAGCGTGGCCCTCCAGGCGATCCGGGCCGGCAAGCACGTCTATGGCGAGAAGCCGTTCGCCCTTTCCGTGCAGGAGGCCCAGACCGTGACGGCGGCCGCGACCGAGTGCGGGGTCCAGTTGGGCAACGCCCCAGACACCTTCCTGGGCGCCGGCCTGCAGACCGCCCGGCGGCTGATCGAGGAAGGCCGCATCGGCACACCGATCTCAGCCAAGGCCACCTTCGGCTACCCCGGCCCGGACGCCTGGCACCCCAGCCCGGAGTTCCTCTTCCAACAGGGCGGGGGCCCGCTGCTCGACATGGGTCCGTACTACCTGACCGCGCTGGTCCAGATGCTCGGCCCGGTCAAGACCGTC
>JAXIPG010000069.1:0-7189 GCA_045403045.1 Terrimicrobiaceae bacterium
ACGCGAGGGTTCGATTCCCTTCACCCGCTTTCGCTCCGCCATGCGGCGGAGCTTCAGCGGGCGGGCCCGCTTTCAAGCTATGACGCCGGATGATAATGCGGAGGGGCGGAGCGAAAGCGGCGCTAGTTTAGTCTTTGTGGACATCCCGTCCGATATAGAGTTCATTCTTCACAGGTGTGTTTGACTCATGCTCGCGCATTCGCCCTTTGGGTCACCTCTGCCGAGGTGATCTGTCTCGCTGCTGCTCGGCTGTTAGTTCGCATTTCACATTGCTGAATCAGAACGACTCCCAGCGAACGGCGCGGTCGCGCTGCCGTAAGCCGGAACATGCCGAAAGAGGCAGACTTTCGCGACATGGCCAAGGTCTTCATCAGCAGCACGAGCATTGATCTTCGCGACTATCGCGATGCAGCGATCGAGGAATGCAACCGACTCGGCCTCGTGCCGATTGCGATGGAATTCTTCGAGGCAATGGCGTTCGGCGCCGCAGCAGGAAGCAAGCAGAAGCTCGACGGAGCCGATCTTTACGTGGGGATATTCGCTCACCGCTACGGTTACATCGAAGAGGGGCAGGACAAAGGGATCACCGAGATGGAGTTCGATCACGCGACTGAACGCGGCTTGGACCGGCTGTGCTTTCTGGTCGACCCGGACTGGCCCTGGCCCGACTCGCTCATCGACCGGCAGAATGACGCGCGTCTCGCAGCATTCAAGGCCGGCATCGAGAAGAGTGTCATTCGCGCATTGTTCAGATCCCCCGAGGACTTTCAGGGCAAGCTGCGTCTGGCATTGACGGAATGGGCGCGCGGTGCACCGGATGCGGCGCGGCCGCAGCCGCCGCTTTCGCTCAAACAACTGACGCCGACTGCGCAGAACCGGCTGCGCTACGGCGCACGTCAGACACCATTTGCAGGGCGAACCGGCGAGATGGCAACCCTGAACTCGTTCGTCGACAGCCCCGCACCCTTCTCGTGGATGGTCGTAGACGGGCCGGCCGGTTCAGGCAAGAGCCGCCTGGTGCAAGAGTTCTGTCTCGCCCTTGCCCCGAGCTGGCGTGCAGGCTTCCTCTTGCCTGTACAGCGCTTCGAAGCGTGGTCGTCCTGGCAGTCCGAGGCGAATACCGTCGTCGCGATCGACTACGCCGCCGAGCGGGTCGATGAAATCCGGATGATCCTGCTGGCGCTTGCGGCACGCGCCCAGCAACAGCGTGAACATTTCCGCGTGCGCGTTCTGCTCGTGGAACGGCACGCTAGGGGCGATTGGATGGACCGGCTGATCGGCAGCCGCTCCGACGGCTACGCGATTGAAGCAGCGCGCTTCTCGGAATCGCCGCTCACGCTCGGTCCTCTGAGCGACGAAGAACTCTGGTCGAGCGTGCGTAGCCTGATGCAACGGGCGGGAAAGCAGCCTCCTGCCGCAGAAGCGCTGCTGGATCGATTGCGCGAGATCGATCCGCTGCGCCGGCCGCTGTTCGCAATTCTTGCCGCGGATGCGCTGATCGCGGGTCGCAACGTCCGCGAGTGGGACCGCGAGCGGCTTATGCGCGATGTCCTGGCGCGGGAGCGCGAGCATTGGGCGAAAATGGGCGTGACACCGCTATACGAGAACCTGCTGGCACTCGCCGCGATGGTCGGTGATCTGACCGAGGAAGCGCTGCAGAATCCGTCGCCGGGCGTCGCGCTGCCTGCGTACAAGGACTTCGATCGCGAAATTTACAGTGTCATGACGGGCACCGATGTCGAAGGCGATGGCATCCCGGCGCTGAAGCCGGATCTGCTCGGCGAATTCTTCGTGCTTGAGCACGTCAAGGGCAGGAATGAGCGTGTCACCGCGGGCCAGGTCGCCGATCTGCTCGAGCTCGCGTGGAAAGTACGCGGGGGCAGCACCCGAACAGATCGCTTCAAGGTGGGGATCATCTCGGTCGCTCCCACGAACCTTCCGCTCTTTCTCCATCGGCTCGCGATCGAGGATTTCGCAGATCACCCCGCGGCGCCGCATTTTCTTGCGCGGCCGCGCGCGCCCGGCGCAGACCTGACCTATTGGCCGACGCTTGCAGCCCAGGGGATCGCGCACTACATCAACAGCGGTCGGATCGATCGTGCGAAGACGCTGAACGATGATCTTTGCGGATTCGAGGGAATGCCGGACGCGCCGTTCGACACGGCCGGAGCAATCGCCTCCGCGGGCCTCAGCCTGCTTCGTCACTTCGCAGGGGCATCGACTCCCGAGGCCGACGAGCTTCGCCTCCGATTGCGCGAGCGCGCCTTCGCGCCATTCGCAGAGCAGACCGTCCGGGAACAATATGCACGCGGAGCAGGAGAAATTGTCCTGGCTCTGCACGCGGGTCCGCAGCAAGCGCTGGTCGAAGCGCTACTCGCAGATCAGCGCGAGCTCGTTCGCCTGCATCCTGACGAAGAAGAACTGCGAGTCCTGCACGCTGCGAGCCTTGCCCAGATGGTGCAACCCGGCCATCCGCTGGAATCTCGCGAGCGCTGGTTCGAGACGCTGCGGCTGTTTGCCCAGGATTTCAACGATGACGTTCGTCTCTACCCGTCGCTGGCGTGGGCTGCGAGGCTCCTGTGCGAGGTATACGCGAACATGGCGGATCGTTTCGACGACGCCGAGCGGACGAACAGTGTTGTGCGGGGGCTGACCCGGCTGCGCTCGCAACGGCCGCTGTACAAACTGCCCGACATTTTCCAGGGCGAAGACATGTTTGCCTGGCCGCCGGTGCAGGAAGACTTGCGACGTCTGCGCCTGCTGCTCGTGGAATCGGACCTCGCGCTGATTTCTCCGCTGATGCGCGCCCAACGATTAAGAGAGGCGGACCACCTTCTCGAGGAGATGCACGATTTATGGTGGCGCTACAATCGACAGGATCGCGAGTTCGCCAACGCATGGAGTGAAGCAATCATGCGACACGCCGATGCCTCGGCGGCCAGCGGGAACTACGAACAGGTACCGAAGGCAATAGCCGTGCTTCAGGAGATCGCCGGGAATTTTCCCGAAGAGCCAGCATTCCAGACCTACAGTTCGAGACTCTCACTCAACGCGGTCAAGCACGCGATCGGCAGAGCGGGTCTGGCGGAAGCCGCCAGCCTGCATGCCGGGCTTCGCGACCTCATCTCACCGTCGTCGGGCGAGCAGAGCCTCGTGGCCGATTTCGCCGAGGCGTCCGTTGCGCTATGCATCGCCTATCAGGAGCACAGCAAATGGGAGGAGCTGTTCTCGCTCGCAAAAACCACCGCATGGGCCGTGCGCTCCGAAGCCTTTCGTGAGCGAATTATCGCAAAGGGAGGCGAGACGACGTGGACCGAGACCGCGCAGTGGCTGGATGGAGTGCTCGCAGCGGCTCGGTGAGCAGTCCGGTGAAGGCGTGCCAGCGGCTGACGAAGCGCTCCATGCCGGTCTTCCGTCTCTATTTCCTGCAGGGCTGGGCAATGTTTGCAAGAGGCAGAGGCGCTCAACAAGGACGGGGATCGCAAAGGCGCCGCCAACTCTATGAAAGTGGCGCTCCAGTCCTACCGCGTTGCCGTGGAGCTCGCGCCAAAAGCCCACTCTGCAATTCACGATTGACGTGCGCTCGCCCCGGAGCATAGCATCTCAGCCATGAAGCGGCTGCGGTTCAGGTTTCCGTGCGGCCTAACGGTCGCGATGCTTGGTGCGTTTCTGGCCGGGTGTGCTTGTTTGAAGCAGAGGCCGGACGTCTGCTCGAATTCGGACGGCGCGCTGAGTGGCGCTTTTGTCTTTGTGACCGAGCCGAATTCTGGAGCTCGGGTGTCGAGCGGATTTGCGGTTAGAGGGTGCTCGCGCACGTTCGAATCGACTGTGAACTGGAAGCTGCGTGCTCGGAACGGGAGTGTGCTGGCTTCCGGGTTCACGACCGGTGGCGGCGTCGATGCCCCCGCTCCATTCGCCTTCAACGTCGCCTATTCAGTTTCGCAGCGGCAGATCGGTCACCTTGAAGTGTTCGAGGAAGACGTTTCGGATGGCGCCGGATTTCCGCCGCCCCGCGACGTCATTCCACTCGTCCTGCAGCCGTAGTCCACGCAGGCGGTCGTGCCCATTCTCGACGCGGTTGAAAGGGTTTCGTCGGCTCATCGCACTTCCCGCAGATCAGGAATTCTGAGGCTGGGGGAAATGTTCGAGAGCGTGGGTCTTTTTCCAGCGCAGCGATTTTTCGATTGCTCGCGTGACATAATGTTTCGCAGCGGATACTGCTTCCGAAAGGGAAGACCCCAGCGCAAGATTTGCGGCTACTGCCGCCGAATACGTGCAGCCTGTTCCGTGGGTTTCGATACCGACCACAAAAGGCGCGGCAAACTCCTCGAACCCCTTCGTGGTGACCAAAATATCCAAAGCAATCTTCCCGCGCAGGTGTCCACCCTTGAGCAAGAATGCGCAGCCGTATTTTTCCACGAGCAAGCTTCCTGCATCCCTCATCTCGTTAAGATTGCGGATGTCCCGTCCCGCGAGGATCTTTAGCTCGTCGAGGTTTGGAGTTACGAGCGTTGCATGGGGAAACAGCACTTTTTGATACGCCGCGATGGCGGATTTTTTCAGCAACGGGTCTCCGCTGCTCGCCACGATCACGGGATCGACGACGAGCTTCGTCTTTCTGGCAGCAAGCGCCTCCGCCACCGCCTCGACGATCGACACGGAATAGAGCATTCCCGTCTTCGCGGCGGCGACCGGGAAGGCCGTGAAGCTCAATGCAATCTGCTCAACAACGATCTCCGGCCGGATGGCCTGAATGGCAGCCACCTTGCCAGGGACTTCGGCCACCACGCATGTGATGGCCGTGAGCCCATAGCAGCCGAAATACGAAAAAGTCTTGAGGTCGGCCTGAGCGCCGGCTCCAGCGCTATTGTCGGAGCCGGCGATTGTGAGGACGACCGGCTTGCGCCGAGCAGCCTGCCGGGCTCGAGATGGAGCTATCATCGGTGCGAGAGCACGCTCATTCGAAGCGAAAACTCCCTGTCGGCAGGCTGCTGAATTCCGCCTGCGGCGGAAAAATCATGCGTCTCTCGTTTCTCGGCACGGAGTGCCGAAGTAGCAATTTGCCCCAAAAGCGCGTTCCTTCCTTGTCGAATCGTTCCCCTCCGAACCCTCTGCCTGTCCATCAACCCGCGGCAAATTGCTCAGCGCTCATTACGGCTGCCGGTAAGGATGAGCAGGTAGTAGAGCAGAGTGCCAAGGGAAGCGACGAAAGCCGCCACGTAAGTGAGCGCCGCTGCGTCGAGCACCTGGTTCACGCCTGCTGCCTCTTCGCCGGGGCGAATGATCCCCATCTGCTGCAAAATGATCTTTGCGCGACGCGAAGCGTCGAACTCGACCGGCAAAGTGATCAATTGAAACAGCGTCAGCACGAGGTAGACAGCGACCGCGAGCATCGCCAGCTTGAGAAGGCCGAAGAACAAGCCGCCAAGGAAAATAAATGGCAGCATATTCGAAGCGATCTGGGTCACCGGCACAATTGCCATGCGCAATTTGAGTGGCGCATAAGCCTTCTGATGCTGAATGGCATGTCCGCACTCGTGTGCAGCGATACCCAGCGCCGCAACCGAAGGCGTATTATAAACGTCGGTCGAAAGGCAAAGGCGCTTGTGCGTCGGGTCGTAATGATCGCCAAGCATGTCATTGATCTCCACGACGTCCACGTCGCCGATGCTTGCCGCAGAAAGAATCTCGCGCGCGGCTTGCGCGCCGGTTACACCAGATGTTGCCGCCACTTGCTTCCAACGCCCGAAAGCACTCGACACGCGCATCTGAGCCCAAAGGCCAAGAAGCAGCGGAACACCGATTAGAAAAAGCCAGGTCATCATATAGTCAGAATGTAATTACGATCTCTCCGACAATCAACTCGATCCGGCGTTCAACAAAATCGGACGGTTTAGCCTTCAATACGGTTCACTTAGGGAATTCTCTTGGCGGTGCGACGGAGCTGCAGCGACCGCGTCCTCGCGCTCGGCGAGTAGGACATCGCCGCTACAAGTCTCGCTCAAGTGAGCAGCTCAGATTTCGAGTTGTTTGGGAAAGTTGCTAATCAGCCGATGGCCTTTTGCAGTGATCACGACGACGTCCTCGTGCCGAACGCCCCCGACACCCGGCCAGTAAATTCCGGGCTCGACCGTGAACACCTGGCCCGGCCGGAAAGTCGCTGCCGCAAAACGCGGTTCCTCATGAATCTCAAGTCCCAACCCGTGTCCGGTTCCATGGAAGAACCCCTGCCACCGCCCGTCTTTGATCTCGGTAGGATAGCCGCTTCCGGCAAAGAATGCCTTCACGTCCTCATGGATTTCGCTTCCGCTGGCGCCAGGCTTCAATGCCTGGAGGGCGCGCTCCTGGCCGCTCAGGCAAGTTTCCCAGAGCCGTCGCTGGGCTTCGTTTGCCGTGCCGCGCACTACGGCGCGGGTCAGATCGCCGAAATAGCCGCTGCGTGCATCGCGCGGAAAAATGTCGAGAATGATGAGCTGATTGGCGAAGAGAGGACCGCTTCCGCGCTCATGGGGATCGCAGGCCAGTTCGCCGCACGCAACGATTGTGTCGCCTCGCGCTTCCCCGCCTGCCCGCACAACCGCGATCTCCATTTCCATCCGCAAAATCTCTGCAGTCAGAATCCTCCGGTTCCAAAAAAGTCTTCCATCCTTTCGAATGGTCGCGGCCTTCAGAATATCGTGCCCGCGCGCCATGCCCGCCTCCGCTATGCGCAAAGCCGCGTCGAGAGCCTTGATCTCCTGCTCGGTCTTGATTTCGCGCCCGGGCCAAAATGGACCCTTCACGGGCTGAACACGAAGGTTCTCCTTCTTCAGAGCGCGCGCAAGACCCAGGGCAAAATCGGCGGGCGTCAGGACCCGTCGGGCCCCGAGCTTTTTCAAAAACTCCGCCACCACTTTCGCGTAGGCCGGCTTTTGCTTGCTGATGCCCTGCGCCTCCTTTTCCAGCTCCGAATAGCTCACCACATCATCCACCTTGGCCTCACGGCGCCCGCGATCCAGCTCCAGATCGCTGAGCAAAATCGCCGTTCGTCCCTGTGTCTCGACGAAAACAAAGGCGTCCGGCGCGCGGAAGCGCGTGGCGTACAGCATGTCCGCAGAGGCCTCGCTGCTAGCGACAATCAGTTTTGCGCGTTTCACAACGCCGCACTTTTGCGCAAGCTCAACCAGCTTGTCTCACATTTTCTTGCAAC
>JAXIPG010000136.1:0-6134 GCA_045403045.1 Terrimicrobiaceae bacterium
CCGTGTGCGTGTAGTGCTGCGAAACGGCCTTCGAGTCGTGGCCGATGATGTCCATGACGGTTGATGCAGAAATGCCGGCCGCTTTGAGTAGGCTTGTCGCCGTGTGTCTCAGCGAATGAAACGACAACGCAGACGACTTCCGCCGGCAGCTATGCCCCCTGCCCGTGCTTTTGCGATTCCTTGGAGCCGACAGCCCCGCGGCCTCCATGATTTCACGGAAATTGTTGCTCAGCGTCCCAACTCGATCCTGTCTGGCTAGGATTTCAAATGCACGCGGGAAGAGCGGCGCTTTCGGATCGTCGGTCGATGCAATCTCTTCGAGGTATCGCGCGAGGGGTTCGGCGAGTGGAATGATTTGCTGCCGCTCCGTCTTGCGAGTCTGGAAGCGCACTTCGTCGGCGTGGATGTTCTCCCAACTCAAGCTGGCAATGTCGCCCAGGCGGCTGCCGGTATAGAGTCCAAAGAGAATCAGCCCTCGCCATTCGGAATTGCCCGCAGCGTCGAGTATGGCGCGCAGTTCAGGGATTGTGAAAGCTCGGCGCTTGGTGGCGTCCCGCTCTGCCTTCACGGGCTCAACCTTGCTCCCAGCGTTCTCCGCCACGATGCCGGCCTTCCACGCGGTTTGCAGAAAAGCCCGTATCAGCCTGAGTGACGCGTTTGCGGTCCCTGCGCTCAAGTGCTCGAACGAGTCACGGAACTGCGTCACGTCGTCAATGGTGATGAAATTCAGATCGTTGGTTACCCGGTCGCCGAGTTGCGCGCGGAACTTGCCGAGAACTTGCCGATATTTCGCGAACGTGGCCGCGCTACTCGTCCGCTCCTTGCGCTTGAGAAACTCATCGATGTAGTCGCCGGCGAGTGTCGACGCGAGCCGCTGTCCGCTCACTTGCTCGAAGAGATCCGCCATCACGTCGCGGATTTGCGCCTGGGTCATCTTCTCTTGCGTCACACGCTCGAAGGCGTCGGCGATCTTTTGCGCGTGCTTGCGCTCAGTCTTCCGTGTGCTGCGTTGAGTCTGCCGGCCATCGGGCAAAGTGAAGCATGCGAACCAGTATTTAGAACCGTGTTTTCTTCTGAGGGAAGCCATACTGGCAATCAATCTGGCAATCACACGGCTACATTTCAAGCACTTTGATACGTTTTCTCACTCTGTTGGAAGAATTTACAGAGTAGGGCAATGGTTCAAGGTGATCCAATGCGCTACGCGGTCAGATAGCCTGTCCACGACCACCTCGACGTAGTCGGCAAACCATTTCGGGCTGTCGGAATTCAGCCAGCCCCCGCGTAGGAACAGTTCATGCGGATAGTCCCAATGAAAAAGGGTCACCCACGGTTCGATGCCATTCGCAAGCAGTTCATCAATTAGCCGGTCATAAAAGCTCAAGCCGGGGCTGCTGATGGCTCCCCTGCCCTCGGGAATCACCCGCGGCCAGGAAACCGACAGACGGTACGCGTTGACGCCGATTTCGCGCATCAGGCTGACGTCTTCCTTATAGCGATGATAGTGGTCGCAAGCGACGTTGCCCGTGTGCCCTTCCCAGATTTTTCCGGGCTGGCGAACGAACATGTCCCAAACCGAAAGCCCCTTTTCGTCCTCGTCCCACGCGCCTTCGATTTGATACGAAGCGGCGGCGACTCCCCATGTGAAGTTGGTCGGAAAACTCATATTTGGTATTAGGGTTGCGAATTTCTCTTGGACTAATGTTCAGGTGTGCGAAAGACAGGACTATATCAAATCCGGGCGGCGCTGTTGGGTTAGTTCGAGGGCGCGTTTCCTGCGCCACGCCTCGATGGCGGCGTGGTTGCCCGAAAGCAGAACCTCCGGCACTCTCCAGCCGTTGAAATTTTCCGGTCGCGTGTAGTGCGGGTGATCGAGAAGGCCTGTGGAGAACGAATCTTGCGCGGCGCTTGCGGCATCGCCCAACACGCCAGGTACGAGACGCACCACGGCATCCGTGAACACCAGGGCAGCCAACGCGCCATTTGTCAGAACATAATCACCGATGGAAACCTCGTCGTCCACGAGATGATCGGCCACACGCTGGTCCACGCCTTCATAGTGGCCGCAAATGAGGATCAAATGGCTCTCCCGGGAATAGGTTTCCGCCATCCTTTGATCGAAGCGGCGCCCCTGGGGCGTCATCAAGAGGACCCGGGTCCCCTCGCCGCGCAACGCATCAAGCGCCCGCGCGATGGGCTCGATCTTCATCACCATGCCTGGCCCACCGCCGTACGGAGCGTCGTCCGTCGTGCGATGCGTGTCCACCGCCCAGGCCCGGAGATCCACCGCCTCGAGTGTGGCGAGTCCCTTTTCCTGCGCGCGCTTGAGCATGCTTTCCCGTAGCACGCCCTCACAAATGCGGGGAAAAATGGTGAGAATTTGGATTTTCAAAGTATTTCCATAAAAGGCCTCACCGCCGACGCAAGCAAGTGTCCAAAGTCCGCACCCGACAAAAAAGAACTCCCGTTCGTTCACGCCGCAGTTTCAAAGCCCGGCTTCGCGACCTCGGCATCAAGGTGGCGGTGGCGGTCATTCTTATCTGGATGGTCATCGCGCTCTTTTTCTATGCGTGGGCGCTCACCTTCGATCTCAAGACAATTAGCGACATGCCGCAGCGTTCGGCCGTCTATGACAAGGATGGAAAATTCTACAGCCGTCTCGCCGGCGAAAACCGCGTCGTCGTTCCTTTCGACAAGATTTCCAATGACTTCGTGAATGCTCTCCTCGCGCGCGAGGATACGCGTTTCTATTACCATCACGGGATCGATCCCATCGGCATCGTACGTGCCATTGTGCGGAATTTCGTTGCCGGCGGCTTCAGGGAGGGGGCGAGCACTCTTACCCAGCAACTCGCGCGCAACAGCTTTCCGCTCGGCGGTAAGAACCTTCTTCGCAAGATGATCGAAGCCGCCCTTGCCTACCGGATCGAGACTGAGCTGACCAAGGAGGAGATCCTGGAGGCCTACATGAACCGGATCTACTTCGGCAGCGGCTACTACGGGGTCGAAACAGCCAGTCGGGCCTACTTCGGCAAGCCGGCGTCGCTCATGAACCTCCCGGAGGCCGCGATGCTCGCCGGGCTCATCCGAAGTCCGAACCGCTTTTCCCCATTCAACAACCTGAAGAAAGCCATCCGTGAGAGAAACGCCGTCCTGGCCCGCATGCGCAAACTCGATTTCATCACGGAAAAGCAGATGGCCGCTGCCATCGCCTCCACGCCCAAAATCGCGCCAAAGCTGCGGGCATCCCCTCAGGACAACTGGGCGATGGACTCCATTCTCCGCGAGCTCGAGCTCGTGATCGACCGCGATCAGTTCGACAACGGAGGATTGAAGATCTACACGACGATCGACGGCGCGCTGCAGAGCGTTGCCGAAGGAAGCCTTCAGCGGCGGCTTCAGCAAATCGAATCGCTGCCCGGATTTCCTCACAAGCCCATGAAGGCCTTTTGGTCCGAGAACCTCGAAGGTGAGGATGCCACGCCTTATCTGGAGGGCGCTGCGATTGCCATCGACAGCCATACCGGCGGCATCCGGGCCATTGCCGGAGGCCGGGACTACGACCGCAGCAAGTTCAACCGAGCCGTGCTGGGCCGCAGGCAGATCGGCTCCTCGGTAAAACCTTTCGTCTATGCCAAAGCGTTCGAAAACGGGCTGCGTCCGGGCGATCTGGTGGACGACGGGCGGCTGCGCCCTGATGAGCTTCCGACCGCTTATGGCCGCTATGATCCCTCGAACTCAGACAACACCTATCGCGGAGAGCTTCCTGCGGGCGACGGCCTCGTGCTTTCGCGCAACACGATGAGCGTGCGCATCGGGGTTTGGGCGGGACTCGATTCCATCCGGGAGACCATCGTCCGGTCCGGATTATCGCAGAATCCGCCCCGTCTTCCCTCGCTTTGTTTGGGAGCATTCGAGTCCAATCTGAAGGATTTGACAGCGTCCTACACCGTGTTCGCCACGGGCGGCGTGAAATTGCAGCCCTATCTTATCGAGCGCATCGCCGACCCGGACGGGCAAACTATCTACAAGGCCACGCGCGGGAAGCTCAGCATCGTAGAGCCCGAAGCTGCGAGAGAGACAGCTTCCCTGATGCGGGAAGTCCTCACGCGTGGCACCGGCGCCAGGGCTCGGCAACTCGGGCTCCGTCACGCAGCCGCAGGAAAGACAGGAACAACCAATGATTACCAGGATGCATGGTTTGTAGGCTTCGACGACCAGCTCGTCTGCGGGGTGTGGGTGGGCTTTGACCAGCCGAAAAAGATTATGCCAGGCGGGACGGGCAGCGAATTGTCCCTTCCGATCTGGGTGGACATTGTTGAGGCGCAACGCGAGCTCAAGTAAGTCGTGGGCCCGCGATCAGCTGTCGGACTTCGAATGAAGCCGAAGTTTGAAGCATGAGAATCGTCTTTTAGCAGGATGTCGGGCGGTTGGCCCTCTTTGCACGGTGGGTTTTCGAGGAGAAATTCCACTCGGACTTCCAAGTCCGACAGCCTGCTAGGGCCGCCGCAAATCCCGCTGAGTGACAAAGGAATTGCCCATAATATCGTAAACGCGTTGCGCTGGGATGACCTTGTTGGTGATATAATCAAGATTCCCGTCGCGACCGATGAAGGCGATTCTGAATCTCTCGCCGCCCTCGTAGTCATACCCCACGCGGGGACCGTCCGCAGCGAGAACGAAGGGAATGTTCGACTTGATGCGTCCTGCCTCGCCCGTAAAGGCGGCAATGAAAACGGCCCTATTCGCCGCGTAACGCTCATACATCTTTCTCAATTGTCCGAGCTGCGACCGGAATGACCGGTCACGCGGCGTCGGCGCAATGAGGAGCACGACTGGCTGACCTTTGAGCGCCGATAAGCCTTTCTGTCGGCCCGATGAATCGATCCAATTCACGTTGGGCGCCGGGCGCACAACGACAGCGGAAAGCGTGGCCGCCAAAACGAAGAAAAGAAGACAGCAGATCGTCAAGGGAGCGGCAAGCGGGCGCAGCCGCTTGGGAGGGAAAAGGAAGCAGGCTCTCATCAGATTTTCAGCAGTTCCGCCTCCTTCGCTTCCACATTCTTCTCCACGGACGCGACATATTTGTCAGTGAGCTTTTGAATTTCCGCTTCAGCATCGCGCAGTTCGTCCTCAGTCAACTCACCGGCCTTTTGCAATTTCTTGGCGGCATCCATCGCGTCGCGGCGGCAGGCGCGTACCCGCACGCGGCATTCCTCCGCGAGATGCTTAACTGTTTTTGCCAGATCCCGGCGGCGTTCTTCGGACAGCTCCGGAATGGGAATGCGGATGATCTTTCCCTCCACCGCTGGCATGATTCCGAGCTTCGACTCCCTAATGGCGCGTTCGATATCCTTCACCGTGGATGCATCAAATGGCTGAATAACGAGCAGGCGCGGCTCAGGCGCGGAAATGAGCGCCAGCTGCTTCAGTTTCATTGAGCTGTCATAAGCTTGGACGTCGAGATTTTCGACAAGCGCCGGCGAAGCCTTACCGGTGCGGATCGCGGCAAATTCGTGGATCATGAAGTCCACGGCCTTCTCCATGCCCTCCTCCGCCCCAAAAAGTGCCTCATCCAAGCTCATCTGCGCTTACGGCCTTTCGGATACCAGGGTGCCCACCTTCTCGCCACGCAGTGCGAGGGGGATGTTGTCGGGCTTAGTCATGTCGAAAACGATGATCGGCATCTTGTTGTCCATGCAAAGGCTGAAGGCTGTGGAATCCATCACTTGCAAACGCTTCGCCAGAGCCTCGCTGTAGGTCAGGTGTTCATATCTCACGGCATCAGGATACTTCACCGGATCCTTGTCGTAGACGCCGTCCACCTTTGTGGCTTTGAGGATGACCTCGGCGCCAATCTCGTTCGCCCGCAAGGCCGCGGTCGTGTCGGTCGAGAAGAAGGGGTTGCCCGTTCCGGCAACGAATATGACGACGTGCCCGACTTGCAGGTGCCGGGTGGCCCGCCGCAAGATGAACGGCTCGGCAACGTTGTTCATTTCGATGGCTGTCTGCACCCGCACTGTAAGCCCCAGATCCTCCAGCGCGCTCATGAGCGCAAGACCATTGATCACCGTGGCGAGCATGCCCATGTAGTCCGCTGTCGCACGGTTCATCCCGCCATGCGACGCAGTCAG
>JAXIPG010000048.1:0-7445 GCA_045403045.1 Terrimicrobiaceae bacterium
ACGAACATCAGCACCACGAAGGAGAGCAGAGAGAGCGCAAGCAGCACCCAAATCATCGTCAAATGCAGCCGCCATTCGTCCATCAGAGAACACTTAAGATCGCAATCTTCCGTGTCAACCGCTCGTCACACTTCAACGAGAGGGTGAAACGCCATTACGCCGACCGCCCAAGAGGTTTCGTGCTTAAAGACGGCTATTTTTATCGTATATGCGCTTAAATCAGATTTTCTGTGACGAATTGCACGAGGTGTTTCACCCGCGTGCCGGGATGACGGCGAGGGAAAGCGATTTTGTAGAGTATCCGCCGGCGCTTTTTGCGCGGCTTTCGAGATCAGAGCAGAAGGCGATTCAGAATCTTTACGCGAAGGCACTTCGGCGGGCTTTGCGAACGGTGGGTTCCAGGGGTCGCGGTCACGTGACGTCCTAAGATGGCAAATAGAGCAACCATAGGAGGTCCGGCGGTGCACCTTTCGCCGATTGTTGGGAATGACTCTGAGGCTTGGGTGGAGATTGTTGAGCATCAGGTCCGTGCGCTGAAATTCGGTTCGGTGCTCACGGTGCACGACGGTCGCGTGGTGCAAGTTGAGACGAGCTCGAAGATCCGCTTCGAGAAGACCTGAGCTACATCGTCGTCGGAAAGAACCGCTCTTCGTGCCCACATTCCGAAGATATACGACCTTGACACTCGTAGTTGTGGCTTTAGTGTCGATCCGTTTCGATGGACAAGGCGTTGAAAGGGTCAGCCCGTTTACATTCTCTGTCGCACCGGCGGACGCGCGAAGAAGGCGGCTGAGAAATTTGCAAAGGAAGGATTCTCTCAGGCGGTGGTGGTGGAAGGCGGCACGCTGGCGTGGGACGATGCCGGTTTGCCCGTTGAGCACGGAACAACCAAAGTGATCAGCTTGGAGCGTCAGGTCCGCATTGTCGCAGGTTCGCTGGTGGTGATCGGTATCGTGCTCGGATACTTCGTGCATCCCTGGTTCATCGGCCTCTCCGCGTTTGTGGGCGCCGGGTTGGTCTTTGCGGGGATCACGGATTTCTGCGGCATGGGCCTGCTTCTGGCGAAGCTGCCTTGGAATGCCCGCAAATCTGCGTGAGGAGAGCCACGGCCGGCGTTTGCTTTAGTTTTTCTTCAACCTCGTCGGTTTGATGCGAAGCTTCGCTAGATGAGCGCGCTGCGTTATCATGGAGTTGAAGGTCATGTCGGCAGGACGCCACTGATCCGGCTCCGACGTCTATCCGAACTGACCGGTTGTGAAGTTCTGGGCAAGGCCGAGTTCATGAACCCGGGAGGCTCGGTGAAAGACCGTGCGGCTCTTGGGATCATCGCCGATGCCGAGTCGCGTGGGATCTTGCGTCCAGGCGACACAATCGTTGAAGGCACAGCGGGTAACACTGGCATCGGTCTAACGGTTATTGGCAATGCCAAGGGCTATAGGACGGTCATCGTGATTCCGGAAACGCAATCGCAGGAAAAAATCACTCTTCTCCGCACGCTTGGCGCCGAAGTCCTCACAGTGCCGGAAAAGCCTTACAGCGATCCAGGAAATTACAATCGTGTCGCGCAGCGTCTCTCAGAGGAAAAGGGTTGGTTCTGGGCAAACCAATTCGACAACACCGCCAACCGTCTCGCGCATTACCGGACCACCGGTCCCGAGATCTGGGAACAAACCGCTGGTGAAGTGACGGCGTTCGTTTCTTCGGTCGGCACGGGAGGCACCTTGGCGGGAACGTCGTTATATCTGAAGGAACGCAGTCCCCGGGTTGCTGCGGTGTGCGCGGATCCCTATGGGGCCGCGATGTGGTCCTGGTTTTGCAACGGGAATACTGACACAAAAGACGGCGACTCTTACGCGGAAGGCATTGGCCAGACGCGGGTCACGAAAAACCTCGAAGGCATCGTCGTGGATCAGGCTTACCGCATTTCCGACCAGGCCGCGTTGACCCTCGTTTATCAGCTTCTCAGGGAGGAAGGGTTGTTTCTCGGGCTTTCCTCGGGCATCAATATCGCCGGCGCTGCGCGTTTCGCCAAAGAGCGCGGGCCGGGCCAAATCATAGTCA
Source organism: Terrimicrobiaceae bacterium (assembly GCA_045403045.1). Taxonomy (GTDB): domain Bacteria; phylum Verrucomicrobiota; class Verrucomicrobiia; order Chthoniobacterales; family Terrimicrobiaceae; genus DASTFP01. Next base: position 2,062 of record JAXIPG010000048.1, read on the forward strand.
CCATCCTTTGCGACTCGGGCCACAAGTATCAGTCAAAACTTTTCAATGCCGAGTGGCTCGCCGCGCATAGCCTGGATCCCAACCAAGCGATTGATTCGATTCTCGCCTAATCTAGCTGGCGTGGGTGGCGCGACGATGCCGGGCGGTAGCGACCGTGTCCCTCACGGTCGGCGATGAGCACGCTACAATTTGCGGTTAAGTTAGCGAGACCGGATACAAATTGTAGCCGGGGTCGGTGACCCCGGAGTACGAAAATTCTTGTGTATTTTCTCTCAAGGTCGATGCGTCCTTGGAGGAGTGTGGCGATTTTGTAACAGGATTTTTCCTTCCGATCGGCTGATAAAGGAAGCCCACAACGACTGCCAAGCCTATGAATCCGCCAACGAAGACGAGAACAGAGAAATTGCTCGCGAGCTTGCTTGCGTCTTTCTCAAAGACCACGCCGCGGCCGATTCCGCGTGAATCAGCGCGTCTTGATACGAAATACTGCAGGAGCGTTTTTCTGACATTGCTGGCCTTGTTCGGCTTTGGATGTCATGGGCATGCAGCACAAAACAAGCTGGATGGCATCGTGCTTGTTATCGCTGATGGCACATCGCTCGAGCTGATCACGGCGGCCAGGAGCTACGCCGTGGGTGCCACCGGACGGCTTGCTCTGGAAGATTTTGCGCATACCGCTTTCGTACGCACCCACTCAGCTTCCGATATGGTAACGGATTCTGGGGCGGCGGCCACGGCGATGGCGAGAGGAATCAAGGCGGACAATCGCGTCGTCGGAATGGCCGACCCTGGCGCATCGTCCAGCCCGCCGAGTATCCTCGATCTCGCCAAGAAGGCCGGATGGTCTACGGCCGTGATCACTGACGATTCCGTCACCGGAGCGACACCCGCGCCCTTCCTCGTCGAGCACGGCAACCGCGATCAGCACGAGATCATCGCTGCCAAAATCCAGGATCAGCTCGGCGCCCGTAGCGACATCGTTCTTGGGGGCGGATCGAAATGGTTCTTCGACCGCGTGAAGGATCCCGAGGTCATTTACAAGGCCGGCGAGCGAATCGTTGTGCAAAAAACTCAGGAGAAACTCTCCACGCTGCCGGTGGCGGTATTTGATGACTGGGAGAGCTTGCGCGCTTGCAACCCGCAGGACAAGGATCCAAAACCGGTGCTTGGCGTCTTCTTCCCGGAACAGTTTCCCTACTACGCGGATGGGAAGAGAACACTGCGCCTGAAGGACCTGGTCGAGAAAGCCGTCACCCTCCTTCGCGCACGAGGGAAGCCGTTTTTTCTGATGGTTGAGGCCGGCTTGCCCGACAAGGCCTCCCATCTGAACAATGCAAAACGGGCCATCTTCGAAGTCCTCGAACTCGACGCGACGGTTGCTTGGCTTCGCAAAAACCTTGGTCCAAACGCGCTCGTCCTTGCAACCACTGACCACAACAATGGAGGGTTTTCTTTTAATGGTCCGCCTGTTCCGCTGCGACTCCCAGAGGAGGCCTTGCTTGGCAAGAATCCGCTGACAGGAGCAAGTTACTTCACCTGGGCGAGCGGGCCGGGAGCCGATCGGGAAGCCTCTACCACACGAACGCGAATCATAACCGAACCTGGCAAGCCGATGCGTTCTGTCGTAGAGGCCGTCCAGGAGACGGATGTGGATTACGAGCAACCCGCTCTCATCGAGGCGAAGGCTTCGTTTCATACCGCCGGCGATGTCTGGCTGCTTGGCGACGGACCTGGAAGCCAGAGTGTGCGAGGCTTTCTCGACAATACCGAGATTTTCAGCTTGATGGCGAAGGTCATCGAGGAGTCAGGAAAATAAGCTTCAAAAGCCGAACAGCAGTTTTCCTGCGAGGCCGAGAAGGCCGCCGGCGATCACCACCGAGATGACATTCCACTTCGCTTTCCACAATCCGAGGAAGAACACGGCGGCGAGGATCATCGCGTAGAAGTCCGGGCGGCCTGGAGCAGGATAAAGGACGTGTTGGCCGAACCATACGGCAAGGTTCAAGATCACTCCCACGACCGCCGCCGTGATTGTTGAAAGGGCGGCAGTGAGCGATTTGAGGTGTCGCATGCGCTCGATAAATGGCGCGCCGCCCAGGACAAAGAGAAAACTCGGCAGGAAGGTCGTCCATGTCGTGATGGCTGCTCCAAGCGTCCCGGCGAGCAAGGGCGGGAGAGTGCCGGGGTTCTGCCACGCGCCGACGAAGCCGACGAATTGCAAGACCATAATGAGCGGACCCGGGGTGGTTTCCGCCAGCGCAAGGCCTGCCATCATCTGCGAGGTTTCCAACCAACGATAATGGTCCACAGCTTGTTGCGCTACATAGGGCAGCACTGCGTAAGCGCCACCAAAAGTGATGAGCGCCGCTTTGCTGAAAAAGATCCCCTCTTGAACGAGTAGGTCGTCCCATCCGCGTAAGAATCCGGCGAGGAGAATCGGTGCGGACCAAAGCACTAGACAGACTGCGACGACTCGGACCGTGCGCCAGGCCGAAGGCCGGCGCTCTGCCTCCGTGATGTCTGCACTGTCAGCGCCTGGACCCTTGATTGTAATGAAGAGGTCAGGACGGATGCGGCCACCCGCCAGGCCCAGCAAGGCAGCCGCGAAGATGATGAACACAAAGGGCAGTTGGAAGAAAAAGATGGCCGCGAAGGCGAGGGCGGCCACGAGCCACATTAAAGGATTCTTCAACGCCTTGCCGCCGATACGCAGGATGGCCGCTGCCACGATGGCGATCACAGCCGGTTGGAGCCCGTAGAAAATCGCCGCGATCCAGGCAAGATTTCCTCCCGCCATGTAGAGCCAACTCAGCGCCCACAGGATCACTGCTGCCGGCAACACGAAAAACGCTCCCGCCGCGACGCCACCCGATGTGCCGTGCAGGAACCATCCGATGTAAGTGGCAAGCTGTTGGGCTTCCGGTCCGGGCAGCAGCATACAGAAATTGAGCGCATGGAGAAAGCGCTCCTCGCTGATCCATCGTCGCTTTTCGACCACCTCAGCGTGCATGATGGCAATCTGGCCGGTCGGTCCTCCGAAGCTGATGAATCCCAGCTTCAGCCAGAAGCGCAGCGCCTCAGCGAAGGACGGACGGCGTGCTGTCATCGCGAGGGCACTCATGCTGCTTACCGGTCCATCGAATAATGTCCGCTTCGCTGTTTCTATCTACGCACTCCGTTGAAGAATCGATCATCTCATCTCAAAAGCGAAATTTTGCCGCGTCAATCAGTTTTTCTGATAGCAGTTTGTCAAAAGGGCAGCTTCACCCTGTCGAGCGGGTTGAAATTTTTCATCGGACTTTCTTTCCAAGTCCGACAAACTGTTGTTGATGAGCTTCGATCCCAAGCAGCCGTACAACGATCTCCCGTTGCTTCCGCCTGGTTGTGAGTTGGAGACCAAGCGTGTTTTGAAGAAGTGCGTGTCGGCCAACAAGGCCTTGGCGGAGCTGAAGGGAGCTGGTGACCTGATTCCCAATCAGGCCATTTTGATCAATGCTATCCCCCTCCAGGAAGCCAAGCTCAGCTCCGAAATAGAAAACATCGTCACGACGCAGGATGCCTTGTTCCAAGCCGCCCTCGACGAGAGCAGAACCACCGATTTTGCGACAAAGGAAGTCCTGCGCTACCGGACGGCTTTGCGCCGCGGAAGCGAGGCCCTCCAGGCTGCTCCGCTGCGGTTGGGACTGCTCGAAGATCTTTGCGGCATTTTGCGCGATGAGAAAGTCACGTTCCGCTCGGGCGACAGTGTTTACATCGGGAATCTCTCCCAACGTACGATCACCTATACGCCACCAGCAGGCGGGATCGTCATGAACAAAAAGCTTCGGAACCTTGAAGAATTTCTTCTGGCCGACGACGACCTCGATCCCTTGGTGCGCATGGCGGTCACACACTACCAGTTTGAAGCCATCCACCCGTTTACGGATGGCAATGGGCGGACGGGCCGCATTCTCAATATCCTGTTCCTGCTGCACGCGGGCCTGCTCCGCATTCCCGTGCTCTATCTCAGCCGCCACCTCATTCAGCACAAGGTGGAATACTACCGTCTCCTCCGCGGCGTTACAGAACGCGCCGAATGGGAGGAATGGCTGCTCTTTTTGCTCACTGGGGTCGAGGAAACCGCCGAGTGGACGACCGGTCGCATTGTGGCCATCCGCGATCTATTCGATCAGACGCTCGCTCGCTGCCGCGCCAAGCTGCCGTCCAAGGTCTATTCCAAGGAACTCGTCGAACTCATCTTCACGCAGCCCTATTGCAAGATCCAGTTTCTCGTGGAGGCCGGGATTGCCAAGCGGCAGACGGCTTCGGAATACCTTCAGGAACTCGAAAGAATCGGCGTTCTGGCCGCCGAAAAGCAGGGCCGGGAGGTTCTTTACAAGTATCCGGCGCTTCTGAAGGTACTCACCGCTTGACGTGTTGCCGGTAGCGACCAGTTTCGGCGAAATATCGAAATAATTAGATAATTTCGACATGTTATGGAAATGTGTCGATGCCATCGACAGATCGAATGGGAAGCGTCGAAACCGGATGCGGCTTTCGACAGATAGGCCCGCTCATTGCGACGCAGGACTGCAAGTTCCCCTTCAGAGAATGCTGCCGGCTACAGTACACCTTCTGCGCGCGCCTGGCGCATGGCGTGAGAAAGACTCAGGATCAATGCCATGCTTTCTTGCGCTTGTTGCTCCGCGTTCAGGGCTCCTGGCAAGCCGATGATGATTTCAGCGGGCTGACGTTCCCGATTGGGGATCGGGGTGAAGGTTCGGCTATAGGTTGGGCGAACCGGATTCGCCCTCCACTGGAAGAGGGGACTCGTCGTAGCGTAGCGCTTCAGGGCGTCGGAGAGTGAGGCTTTTTGCTCTTCCTCTGCGAGCCAGGCTTCCACATCAGCGTCGAGCGCACGCGGGTTCTGGCGCAAAAGGAAAATCGCGTCGTAATCGTAGCGTTCCAACTCGCGTTCGAGAACCTGGACGTGACCGCATTGCGAATTTTCCCAGCATCTCATTCCGTCGCTTTGCTGCTTACTTGTGAGGAAGACTATCTCGCGATGCGCTTCCAGATTCGCGACAGGATAGGCCGTGATTTCGATTCCTGTCGCAAGTCTTAAACGGGATTCCAGGGCGACAAGCAAGCGCGCGATCGCATAGGGGGTAATAATTTCCGTGCCGACCCATCCGCCAATCACCAGAACGCGGAGCGGCTCCTTGTCGGCAGGAGTGCCGCAAACGTGGAAATACGGAATCATCTCACTCCGAACACCGGCTTGTGGCGTTCCGTAACCCACTATAAGCGACGAGGATTTTGACGCGAGTTCGATCAAAGGAGCTATCAAATCGTGCACATCTTGTCGTCCGGACTTGAAGCGATCAGTGATTTGGCTGTCGACA
>JAXIPG010000192.1:0-16202 GCA_045403045.1 Terrimicrobiaceae bacterium
CGCGAATGTGCAGACGGCCAATCTGGAGAGGCGCATGGACGACATCCACCGGGGTAGCACGGGGTTCAGCTCGTCGGGGTTTGCGATCAACGGCAGCGGCCCGAGTTTTAGCGAGGGGTTTGCCGGTGTGAGCGGACCGGAAGGCAAGAGCGGCCCGCCGGTGTTCGCGCCGATCCCGCAAAATCGTTGGGGTGTCTTTGTCACTGGCATTGGCGAGTTCACGGATGTGGACAGTACCTTCAACGCGAGCGGGTATGACCTTGCGACCGGCGGCTTTACCATGGGCATTGATTATCGCATCGGGTCACACTTCGCGATTGGCTTGACGGGAGGCTATGCCTACACACACGCGGATCTCGTCAACAACAGCAGCATCGCAGTAAATGGCGGGAAGCTCGGACTGTACGCCACCGCGTTCGGCAGTGGCTTCTACTTGGACACTGCGGTGATCGGGGGCCTGAATGGATACGACACGCGCCGGACTGCGCTGGAGGGCACCGCAAGCGGAGACACAGTGGGCGGCGACCTCAATGTCCTTGTCGCAGCCGGCTACGATTGGAAGAAAGGCGGCCTGACCATTGGCCCAACGGCCAGCTTTCAATATACACTCGTTGGCTTCGGTGACTATACCGAAAGCGGTTCTCTCGCGCCGCTTGCATTCCCCGATCAGCATGCAGAATCCTTTCGCACGGCCTTTGGCATGAAAGCGTCATACGATTGGAAGATTGGTCCCATCCACCTCATCCCGGAGGTCCGGACTGCCTGGCAGCACGAATTTGGGGACACCGACTACTCGCTTGTTTCGAGCTTTGCGAATGGCGCCGGCAACAGCTTCACGGTCAACGGTCCGGAGATCGGCCGCGACAGTTTGCTCCTCAGCGCGGGCTTTGCCATTCGCTGGAACGATCGCATCAGCACCTACGCCTACTACGATGGCGAACTTTTCCGCACCAACTACCTATCGAACAACGTCTCGGCGGGTTTTCGAGTAACATTCTAAGCGCGGGCGCGTTCGTCGAGAGACGTGACGTGACATTTCGACCAGTGGCAAGGGTGGCGCTCTCCGGGCTGCTCTCGCTTGCTTTGAGCATTGTGGCTCGAGCAGCGGAGAATCCCGTCGCATCGAAGCCGCTCGACATCGATGTGCAGGCAGCAGGTTTCGGGAAGGTCAGTGCCGCCGATATCACTGCTGTCTTGGAGTCCGCGGCGAACGAAATTTGGCGATATTGCCCACATGCCCGGCTTCCTGGTATCGAGGTGTACCCCCGATCGAAGCATCCGCAGACCAATTTCGAGCGCGAGCCGAACGGCCGCGTTGCCATAGGCTTGACAGCCAGGAACACCTCGTGGGCTCAATACGGCTTTCAGTTTGCACACGAGTTCTGCCACACGCTGGCAAATTTCAGCAATAATCCGCAGCGGTTCGTGCGCTATCCACGACACGCCAACTTTTGGTTGGAAGAGAGCCTATGCGAAACGGCTTCTTTGTTCACTTTGCGAGCCATGAGCCGCTCATGGCGGACCGCCCCGCCTTATCCAGCTTGGCGGGCTTATGCTCCGTGGCTTAACGCTTATGTGGAGCAGCGACTCGCGCTGCCGGAGCATCAGCTCCCCGCTGGAACGCCATTCTTAGTTTGGTTCAACAAGAGTGAACCCGCTTTGCGCCTGAACCCAGCCATCCGCGATCGGAACACGATTATCGCGATCCGGCTTCTGCCCCTTTTTGAAGCAGAACCACGCGGTTGGGCGGCATTGACATTCCTCAATCGCGGTTTCCCTCATTCGAATCAATCGCTGGCTCGGCATCTGGCCAAGTGGCGCTCCCAATGCCCGGAGGAGCTTCGTCCCTTCCTAAAGAGGCTCGCGGCAGTCTTCGCGGTGAAGCTCTAGAGCAAATGCCGAAATAAATTTCCAAAATGGTGGCAGCGCCGAGGGGTCTCTGGCAAGGCGCGGAGGCAGGTCAATCCCCATAGGGCTTGACCTGCCGACGCAACACAGCCAGAGACCCCTCGCCGCGCCAGCCCTTTCCCAAGCAATTCTTTCAGAAGTGCTTGGGAGGCGGCCCGGGCGTAATGGCCTTTCTGCGGTGTCATCGGCACAAGGCCAAGGTCTATGGACATTGGCCTTTGCCTCTTCCTGGCAGACAGGCCATTTCGCGTCGGCCATTTGGAAATTTCTTTCGGCATTTGCTCTAGTTCAACGGCTCTGGGGTCGGCGGCGGATTCAGCGGGATCGTGGGCTCAAGCCTTTCCTGGGCAAGCCGGCGAAGATAGGCAGTTTCCATCACCTTGCATTTCTCCGCTAGAGACTTGTCAATGGCGACGATTTTCTTGAAGAGAAGCCGGTAATATTCGCGCATTGCGGCCCGTTGATCTTCCAGCGTCTTGGCTTTCCCGGCCTGTTCGAAGAGGCTGACGACCTTCGGATCCTTCTCCGCCTGTACGCGGACTTCCCGATAGCGGATGCTCAATTGCCGGGCTTTTTCCTGCGCACTTTCAAAGGTGGCTGGCACGGCAGGAGGCCCAGCCGGCCTCTCGTCGGGAATGATTGCGTCGGGCTGTGTAAAAGACTCGTCGGGCATTGCTTCATCCGTCTCCAGGGGCGCTCCGCCTTCCATAGGTATGACATCGGCATCGCCCGCAGGAGGACTCACCACCGGCGAAGGAGAAAGCTCAGGGGAGGCGCCCTCGGGTGCAGGCACAGGACTTGGCGACGGGGAGGCTTTCGCAGCGGGCGTAGGAGAGGCTTGTTCCTGTGCGAGCAGGGCTGCCACAGGAATCAAAACAGCGATGAACAATCGAAGCGTGGACCACATCAGGCGATGAAGGTAAGCAGCCCTTGAGCGATTGCTCAAGCAGAAGAACATGGACGGAGCGGCGACTTTCGCGGATTTTTCCGATAATGAAGCCGAGACTGGTCCGCGATCCACTCTGCGCGACGTCTGTGGCGCCCGAAGAGGCGGCACGCGCGATGAGACCGCGTACGGGCTTCGTGTTTCTGGAGTCCAGCCTGGCCGTCGCAAACTCTGTCTCCTTGCTGGCTTGCGAACCGGACTTTATCATCGAGGGTGGCGCTTCGGAGTGGGGCAGGCTCGAGAGCGAGTTGGCTGCACGGCAGAAGCCCGGCGCCGACATCGGCTTGCCTGACGGTGCAGCCATCGGATGGATCGGGTTCGACGGACGCTTCAGGTTTGGCTTCTATGAAAATCCCGCTATTTTTCTACACGGCCCGGGCATTTGGCACAATGCCCGCGAACTCCCCGGCCTCGTCGACGGACCGGAATTTCCTCAGATCTCGTTCCGATCACGGCTCAATAGGGCGCAATTTGAGAACATGGTGCGTGTGGCGCAGGAATATATCACCGCAGGAGACATCTATCAGGTGTGTCTGTCACATTCCTTTGAGGCGGAGTTTTTCGCGGATGCATGGTCATTTTACGAATCGCTGAGACACCATTCGGCCGCGCCCTACGCCGCATTTCTCGATCTCGGAGGCACGCAGGTAACTTCTGCGTCGCCCGAGTGCTTTCTCCGGCTCAGTGGCCGGCGCATCGTGACCCGCCCCATCAAGGGCACCCGTCCCAGGAGAGCGGACGCCCAACGCGACCAACGCAATGCCTACGACCTCATCACCTCCGTCAAGGAAATAGCCGAGTTGGTGATGATTACCGATCTCGAACGCAATGACCTCGGACGGGTTTGTGAATACGGGAGTGTCACCGTTCCGGAGCTTCTCAAGTTGGAAAGCTACGAACAGGTGCATCACCTTGTCTCAACCGTCGCCGGCACGCTCCGCGAGGATGTCACTCATCCCGCGGCGCTCCGTGCCTGTTTCCCCGGCGGCTCGATTTCAGGCGCTCCAAAAAAGCGTGCCCTCGAAGTCATTTCCGAGCTTGAGCCGCATCCGCGCGGCATCTACACCGGCGCCATCGGCTACTTCGGCTATAACGGCGAAAGCCAATTTTCCATCGCGATCCGAACGGCAGTTTTTGAAGACGGCAGGGCTTCGTTCCATGTCGGGGCGGGAATCGTTGCCGACTCGATTCCCGAAAGGGAATGGCAGGAGACGCTGGACAAAGCGGCTGGGCTGATTCTTGCGGCGGGTTTACCGCCACGCATGGAATAGAGCAAATGGAAATTTATTTCGGCATTTGCTCTAAGCGCAGGCAAGCCCAAGGAAGGGTGGCTGCCCCTTCCCGAGATGGCTATCTTTTCTTCCGAGGAGTCGGAGTCGCCTTCGGCTGGGGTGGAGTGCCCCAGAGCAAGAGCGAGGGCCTTCGCTTCACCTCGGCACTGACCTGAGCGAGATTCGCGCTAGTCGTCGCAAGATTGTCCATGAGCACCTTGACTTGCGGGCCACTGATTTTCGTTGCGGGCTCAAGGTTCTTGAGGATTGCTCGGAGTTCGGCATTCGATTTCTCGAGGCCCGCAATCAGCCGCCGGGCATCTTCACTCAGCGGACCGACGTTTGCCGCTTTCAGTGCGGATTGAAAATCGGCCAGCAGCGCTTGCAGGTTTTCGCTAATCTTCCCGAGCTGGGCCCCAGTGACAGCATTGTTCAGATTTTCGAGCAGTTCCTTGGCACTCTCGATCATCCCGCCGATGTTGAACTGCTCAACCCGGCGCATGATGTTGTTGACGGAATCGAGCATGTTCGTGAGTTGACCCGGCGCGGAGGGGATGTAGTAGGAATGCGGCGTCCAATCGACTGCGAGCGAGGGAAACTGGCTTGGGTCCTCCACGTAGTTGATTTCGATGTAATTCATCCCCGTGATCCCCTGCGGCTCGATGCGCGCTCGCAGCCCCTGCGCGACATTCCTCTGAATCAACGACGTGAGATTATCGCTGAACATGCCAGGAAACATCTCGCGGTCGATCTCCATGAGAATGAGGACGTAATTGTAACGGTAAGCCTGGCCTGGCGAGCCGTATTCGTTGAAGGTGAAGTTGATAGCGCTCACCCGCCCAATCGGCACGCCCCGGAACTTCACAGGCGAGCCGACGTCCACCCCTTGCACGGAGGCGTTCACATACGTCTCAATATAGATCCGCGGACGCAAAAACTTGCCGGCGCCAAAAGTGATGAGCCCCGTCGCGAGAATCGCGAGCGCGATGACGATGAAGAGGCCGATGCGGAAATAACCCGGCTTTTGGCTCATTCAGCCTCCCTGCGAAAGAACTTGCGGACGTACGGATTCTCCGAGTGATCGCGCAAATCCTGCGGACGTCCCTCGGCGATAATTCCTTGTTTATGTTTATCGAGCATAATCACGCGATCCGCCACGGCATAGATACTGGCCAACTCGTGGGTGACAATGACAAAGGTCATACCAAGGCCTTCCCGAAGGCTGAGTATGAGGGCATCGAGTTCCGCGGATGTCACCGGGTCAAGACCCGCCGAAGGCTCATCGAGAAAGAGAACAGCCGGATCAAGCGCCATGGCCCGCGCAATGGCCGCGCGCTTCTTCATGCCGCCGCTTACCTCCGCCGGCAGGTGGTCCCCAAATCCCTCCAATCCGACCAGCTTGAGCTTCATCCAGGAAATCACTTCCCGCGCGGTAAATGGCAGCCGGGTGAATTCCTCGATGGGCAAGCTCACATTCTCGCTCAACGTCATCGAACCGAAGAGCGCTCCGCTCTGATACGCCACGCCGAAGCGCCGCAAGATCCTCTGCCTCTCAGCGCCATCGGCTCTCGCGAGGTCTCCGCCGTCGATCAAGACCTCGCCGGCGGCCAAACGATACAATCCTATTAAATGCTTCAGCAACGTGCTCTTCCCGGAACCCGATCCGCCCAGGATCACAAACACCTCGCCTCGCTTTACCGTGAAGGAGATGTCCCTGAGAATGACCTCATCTCCGTAGGCCGCGGTCAACCCTCGCACCTCAATGATCGCGCCCTCATCCATCAAAAATCGATGGCGTAGTAAACAATCGCGAAAATTGCGTCCACCACTACAATGAAGAAAATGCTCGTTACCACGGAACGCGTAGTGGAGATGCCCACCGCGCTTGCTCCGGATTTGGTCTGTAGTCCGCGGAGGCAGCCTATCCCCGCAACCAGCCCGCCAAAAACAAACGCTTTGATGATCCCAGCCATCACATCATTGACGCCGACGGCTGCTGTGAGCTGGCGCCATAGCGTCACGGCAGGATACCCCCTCCCCAACATCACAAAAAGCCCGCCACCGACACCGAGAAGATCCGAATAAATCGTCAGGATCGGCGTCACCAGCACACCAGCAAGGATCCTTGGGGCGACGAGAAAGCGAACCGGGTCGACGCCCATCGTTGTCAGCGCATCGATCTCTTCATTCACCTTCATCGTTCCGATTTCCGCCGCGAAGGCCGATCCGCTTCGCCCCGCGAGAACGATCGCGGTCATGATCGGTCCCAGCTCGCGCAGCATGGCAAGAGCCACGAGATTCACCACAAAAATATCAACTCCGAATTGCCGCAGTGGCGGTGCGGCCTGAAAGGCCATAATCAGCCCGGTCAAGAACGAAATCAACCCCACTACGACAAGCGCCTGCACGCCTGCCCGCTCATAGGTGTTCCAGACATCTTTCCATCGCAGCTCATGCGGCCGCCGCACCATTTTCAAAGACATCACCGCGATCTGCCCAAGAAGGGAAATTTGTTCGTAGAAATCTTTGGCCAGGTCGGCGCCGACCCTGCCAATCGCTTCGATCGTCGATTCTCTTGGACGCCTCTGTTCGCCGTCTTTCCGTTCCGCTTCGGCGAAGGGTTGTAGAAGCTTCGCGATCTCAGGCTTGAGTCCGGAAATTTCTCCGCCGCCCCGCCGCTGCAACTCCCACAACAAAGCCAGTCCCGCCCCGTCGCAATATTCCACCCCGGACGCATCAACCGAAATGCGATTTGCGTCGTCTGCGGCCCTCAGCGCGCGCTCCCAGGACCCAGACACCCCCTCCGCATCAAGGCGTCCGGAAAATTTCAATCGCGAACCGTCCGATTCCTTGACGATTTCGAGGACGCTTGGATTTTGAACCATGCGGATGAGAGGCGGCGTTGAGAACCTTCAGCCGAGTGGCAGAGCGCCGAGAGCCCCTTCATGCACCCGTTTCCAGAAGAAACGCAACGAGGGCGTCGCTTCGCTGGGGAGCGACGAACTGAACTTGGCGGTATCGATCTCGGTGCGTTTGGGATCAATGATGTCGCTACGCCATTTGATTCTGGCGGTGTAGAGAAATGTTATCACCGCCTTTTGCGGACGGTCGAAAAGCCCGGCAAGAGCAATGCACTGAATCTGAAGGCCAATCTCCTCCTCGACCTCCCGTCTCAGCGCTTCCGTCAACGACTCGCGCTGGCGCACCTTACCGCCTGGAAGTGTCCAGAGCTTGTTGCCACGCGTTTGCTTCAGAAGGAGAACATCTCCGAATTGGTTTTCGATCCACGCCATCACGGAAACTTCCTTGGATGCCTTGAATTGGTCCTGCTGGGTTGCGTTGCTTTTTTCCACCTCGTCTGCTGGAAGCGAACTTATGCGCACCGCGCGAAATAAAAGGGTAAAATTAATAAATCTTCGCGTACGGCATCCGGCGCGTCATTGAAGCTCGAAGTTGATATTCACTGTGTAAGCGCCACCACCGCCCAAGCCGGCGGGCAGAGGATCAATATGCAGCACACGGTGTGCCGCCGACATCACCGAGTCGTCCATCACAACATTCCCGCTCGATCTCACAACCTTTATGTCTGAGATCTTGCCATCGGGTTCAACGCGAATTTGGAGGGTGCAAACGAAGGATTTTGAAGAGTCAAAAATTGAAGTCGGCTGGTCCCACTGACTGTAAAAGCGATCATGGATGAGCTCGTGATACCAGCCAAACTGCGAGGAATCGCCCCCGCCGCCGGACCGACCAACAGATCCCCCGCCAGTCTGTCCAGAGCCGGCTCCCGTGGCCTTCGGGGGTTTCACATCAGGCGAAGCCGAAGCCTTGGCCGATGGAGAACCTGATGCTGTGGGCGATGTACTCGCCTTGGGCGAGGCGCCTGCTGTAGGACTTGCCTTGGGCGAGGCGTTTGGCCTGGGTGAAGCTTTTGGCGTCGGCTTAGGTGTAGGCTTCGCGGTTGGTTTGGGCGTAGCCGTAGGTTTCGGAGCGACTTTTGGCTTTGGAGTCGGAGTGGCCGTTGGCTTTGGAGTCGGAGTGGGTTGAGGCGCGGGAGTCGGATGGAGCGGGATCGTGTCTTCCTCCGGCGTCGGTGGAGGAGTTGGCTCCGGGGTCGGTTCCGGTGTGGGGGGAGGAGTCGGCTCCGGAGTGGGTTCTGGCGTGGGGGGAGGAGTGGTTTCTGGCGTGTGGGGAGGAGTCGGCTCCGGTTCCGGTGTGGGGAGAGGAGTGGGTTCTGGCGTATCGCCATGCTCCTGCGGATGATCCGCCGCTGCAATCTGCGAAAACGAAGCCGGATCCATCCAGACGATATCGCCGGCCGGCCGTCTGATCTCTCTGCGGGCGAAGTAGAGCAGCGCCGCAACGAGCAGGATGTGAAAGGCGGCGACGTAAATCAGATTCCGCCGGAAGTGCGGGTCACCCATGAATCAAGAAAGAGAGATCGCAGGCGGGACGCGGAATATTGTCAGGCGAATCACTCGTCGCCCCCTTGCTGTCCTCCCTCGCGACGCGTCATGACACCCACGCGTCCGATTCCAACCCGTTTTAGAATGTCCATCACGTCGATGAATTTCTGAATGGCCAATTCCCGATCTGGCCGCACCACCACGGAAATTTGCGGATCACGCGCCTTGAGCGCGGAGAGCTGAGTTTCAAGATCGGCCCTGTTTGTGACCTGTCCGTTGAGCTTCAGCATATCGTTGCGATCGATCTGAATGATCTGAGTTTCCGCGGGATTGATCTGTGTCGTCGCGGTCGCGCTGCTCGGAACGACAAGATCGACACTGTTCTCCATGAGAGGCGTCGTGATCATAAAGATGATGAGCAGCACGAAGCAGAGATCAAGCAGGGGAGTCACGTTCAACTCAGCGAGCGTGTGGAGGGGATTGCGAGTGCTAAAGCGACGCATGACTAGCAGTTTGCCGGACTTGAAAAGAAAGTCCGCTGAATATTCGAAAATCGCACGGAGTGGCGAAGCGGCCTCTCTGGCAAACTGCTCAACCGGCACTTTGTGCCGGGAGACCGGCCAGGATTGTCGAGAATTTCTCCGCCGAAGGCGGAACTTAGCAGCCTGTTGAAAAGGCCTCTCTCTTTCGCACTCGCATCCCCATGAGAAAACGTCATTTTCATATCACATCCGACAGGCTTCTCTAGACCAGGTGGCGGCGTGGATCGCGGGCGCCGTGCTCAACGAACCGATGCTCGATCTCCGAAGAAAGCTCGCCCCCAAAGTTTTCCGCCTGCACGATCATCGAGCGAACGCTGGTGACAAGGAAATTGTATCCAAACATCGCCGGAATGGCCACTAGGAGCCCGAACACCGTCGTGATCAAGGCGCCGGCAACGCCCGGCGCCATTGCTGCAAGGTTTGCGCTGCCGGTGCGCGCGATTCCTCCAAAGGCGTCCATCACTCCCCAAACGGTGCCGAGCAAACCGAGAAATGGCGCGCCGCTTACCGCCGTGGAAAGAATGATCATCTGCGATTCAAGCTTGAGCCCCGCTTCGCCCACCGCGCGCTCCATCGCTGCCGTCACAGCGCGCATCTGCGCCGACGACATCTTACCCGCTGCCTCCAATCGCGCGCGAAAAGTTTCGTCCACTCCCGAAGACCCGAGAAGTTGAAAGCACAACTCGACGCATCCCGCTTTGTAGATCTCGTAAAGCGGGGATCCCTCGAAGCGAATCCCCTGTTCGTAAATTTTCAGCGGCGCGCGCTCACGACGAAACAACGCCGAGAACCGCTCGGACTGCCGTCTGGCGAAATTCAGGTATCGGATCTTCGTCACCATCACCGACCAGCTGAAAATCGAGCAGAAAAAAAGAACCAGCAGTACGATCTTTCCTTCGATCGTGGATTCGAGAAAGGAGTAAACAAGGCCTTCGGCAAGGGGCAGCGCGAACGGAGAAGCCATCATCAGTATTTCCGAACGTGCACCTTATCGCAAATCCGACAAGCTGCCAGTCACTAATCGCCCTACCGTCCCAGCGCCAATCGCTGCGCGAGAAAGCGCGGAAGACCGGCCGCTAAGATCTTTCCTTGCGTCTCCTTCACGTTGTAGGGAACGAATCGAAATCCAATTGAAAGCGCGACACGGTTGTAAATGACGTAGCAAGCTTCCGGTCGCAGATTGCGAGGCTGGCCAACGGAACCGACATTAACCAAAGTGCGCGCGCCAAGCGGCAATGTGACGTTGCCGGCTGGCGCGAGGCAGCGGACTCTTCTTCCCTCCAGCGTCCACACCGCCGGTCTGTGCGAATGACCGCAAAAGCAAAGCGGTTTCTCCTGAAACCTGAAATGTCGCAGTGCATCCGCCGGGCTAAGGACGTACTGCCACGGCTCATCATCGCTCAGCGAAGCATGGACGGCGGTAAAGTCGTCAAAATCCAAATGCAACGGCCGATTCCGAAGCCATCCCTTTTGGGCATTGCTTAGTTGATTCCGTGCAAAAACAATCCCGGCTCGCGCATACTCATTGAGCGCCTGTTCCATCTCAGGCTCGATGCACGCCTCATCGTGATTGCCCATGACCACGGAGCAACTCAAAGAGCGAATCATCTCGAGGCACTCGGCGGGATTCGGGCCGTAACCCACGATGTCGCCCAAGCAGATCATCTCCTGCACTCTCTCCGCCGTGATGTCGGCAAGCACGGCTTCCAGCGCTTCCAAATTGCCATGGATGTCGGAGAAAATGGCGAATTTCACGGGATGCACACTAGCAATTACGTGCCACACCCGCCGTCGTCAACCGACCGAACCGCAGCGATCCAATCAAAGCCGGAAATCGAAGGGATTTGGCATTCCAAAGCAGTGAGCTGGCGAAATTTGGATGACGTGGCGGCTTTGAGGAGGCCAAGCGTGACTGACGCGAATCCGGCAGACCGGTTTTGACGGCGGTCCGCTTCCCGCGTATGTAGAGCGCGCATGATCTCTCGCTTCGTCCCAACCCTCGCGCTGATCCTCGCCATTCCCGCGCCGTTAATGCACGCGCAACAGGGACCACCTCGCGACAATCCTTATGACGTCATCGGCAAGGTCTTCTCTCCGTTCTGGAGCGTTCTACTTGCAGATACAAAGAGTCCAAACAAGGCGTGCACCATGACCGTCGAGATGGCGGAAGTTTCCGGCCGGTTACCCAAGCAGATGGTCGGCGCTTCACTTCAGGCCGCCGTCCAATTTCCCGACAAAGTGAAACTGCAGGCGCCCGTTCTCGGCGAGGAGATTACCGTATGTCGAAACGGCGACAACGTCTGGGCGTACCCGGGAGCCAAGGTCGAGTTCCTGCTCAAGCGATTCAAGGGCAAGCCGCCGCCAACCAAGAAGAAGACGCCGCTTTATCTTCCGATTACCCCGCAGCAGGCGATATTTCTTCCAGCGCTCTTCACAGTAGCCCGTGCAGACGTCGCCGAGGTCGAAACCTTTAATGGCGAAGATTGCCGCGTCATCACCGCCGGCCTCATGCCGGAACTTGCCAGGGCCGCCAAAGCCGAAGGATTCCGCGCCCGACTGTGGGTCGCACCCGGATACTTTCCGCGACGCATGGAGATCACCCAGCCTGACTTCGTAGCTGTCGCAGATATCAAGGATTTGAAGTTTTCACCGTCTCTGCCTGCCTCCACCTGGCAGCCGCCAACCGACGTCACCGACATTTACTGGACAAACTCAGACATGCTCGACGCCGTCCTCTTTGTCGTGATGAATTCGCTCAAGATGAAGGAGGGCGACGCGCCCTGGCTTCAGATAAAATGAACCCGACGCCAGCTTCGAGCTCGCGGACTTAGAGGAGTTGGAACTTGTCGCGACTCTTCCACGCACAAAAGACCTCCTTCGCGCACAACCGGACCTGAAAAATCTTATGCGAGGCTTATCGATCTGGTTCATGGCACTTTTGGCTGCTTGCGCGATCTGGGCTTCCTTCCAGCTTGATCAACCGGTGCGAGAGGCCGTGGTCCAAACTCAGGTTAGAGGGTGGAAGAAGACAGACGATTTTCGCTTTAAGACTGGCGTCCGCAAATTCGGCGACTGGCCCTGGCTTATGCTTGCGGGCGCCATCGGTGTCGCGATTGCCTGGAGGCTGAGAAGCCGGGAATGGATGCGCATCGTTGCGGCCGCCATGATCGCCTCGACGCTCGCGGGCCTCCTTGCGAATACGTCACGCGTGACCACAGGCCGCACCCGGCCGCGTGAAAGTCCAGCAATCCCGCAGGGCTTCTACGGCCCGTGGAGGGAAGGACGCCTGACCATCGGCGACCCACCCTTCAATTCGTTTCCCTCGGGCCACACCGCCACCGCGTTCGGCTTTGCCGGGGTCATCCTTTTCGCACGCCCCTGGCTGGGCATCGGCGCGATCGCCCTTGCCTCTCTCATCGCATGGTCAAGCATCATGGTGGGTGCGCACCACTTCTCTGACGTCGTCGTGGCAATCTGTCTTTCGCTTTTCGTGGCGTGGTTCACGTTGAGATGGACGCAAGAACACGCAGGTGCCTTTGCGCGCAGAGTGTGGATGAAGCTCAAAGCACTGATTGCGAAGCATCGAGGGCGATGATTTTTGGAATCCACCCTCTTCCCTCGGAGTTCCATTCGGAATTCTATCGAGCGATTGGTAGTCCGGCTGGGCACAGCACGTTGCATGCAAGACGCGTGCGGTCCCCCTTCGCACTCTGAAAACCATTGCTGACCTTCTCTCGGGTCTCGTAGCGAGCAAGACCGCGGAGCGCGTGCTGCTCGTTCTCGTGCTTGGGCTGTGTGCCATCGGCAATCTCCCATGGCATCTCGATAATTACGACCAAGCCAAGCAGGCTTATGTTGCCTACGAAATCGCCAACGGCGGAGACTGGTGGTACCAACACACTCCGCACGGCAGGACGGCAACAAAACCGCCGCTTGCCGGGTGGCTGTCGCTGCCATTTTATTGGATCATCGGTTCCTGGGATCTTGCATGGCGAGTGCCCGGATACCTCTGCACTATTGCCATGCTCTGGCTTCTTGCTCGCGAGGCGCGTCGCGTGCTCCCGGATTGCGGAACGCTGCTCGTCATTTGCGCCTTCGGATTGAATTTGCTCACTCCGCGAATCGCAACGCTCGTCCGCACGGACATGATGTTGACGCTCTGGATCACGATATGCGGGTGGCTGATCTTTAGGAAGATTGACAGTGGACGACCCTGGATGCGGTCAGAGAAATGGGCGTTTTTTCTCGCGATGCTGGCTGCGCTCCTTACAAAGGGACCGATTCTCTACGCCTTCATCCTGCCGGGCATGGCGGCCTTTTGGTTTCTCGGTCCGAAGGATCGCCGCTCTCTAGTTTGGAGCGGGTGGTGGACGTGGCTGTTGCCTTTTGCCCTGTTTATTGCATGGCTCGTCATCGGTTGCTCGGCGAACCCGGAGTTCTATCACGATGTCGTGATCAGGGAATTCATGAGCCGTTTCGATCAAAGCCTTAAAGCACACGAAAAGCAGCAACCGATCTGGTTCTATTTCCCCCATCTGCTGCACAAGTTCGCCCCATGGACTTTGCTTGCTCTCGCCCTTCCGATCATCTCGGGAAATGTACGCCGCAGGATCATGTCCGACCCGGGCACTCTTTGGCTTGCCTGCTGGGCGCTTGGAGGACTGCTGTGCATGACCTTCGTGCCCTCAAAGCGCGTGGACCGAATTTTTCCGGTAGTTCCTCCGCTGTGCCTGCTCCTCGTCTCCATGGTCTCGGCCTGCCAATGCGGCAAGCGCGTACGTGTCTGGTGCGGTGCGGCGGTCGTCGTCGCCGTCCTGGCTGTCTGCGGTTATTTTCTCACCATCGTCTGGATGGGTCACCGCAACAACGATGATGGGCTGGTGCGCTTCGGCAGGGAAGTTCAGGCTGTTACAAAAAAGGCCGGCGCTCTGAAGGTTGGCGTGGTCGAGGGACGGGACGAACCGATGGTGATCTATTGCGGTGCCAGCAGCTACCTCCGCGCAAATCGCGCGATGCGCGCCTGGAGCAACGGCGAACTCGACGCACTCATCGCCCCCGAACGGCGCATAGAAGACCCCAGCCTTCTCCCCTCTCCCACGCTTGACTCCGGCCCGATTTCAAAACAAAGCGAGACTCGATATTTGCTTTTCTTGCGACCCAAATAACCCCTACTACTTTTGACAATGAGCAGCCAATTTTTCTAATGGCTGGCTAAAATTTAAAACCACGAATTATGTCCGAGCTTCCTACCATCATCTACACCAAGACCGACGAAGGGCCCGCTCTCGCCACCTATTCCCTTCTGCCAATCATCCAGGCGTTCACTCGGCATTCTGGCATCGCGGTCGAAACCCGGGACATCTCCCTCGCCGGACGTATCATTGCCAATTTCCCGGAGTATCTCACGGAAGAGCAGAGGATCGGTGACGCCCTCACCGAATTGGGAAACCTGGCCACCAAGCCGGCAGCGAATATCATCAAGCTTCCCAACATCAGCGCTTCTGTTCCCCAGTTGAAAGCGGCCATCGCCGAACTGCAGGCCCAGGGTTACAAGCTCCCCGACTACCCCGCGGAAGCGAAAACCGACGCTGAAAAGGAAGCCAAGGCCCGCTACGACAAGATCAAGGGCAGCGCCGTCAACCCGGTCCTCCGCGAGGGCAACTCCGACCGCCGTGCGCCCAAGGCCGTCAAGGAATACGCCCGTAAACACCCCCACTCCATGGGCAAGTGGTCCCCCGACTCGAAGACCAATGTCGGCACCATGGGCAAAAACGACTTCTTCTCCAACGAGAAATCCGTCACCGTCCCCGACGCCACCAACGTCAGAATCGAGTTCGTGGCGGCCGACGGCACCGTCAAGGTCCTCAAGGAGAAGACTCCCCTTAAGGCCGGCGAAATCATTGACGGCACGGTCATGAACAAGAAGGCCCTCGTCGCCTTCCTCGAAAAGCAGATCGCCGCCGCGAAGGAGCAGGGCGTCCTGTTCTCCCTCCACCTTAAGGCCACCATGATGAAGGTCTCCGACCCCATCATGTTCGGCCACGCCGTAAAAGTCTTCTTCAAGGACCTCATTGCCAAGCACGCCGCCGTCATCAAGGAACTCGGCGTGGACTTCAACAACGGGCTCGGCGACCTCGTCGCAAAAATCCAAAGCCTCCCGGCAGAAAAAAAGGCCGAGATCGAGGCCGACGTCCAGGCCGCCTACGCCAATGGCCCCGCAATCGCCATGGTGCATTCCGAAAAGGGCATCACCAACCTCCACGTCCCCAGCGACGTCATCGTCGATGCCTCCATGCCCGCGATGATCCGCACCTCCGGCCAGATGTGGAACGCAAAGGGCAAACAGCAGGACACCCTCGCCGTCATCCCCGACAGCAGCTACGCCCGCGTTTACCGGACGACCATTGATTTCTGCAAAAAACACGGCGCCTTCGATCCCCCCACCATGGGTAGCGTGCCGAACGTCGGGCTCATGGCCCAGGCCGCCGAGGAATACGGTTCCCACAACAAGACCTTCGAAATCCCCGGCGACGGCACCGTCCGCGTCGTTGACGACTCCGGCAAGGTTCTCCTCGAACATGCCGTCGAATCCGGCGACATCTGGCGCGCCTGCCAGACCAAGGACGCCCCGATCCGCGACTGGGTGAAGCTCGCCGTCAACCGCGCCCGCGCCACCAACACGCCCGCCGTCTTCTGGCTCGATGAGAAACGCGCCCACGACGCCCAGATCATCGCCAAGGTGAAAACCTACCTGAAGGATCACGACACCTCGGGCCTCGACATCCGCATCCTCCCGCCCGCCGAAGCCTGCCAATTCAGCCTGGAGCGGATCAAGGAAGGCAAGGACACCATCTCCGTCACGGGCAACGTCCTGCGCGACTATTTGACGGACCTCTTCCCCATCCTCGAACTCGGCACCAGCGCCAAAATGCTCTCCGTCGTTCCGCTCATGAACGGCGGCGGCCTCTTCGAAACCGGCGCCGGCGGCTCCGCACCGAAACACGTCCAGCAGTTCGTCGCGGAAAACTACCTCCGCTGGGACTCCCTCGGTGAATTCCTCGCCCTGGCCGTCTCGCTCGAACACCTCAGCGAAACCTTCGAGAACCCGAAGGCCAAGGTCCTCGCCGAC
>JAXIPG010000041.1:0-32257 GCA_045403045.1 Terrimicrobiaceae bacterium
CAGGCGCGATTGTATCGTCAACCTTGAACACGTAAAGCACACGCGCATTGTGGATTTGATGCGCTATGTCTTCGTTCTGCAAGACGGCACTGAAGTCACCCTTTCTCGCAGGCAAAGTCTTGTCCTTCGCAAATCGCGAGCGCTCTAGCGCTGGCAATGAGGCCCTCGTTTCGTATCAACCGCGCGCCTAATTCAAAAAATCATGCTCGATCACCCATTCACGACAGCGGGGAGCCTTTTTCTTCTTTTCGGAAATTTCTTTTCGCAGATGCTCTAGGCCCCGACGGTTTAGAGCGAAAAGAGGCCCTAACCTTTGGTGCCGGCGCGGGTGAACATTGGCAGTGTGCGAGCTTGCAGGCTAAAACGCCGACTTGGTTGTTGGACTTAAATCACCGTCCGCACCGTCGGAATTCCTTACTTTCTGTCGGCCGGATTTACAGTTTTGAGGCGGCTTTTCGCCAACGGCTTCACACCATGAGATCCTATCAGCTTCAGGGTGTGCAACTTGCAACGGCTGGCCCCTTCCTTGGCATGACTTCTGCTACGTTACAAGCCGATGAGAATCACTCAGCTAATGCCCCTAGTTGCACTCATTTTGAGTTGCGGTGACAGGCTCCATGCTATCGGAATCACGGTTAATCCATTGAGCACTGTGCAGAGCCTTGTCACCAGACCCACGGTTTCTGATTTGCAGACGGTTTCAGCACAAAATCAAACCAGTGCTGTAAATACCAACGGAGTGAGTTCAACAGGAAATTGGACTTTTCCAAATACGGCATCGGCCGTCTTTTCTGGCGACATTGCTCTTTTGATACCAGCGCGATCATTCGTTAGCGCAGAAAGCTACGCCCAATACGAGTTCACGTTGACGGAGACAGTTAACTATAGCTTTACCGGAAGTTTTGTTGGGAACAGTTCAACGGAGGCCTTGTATTATTGTAGGCACCTCTTCTCCAACAGACTCATGAGCAATCACATGCGTCGCAGCGACGCCGCGCGAGACATGCAGGCTAACCTCGTCTCAGGCCGTCTCCGGGGAGACCCTCAGGCCCTGCAGAGACTTATTCCCCGCACTCCCTTTATCGCCCTACCGTTCGCTAATCCGTACGTCCCTTGGCCCCCTTATTTCGATTATCTGTCACATTTCCCTTCCAGTACATTAGCTTCACACGTAAAAGTGTTGACGCAAAGTTTCAGAAAGGCAGCAAAAAACGGTCGGGGTTCAGACTACAAGCTTTCAACTCATGATGTAATGGAGTCGAGGAGAAGACATTGGGTTACTGATTGTTAGGAACGGGAGAACCGAACGCGTTCGTTCTCAATTGCATCCCCCTTTCAGCATATTGACCGACGCGGCTGGTCCGCATCTCGACGCTTCGTCCCGGCGGATTCACTTTCGAAGCAACGCCGAGTCCACGTCCGCGATCAATGAGCGAAAGGATACAATTTGAGCAAGAGCGTAAGGTTTCGCTGCCAAGTGCGGAGAACGACCAAGGGCGGCAGCTTGGCTACCTAACACGACTATCTAAGCAAAGTGAAGACCCTTAGGCTAATGGTGTCAACAGCGTATCATCTTCAGACTTTGCAACTTGGATGGCCAGAACATACTTCCGCCCGGAAAGGCGCCATCTTTCGTTAGCAAACAAAGACCACGTTGACCAATGATCCTATGAGCGCGAATTCCTCTCAAAACGGTGTCGCTATGGTAAACGGCAACAGCCGGCAATTTCTCCTCGATGACGCAAACGAGCGATCCCTCGGACATAGCCGCATTAACGGGGGTTACGAGCTATCTTCGATTCCCTTCAGCCCGGCGCCTCCGCCCCCAGACAAGGAAGCCGGAATCGCTCCCAGCGAACATCAGCCGAACGCTGTCCCTGAAGAGGCAGAAGCCGGAACCGCTCAGATTCCCCGCTGGAAGCGCCTTCTCGACCTCGCCTGTATTTGGCTCACCTTTCCGTTTTGGTTAACAGTAATGGCTTTAGTCAGCACCTGGATCCTCTTAGCTTCGCCTGGCCCTCTTCTCTATCGCCAGGAGCGCATCGGTTACCGACGGCGCCGCTTCATGATTCTGAAGTTTAGAACCATGAAGATCAACGTTGAGACTCAAACCCACGAAGGTTACTTCGAGCGGCTGATGCAGACCAATTGCCCGATGACGAAGCTTGATTGCCACGATGCTCGCCTGATCCGTGGCGGGCGTATTCTCCGAGCGCTGGGCTTGGATGAACTGCCTCAGCTCTTTAACGTGATCCGTGGCGAAATGAGTCTTGTCGGTCCCCGTCCCTGCACGCCCCACGAATTTGAACGTTATCAGCCGGCACAGAAAGCACGCGTCAATGCGCCGCCCGGGCTCACCGGATATTGGCAAGTCAACGGCAAAAATAAGACAACGTTCAGCGAGATGATCGCAATGGACATTTTCTACGGGAGCCACATGTCGATCTGGATGGATCTCGCCATCATGCTTAAGACGGCTCCCGCAATCGCGGCGCAAGTCTTCGAATCTTTAGCGCGAAAGACTGGCGCTAAGATAAGCCCGATCTTCAAGAATTGGCGCATTGGCGGTAGACGAGTTCGGTAAGGAATTAGGAGAAAAATATGAAAGATCCAATCTCAGTGGGTGTAGTCGGATGCGGCTATTGGGGCCCGAACCATATTCGGAACTTCCGCAGCCTGCCCGACTGCAATCTCAAGGCGATGTGCGATATGAACGAAGCGCGCTTGAAACACTTGAAAGCATTGTATCCGGAGGTTGAAGCTCTGGCCAGCTACGAGCATATGCTCAATGGCATAAATCTAAACGCCGTTGTCATCGCCACGTCCGTTAAGCATCATTTTCCTCTTGCTAAGGCGAGCCTGCTTGCGGGAAAGCACACACTCATCGAAAAGCCGATGGCATCGAGCTCGGCGGAGTGTGAGGAGTTGATGGATATCGCGGCTCGTAACGGTCTCGTGTTGATGGTCGGCCATACGTTTCTTTATTCCCCTGTCGTGCGCAAGATCGTCGATATTATCCAGGCAGGCGATATCGGTGATATCCGGTATATCAATTCGCGGCGCCTGAACCTTGGCCTGTTTCAGAAAGACATCAACGTAGCCTGGGATCTCGCGCCCCATGACATCTCAATCATCCTGCATATTCTTGAGGAATTTCCCGTCTCGGTAAATTGCCAGGGGAATGCCCATGTGACGCCACTCATCGCCGATGTGACTAACATGTCACTGTCCTTTCGGCACAAACGGTTCGCCACCATCCAAAGCAGTTGGCTCGAGCCACGGAAGGTCCGTGAGATGACAATTGTGGGCACGCGCCGGATGATCGTGTACGATGACCTGCAGACGCTCGAAAAGGTCCGCATCTACGATGTCCGTGTGGAGCGGCCGCCTCATTACGACACGTTCGCAGAGTTTCAATACTCATATCACTATGGGGACAGCTACATCCCGCATATCAAGCAAGAGGAGCCCTTAAAGGTGGAGTGCCAGCATTTCCTTGATTGCATTGAGAGAGGCGCTAAGCCGTTGACTGGAGGCCGGCAGGGGCTCGAGCTCGTGAAGATCCTTGAAGCCGCGTCCGCATCACTCGAGGATCATGGCGCCCCGGTGAATTTCTCGCGCGCCCAGGAGGTACTTCCTTCTTTTGAACGCAGTGAATACAAAGAGCTCGTACATGCAGAGCCGGTGCGTCTGTGAGTTGTAGAGGAATATTCCGATGAGAGTACCGTTTCTTGACCTTGCCGCCCAGCATGCACCTCTTCGCAGCGAAATCGACGCTGCGATCGGCGAGGTTATTGATTGCGGAGCGTTCGCTGGAGGGCCGTTCGTCGCTGGATTCGAAGAGGACTTCGCGGCGTATTGCGGTTGCCAGCATGCCATCGGTGTCGGGAGCGGTACCGATGCGCTCTGGCTAGCGCTTTTGGCATCGGGGGTCGGACTCGGAGACGAAGTGATTACGGTCCCGAATACATTCATGGCGACTGCGGAGGCTATTACCTACTGCGGCGCAAAGCCGGTGTTCGTCGATGTTGAAGAACACTCATACACGATGGATCCGGCTCAGTTGGAGGGAGCTATCACGGTCCGGACGAAAGCTATCATTCCCGTGCACCTTTTCGGCCAGCCGGCAGACATGGATCCGATTCTGGAGATTGCGCGTGCGCGCGGTCTGGTTGTCGTTGAGGACGCCGCCCAGGCTCATGGGGCCAAATACAAAGGGCGCAGGGCCGGTTCGCTCGGCGACGCGGGTTGCTTTAGTTTCTACCCTGGAAAGAATCTCGGTGCATTCGGCGAGGCCGGTGCCGTTGTGACCGGCGACCCTGTGTTGCAAGAGAAGATTAGAATTCTCCGGGATCACGGCCAAATCCACAAATACCATCATACCATGGTTGGCTGGAACGCCCGGATGGATGGAATTCAGGCGGCCGTTCTG
Organism: Terrimicrobiaceae bacterium; assembly: GCA_045403045.1. Lineage (GTDB taxonomy): Bacteria > Verrucomicrobiota > Verrucomicrobiia > Chthoniobacterales > Terrimicrobiaceae > DASTFP01. Next base: position 4,433 of record JAXIPG010000041.1, read on the forward strand.
GGCGTCAAACTCCGCTACCTTGAGAGGGGAAATGAACTCCGGCGCTCGCACGCTGCCCAATACAACCGGGCTTTGAAGGGAATAGAGGAACTCGTAACTCCTGTCGAGGTCGCCTACGCCCGGCACGTTTATCACATTTACGCGATCCGTTTCCGGGGTAGGAATGAAGTCATCAAAGCTCTCGCCGAGATGGGTATCGCATGCGGAATCCACTACCCCATCCCAGTCCACCTGCAGCAAGCCTATCAGAGCCTCGGATATGAAGCAGGCGCGTTCCCGATCGCTGAACGAGCCGCTCGTGAACTCATTTCATTGCCGATGTTTCCGGAGCTGACTTCCGCGCAAGTGGAAATGGTCACCGAGGCAGTAACTGAAGCTGTCACCATAGGAGCGCTGGCCTGAGTGAAATTTCGAGCGCGCCCAACGTCTTGCTTGCACGTATGACAGCTCTAGCGGTTCCTAACCTCTTCCAATGGTCCGGTACGGCCAAGACACGGATGAATCGACCGCTTCCTTCGCAAGCCCTGGATACAAGATTTGTTGATCCAACTTGCGACCCAGAGTGGGACAGCGTTGTCGCTTCGCATCCCAATTCTAGTTTCTTTCACTGCGCAGCGTGGACGAGGGTGTTGTGCAAGACCTACGGCCACAAGCCAATCTCTCTGCGCTTTTCCCGGAATGGCGAACCGGTTTCCCTGGTCCCACTCTTGGAAGTGGAAAGCCCGTTCACAGGCCGCAGGGCTGTCAGTCTTCCTTTCACCGACTATTGCGGTCCGCTCTTCTTTGGCGAATGCTATCCGGACATCGTTTCAGATAAGCTCTGCGAACTGGCTTCCGAGAGACACTGGAGATACTTCGAACTCCGTGGAGGAAAAACGTCCAGGGAGTCGGCCGGGTCGTCCGTCGCATTCTACGGGCACTCCCTGGAATTGCGCGGCGGCCCGGAAAGGCTTTTTGCCGGGCTCACAGAATCTGTCCAGCGCGCAATCCGAAAAGCGGAGCGAAGCAACTTAAGGGTTAAGGTAAGCCAGTCTCGAGACAGTATCCTTGAGTTTTACCGTCTTCATGTCCGAACACGGCGCCGGCACGGCCTCCCACCGCAGCCGAGATCATTTTTCCTGAACATTCACAGCGAGATCATTAAGCCGGGCTTGGGCTTTGTCGTCCTCGCCAGAAAGGGGTCAATACCGGTCGCTGCAGCGGTTTTCTTCCACATCGGGAAGAAGGCTGTATACAAGTTTGGAGCCTCCGACGAGAGGCACCAGGACCTTCGGGGAAATAATCTGGTCATGTGGAAGGCCATTCAGTTGCTGGCACAGAATGGATTTCAAACACTGCATCTCGGACGAACATCGCTTGAAAACGAAGGCCTGCGGCGATTCAAACGGGCTTGGGGTACTGTGGAAGAGACGATCGAATATTTCCGCTTTGATAGAACAGCGAATGATTGGATAAGAGCTCGAGACAACGTCTCGGGATTTCATAACGCCGTATTTGCCCGATTGCCTCTGGGATTCAACCGCCTGCTGGGCGCAATGATCTACCCTCACCTGGATTAGTTCCCTCAACACTCACCTCTCGACCATCTCCCCTCGGATTTGTAATTCGCATGTCACAACAGAAAACAGCAGCACCCGCTCCCAGCTTGAGTCTGCAGGACATTCTTTATGTGCTGTTCAAGCACAAAGGAAAGATTCTCCTGAGCGCGGCGATCGGTATAAGCGCAGCGCTGGCCGTCTATTTGGTTCGTCCCCGTGTGTACGAATCCCAAGCTAAATTGCTTGTGCGCTATGTCGTGGACAGGAGCGCGATCGATCCACTGGATTCCCGGGCGACAGAGCGCCCCTCAAGCGATAATCTTATCAACTCCGAAGTGGAGATTCTGGCGAGTTGGGATCTGGCTATGCAGGTCACGAAGGCCGTCGGTGTCGAGCGGCTGCTGCCAAAATATGGAAACACGGCGAACAATTGGGAACTGGCCAGGCGCCTCTTCGGTGCGGTGGGTAGCGAGCAGCCTTCGCTGCAATCCGGAGATGCGATAGATACAGCCAAAGCGGCCCGCAATATTCTCTTGGGATTAACGGTGTCTGCTCTCAAGGGAACCAACATAATCTTTGTTTCCTATAGAAACCGCGATCCGGAGCTCGCCACGCTCGTTTTGAACGAACTCGTAACACGCTATTTTACGAAGCATCTAGAAGTCCACCGGTCGGCCGATGCCTTCGACTTTGTGACTCAGCAAACGGATCAGGTCCGGGCGCAGCTGAACCAAACAGAACAAGAACTAAAGCGCCTGAAGGCGAGCGCAGGAATCACTTCCCTCGCAGAAAGCACAGCAAATCTCAATGCCGAACAGGCGAAAACTCGCGGAGCACTGCAGGCCGCAGAGGCGCAACAGGCTGAGCAACAAGCCCTTGTTCGAGAGTTGGAAAAATCTTTTCCAGCGCAAGACAAGAATTTCGTTTTGTCGCCACCAGAAGTGAAGAGCGAGGTCGTTCAGTATCAGGCCTTGGTATCTCGTGTGGCTAACCTCCGTCAAATGGACCTGGACCTCTTTTCCAAATATGCTCAAAAACCCGACAAGCCTGAGGCGATTGATGAGTCACTACGTAATCGACCAGTTCGCGGTCAAGCTTCAACGGTGATCCCTCGCCCTCGGTCGATGGGGTTTGCTGGGAGCGAAAGAGACCTGGCGCAAACCATAGCACGCGAGCGATATCGTCGTCAAAACGACACTGGCTTCGATTACCAGGGGGGCAAGAAGAGCTTTGATACACTCGTGAAGGAAGCCGAACAGGAGATCCTCAGCAAGAAGAGCAATGACACCCAAGATGAGAAAGCATCGCAAGATCAGCTCGTGAGACTCAATGAGCTACAGAAAATGAATCGGATGCAAATTGAGAACGTCGAAAAACAGCTGAGCGATATGGAAAAGAAATTTCCAGACCTTGCCGTCTCGCTCCCAGTTACGCCTTCTGAGAATTCCCCATCCGACGCTCTAGAACGCACCCGCGTCGCGCAGATGGTAGTTGAACGCGCCCGTCTCGCGGGAATGGAGGCAAGGGTGGAAATGCTCAAGTCTCATCTTAGCGATATGGAGAAACAGGTCGAACAGCTCTCAGAAATTGGACCTCAAATCGTGCAACTGGAGCGAACAAAGGAACTCGAAGAAAACAATTATAAGTATTTTCAGGCGAGCCTGGAAAAGGCCCGCGTAGACGAAGCCTTGGATCCATCCAAGATGCCCAATATCAGCGCCGTTCAAAAGCCCTCGCCGGCCATGAGAGCCACTGGCAATGTGAAAAAAGCTGTACTCGGACTCGCCGTAGGTGGAGTGGGTTTCGGCTTAGCGCTTGCCTTCGTGATCGAACTGCTCGTGGATCGAACAGTCAGGCGACCGCTTGAAATCGAGGCGTTGTTGGGAATTCCTCTCCTGTTCTCAATTCCTTATTTCAATGGCCGGAAGCATGCGCGTCTCGGCCTGTCTCATTCGAGCCAAAAGTCGATCGTCGCTCTTCGGGAAACTGGACATCCAAACGCGGCACCGTGGGATTCCGGTCACTTCATCCGGCCGTTTTGCGAGGCGATACGGGACCGTCTAGTCCTCTTTTTCGAGCTCAATCCGATGCGTCACAAACCGAAGCTTGTCGCTGTGACAGGCTACTCCGAGGGAGCGGGAACCTCCACGATCAGCTCGGGCCTCGCCGCCGCTTTGTCGGAAACGGGCGATAAGGTTCTTCTCGTGGACATGAACGTAGGACGTCCCGAGGTCCACCCATTCTTCCGAGGCACGCCCGCATGCTCGCTTGCAGAGGCCCTGGTAGGAGCGCCCTCTCCGGCCGGAGAGAATCTCTATCTAGCCGTGGCAACCCCTCCGGATGGACGGCAGGCTCAGCTTATTCCAAAAAGATTTTACGACTTGATGCCGCATCTCAAGGCCAGCGGCTTCGACTACATTATTTTCGACATGCCGCCCCTCAGCCAAACCAGCATCACGCCTGCGATGTCCGGTTTAATGGACAAGATGCTGGTTCTCGTCGAAGCTGAAAAGAGTGATCGGGACTTTGTAATGCGCGCTTACGCAGAGCTAATCGCCTGCCGAACCAGCGTATCGGTGATCTTTAACAAGGTGCGCTCATACATGCCGAAGGGGCTCGGGGCAGAAGGCTGAGAAGAAGCAGGGAGCGGGGAGCAGGGAGCCGGGGGGTCCACTCGCCTCTTCTAAACTTCTCGCGCTTTCTCCCTTGCTCACCGCCCGCTGCTCCCTGCTCCACGCTCCCTGCTTTTTCGTATGGAAGATGGCCAATTTCGGTTTGAGCACATGGAGATTTGGCGGCGGGGCGCTGATTTGAGCGGGCGGCTTTTCTCGCTTGCTGAGCAACTCGATGACCGAAAATTCTATCGCTTTGCGGAGCAACTGCGCGCTGCGACTTTGAGCATTACCAACAACATCGCGGAAGGCTCTGGAAGCGCGTCCGATATTGACTTTGCGAATTTTCTAAACACGGCCAGACGTTCGGTCTTTGAGGTGGCAAACATGCTTCTCCTCCTGAACCGACAAAAGTATCTGGCCTCCGCTGGGGTCGGGCCCTTGCTGAACGACCTTGCAGAAGAAAGTCGCATGATCCATGCTTTCCGTCGCAGCCTCAAATCCTAACCCCCCCGCCCCGCTCCAAGCTCCCCGCTCCCTGCTCCAAGCTCTCAGCTGCTCCAAGTCGCAAAGTGCATTTTGCATACAATCTACGCATTATTCAAAAGGTCTGTTAATTTTACGCGTAACAGAACCCATTCTTATTAATTTTCGTCACTCTGATCCTATTCTTGCACATCGGAATAGTCGCTCGAGCATGGCGGTCGTCACGTTGACTGTTTCACCTTTCTCTGCAAGCCTAGCAAGCCCGCGCGTATAGGAAAGGAAGGCAGAACCATGGGCCAACAACGTTCCGCTTTTGGCGTGTTTGTTCTCATAGCGGAATAGAAAACCACTCGGGCAAGAGCGCAGCTATTGGATGCTTGTTGGCACTGACAAAGTCGGCTCTTGAGCTGCCACGGAATAATTGTTCCGAGTGTATTACATTGTTATTGAAAGAACAAAGGTTCGGCAAAGGCAAAGCCGATGACCAGGGGCGGTAGCTTGTTTGAATGCCCAAGCTGGTCGCATCCTTAGCCGCGCTGTCTCGCCAAGCCTCTCCACGCCGCCTCGTCATTGTGGGGAGATTCCGGCAACTGCGGCAGGTGGCGACTTACACCCCATCAAGCTTGCGCCTGACTCCTTGCGGATCTTTCAGCTTTTCCGCTCTTCCCCGCGCCCATTTCTGACCTCCGCTCTGACCTCCGCTCCAAGCTCCAAGCTCCCAGCTCCCATGCTCCTCAACAACATCTATTTTCGCCTAAAGCCGCTGATTCCTCGATCGATCCGCCTAGGCATTCGCCGTTGGTTCGCCTTGCGAAAACGGCAACACGTCCAAGACGTTTGGCCAATTATGCCCGGCTCTGAACGGCCGCCGGATGGCTGGCCGGGTTGGCCCGACGGGAAGAGGTTCGCCTTCGTTCTCACCCACGACGTCGAAGGGAAACAGGGGGTTGAGAATTGCCGTCGACTGGCAGAGCTCGAACGGGAGCTGGGATTTAGGTCGTCGTTCAACTTCGTCCCTGAGGGAGACTACACCGTACCATCCGCCCTTCGCCTTTGGCTAACTGAGCGCGGATTCGAAGTCGGCGTCCACGATTTGCACCATGATGGTCGACTCTACTCCTCGTGGGAGGAGTTTAACCGGAAAGCTCAACGGATTAACAAAGTCTTAAAGGAATGGGGTGCGGTCGGTTTTCGCTCCGGTTTCATGCTGCGAAATCTTGAATGGATCAACGAGCTAGATATCGCCTACGACGCTTCGACATTCGACACGGATCCGTTCGAGCCTCAGCCTGACGGTGTCGACACGATTTACCCTTTTTGGGGTCATCCCAGTGGCAAGCGACAGGGCTACGTCGAGCTGCCATATACAATGGTGCAGGATTCGACGCTATTCCTTGTGCTAAGAGAAAAGTGCATCGGGATCTGGAAGAAAAAGTTGGATTGGATTGCCGAACATCAAGGAATGGCGCTGCTCAATGTTCACCCCGATTACGTCGATTTTGTCGATTCAAACGGTTCCTCGGAGCGATACCCGGCAGCCCACTATCGTGAACTCCTCGAATACGTTCGCGATCGCTACACGGGACGGCTCTGGCATGCTCTGCCGCGCGAGGTGGCCGCCTACTGCGCCAGTTTCAAGCCGGAACGTCCGTGTCCGGCGGCCTGCAGGCATTCTGTTGCAAACGGCAATTCGGCAACATATCGCTGCTGGCTTGGGTGGGCTTCATTGTTCAAAAATTGCCCTGTTGCCTTTTGAATCCTCCTACCGATATGGCACACTCAGCTCAAGAGGCGCTAAGTTTTGACGACTCCGTGGCAGACTCGCTACAGTTGGCGGGCAAACGCGCTGTCGCAGTAGTCTTTTCGAACTATCCGGCCGATCCGCGACCACGCCGGGGGGCTGAGGCATTGGTCAAAGAGGGAATGCATCTCGAGGTGATTTGTCTAAAGGAGACAGATGAAGAACCGGAGAGCGAGTCATTCAATGGGGTGGAAATCACACGCATCCCCTTGAAACGCCGCCGTGGCGGAAAGCTTACCTATATAATTCAGTACGGATCGTTTGTCCTGCTTTCAGGCGCGATTCTTGCCGTTCGCGCATGCAGGCGACGATACGATCTCGTGCACGTTCACAATATGCCGGACTTTCTGGTCTTTAGCGCATTGGTTCCGAAGATGCTGGGCGCCAGGGTGATTCTCGACCTTCACGATCCGATGCCCGAGTTGATGATGACCATCTTCGGACTCAAAGAGGACAGCTTTTCGGTCCGGCTTCTAAAGATACTTGAAAAGTGTAGCCTCAGATTTGCGGATGCAGTGCTCACAGTTAACGAAGCCTGCAGAAAGATCTTTTCCAATCGAAGCTGTTCGTTCGAGAAGGTCAGGGTCGTTATGAACTCGCCTGACGAAGCGATCTTTAAACATCGTCAACCATCGCCGCAGAACTTGACGGCGCGGGACAATAAGCCATTCGTAATCATGTATCACGGTTCGCTGGTGGAAAGACACGGATTGGACCTGGCGGTAACAGCTTTGGAAAAAATCAGAGAGTCGATACCAAGGGCAGAGCTGAACGTTTATGGTCGAAGCACGCCGTTTCTGGAACAGGTGATGGATTCGGTACGGAAATCAACGCTTCGCGAGGCGGTCCGATATCTGGGCCCCCAGAAGCTGGAACAAATCGTTGAGGCGATCGACAGGTGCAATGTGGGCATAATCCCGAATCGCCGCAGTATCTTCACGGAGATCAACACCCCGACACGAATCCTCGAATACTTATCTCGCGGAAAGCCCGTCATTGCTCCTGCAACCCCAGGAATCCAGGACTATTTCGATTCACAGCAACTTCTTTTTTTCGAAGTGGGAGATGCTGATGACCTTGCGCGCAAGATCGAGTACGTCTTTTCGCATCCCGCGGAAGTGGAAGCAATCGTAAGCCGCGGTATGGAGGTGTATATGGCGCATCAATGGACACGCGAGCGAATGAAGTTGGTGGGTGTGGTGGAGGAGTTGCTCGGCTAGGAAGACCTGATCAACAATGCTAGAAGCAAACAATCACGAGTTTGAAAGTGTGAGTCGGAAAGACATCCAGGACAGTCTAGACCGCGTGCAAGCCTGGGTAGAAAGGCGAGACTACCGAGGCTATGAGCCGTTCGACGGTCTGTCGTCGTGGGCTCGTCCAATGACATTCGGGAATCAGTTTGCAGGACGGCTACTTCAGCAACTGATTCGCCAGTGCCCGTTCAACTTGCGCCCAATCATGGGGGTCACTCCCAAATGCTCTACGAAAGGCCAGGGTTATATGGCGTCCGGATATCTGATCCTGTATCGGGCTACGCAACGGCCGGAATATCTGGACAAGGCTACCCGCTGCCTCCATTGGCTCGACAAGCACAAGGTGGCCCGGTTCAAGCATCACAGCTGGAGCAATCATTTTGATTTTGTGTCGCGTGCGGGCTGCTACACGAAGGACGATCCCATCATTGTTTGGACGAGTTCGATTGGTCAGGCGTACGTCGACGCGTTTGAGCTCACTGGGAACAAATGGTTTTTGAGCATCGCTGAAAGTGTATCCAACTGGATCATGGAACTTCCCCGCGAGAAAACCGCGCAGGGCGATTGCCTCAGTTACCTGGTACACTGCCAGAGTTCGGTCCATAACGCCAACATGCTGGGTGCCGCCACCTTGGCGCTGACTGCCAAGCACACCGGCAATGAAGAGTATCGGCGCGTAGCGCGCTCAGCCATGGTATACAGCTGTTCGCGACAACATCCCGATGGCTCGTGGTGGTATGCGGAGGCACCCAATTACCATTGGATCGATAATTTTCACACCGGCTACAATTTGGAAAGTCTTAGGGTCTACATCGACGCGACGGGAGACAAGGAATTTCTGCCAAACCTTGAGAAAGGGTTGGTATTCTACAAGAAACACTTTTTCGAGAGATCCGGGCGACCGAGATATTATCACACGCGGACTTATCCGGTCGACATTCAGTGTTCCGCTCAAGCGATCGACACACTGGCTTGTTTGTCGGAAAACGACGCCGCGTGTTTAGACCTTGCGAAGCAGGTTGCTCGCTGGACAATCCAAAACATGCAGGACAAAGATGGCCACTTTTACTACCGCCAGTATCCCCTGATCATGGCTAAGACGCCGATGCTGCACTGGGGGCAGGCCACTATGTTCAAGGGATTGGCCCAATTGTTCCTACAGCTGAAGTCGAATTCATAATTGTGTAGCGCATCCGTTGTGTGCGCACCCATACAATGATCGGAGTAATTGCGAACACGGCGGACCATAGCGCCGTCCGGGAGTTCTTTGAGCTATTCAAAACTCCGTGGGAGTTCTATCGCCGTGGGGAGCGGTATGAAGTATTGCTTTCCGCTAGTGGCCAGGTAATCAGCGGGGTGGCCAACCTCGTGCTGGTTTACGGGGGAGAAAAGACACCGTTCGACGCGGAAAGCGGGGTTAAGGTTGGTTCCGAATACAAGGACACAATCGTATCGTATAGAGGAATCCGAATTCCGATCTACGGAAGCTGCATCACTTTTAGGAGCGAGGGATCCCGCAGGATTACAGAGGAGACTTCAAAGGAATCAATTACTTATGCGAATCGCTCCAATGGCGAGATGCGTGTTCGGATTGGGTATGATCTGTTCCGACAAATCCGATTCCTTCTCACAGTCGGCCAACCGCCCGCCTGCGCGAGGATGCCCGCGCTGGAGATGCACATCGCTCTGTTGCGCGACGTGATCGTTGGCTGCTCGATTCCCCTAGTCGAAATCCCTCCTACCCCCGAGGGACACGGTTTTATGGTCTGCCTGACCCACGATGTCGATCATCCATCGCTCCGGCACCACAAGTGCGATCACACGATGTTCGGATTCCTCTATCGGGCTGTCGTTGGTTCGCTGATCAACGTTGTGCGGGGGAGGATGTCCGTAAGACAGCTATTCACTAACTGGTCCGCGGCGCTCATGCTACCGTTCGTGCATCTGAGACTGGCGAAGGATTCTTGGTATGCGTTTGACCGTTACTTGGAAATTGAGAAGGGGTTAGGCTCAACGTTTTTCGTGATTCCCTGTAAGGACAATCCGGGGCGACGTGCTGATCGGCCGGCACCGGCGTGGCGCGCGGCGCGCTACGATCCTTCTGACATTGAGGATCACATTCAAAAGTTCGTCTCATCAGGAAACGAAGTCGGAACCCATGGGATTGATGCGTGGATTGACAGCTCCGAGGGACGGAAAGAACGCGAGCGAATTTCCCGTTTCACAAAGGCGTCCGAAATGGGAGTGCGGATGCATTGGCTTTACTTCGACGAAAGGTCGCCGGTTGCTCTTGAGCGAGCGGGATTTTCGTACGATTCGACATTCGGGTACAACGAGACAGTCGGGTATCGTGCCGGAACCATGCAAGTGTTCAAGCCATTGAACGCGGCAACTTTGCTTGAGTTACCACTAAACGTTATGGATACCGCTTTGTTCCGTTCCTCACATCTGAACCTCTCACCCCAAGAGGCGAAGGACATGGTAGGGGGGATCGTGAATGACGCCGCACGGTTCGGCGGCGCCCTAACGGTGAATTGGCACGATCGCAGCATTGCTCCCGAACGCTTGTGGGATGAGTTTTATGTCGAACTGATTGATGAAATGAAGAGCAGGGGAGCTTGGTTTCCGACCGCGGCCCAGGCCGTTTCATGGTTCCGCAAACGCAGGTCAGCCGTTTTTAGAACAGTTCGGCGAGAGAATGGTGCGTTGCGAATTAGCGCCTCCACGGATACCCATGATGAATCGCCTGGTTTGAGGATTCGAGTGTATCACCCCGAGTCAGAGCGCTCCACGGATTGGGGGTCGGAAGCGCGGCCTGTACGATTTATGGACCTGATTTTAAACAAGACCTTGGACATATGCGTCCCGATTGCAAATGAAGCGGCAACGTCCGAACAACCGACCAGAAACTGGTCGCAGCGCATTCTGAGGCCGCAGCAAGCAACCGCTGGCCTCAACCACCGCCACATCGAACGGTAAAACTATGGGTTCGCCTACATTGTCATACGTCTTGGTTACGCCTGCCCGCAACGAAGGGAGGTTTATTGAACAGACCATTCAATCCGTCATTTCTCAGACGGTTCTGCCGAAGAAGTGGGTCATTGTCAGTGACGGTTCGACAGACCAGACGGATTCAATCGTCACGAAATACCTTCCGGATCACCCCTGGCTTGAACTACTGCGGATGCCAGAACGCAGCGATCGCCACTTCGCAGCAAAGGTTCGGTGCATCAACGCCGGGCTCGAAAAGGTCGAGGAGCTTGATTACGACATCGTCGGCAACCTGGACGCCGATATTACTTTCGGTCCGGACTATTTCCAGTTCCTGCTAACAAGATTTCTGGAAGACCCGCGGCTTGGTGTCGCGGGAACCCCATTCGTCGAGGGAACAGTTCAATACGACTATCGCTTCACAAGTATCGAGCATGTTTCGGGGGCATGCCAGCTATTCCGCGCCCGGTGTTTTGAAGAGATTGGCGGATACAGGCCGATCAAAGGTGGAGGAATTGACTGGGTCGCAGTGACGACTGCGCGGATGAAAGGCTGGCGGACGAGAACGTTTGTTGAGCAGGTCTGCTACCACCACCGCCCAATGGGCACGGCAAGTGTAAGTAATTACAGAGCACTTTACAAACTCGGGATGCAGGACTATTACCTTGGGGGGCACCCGGTATGGCAAGTTTTTAGGGCGTGCTTTCAGGCAACCAGGAAGCCGCACTTGATTGGGGGCGCATGCTTGCTTGCGGGTTATTGCTACGCGTTGCTTACCCGCGTGGAGAAGACAGTTCCCCCGGAACTGGTCCGGTTTCACCAGGGCGAGCAACTGCGGAGGCTCCGCCAAGTATTTACCAAAGTTTTGGGAGCGCAAAACTAAGACCCCTTTGTTATAATGTCTTTATCGATGCAATCAAATCGATTTGTATTGGCGCAAATCGGCTGCGGATACTGGGGACCGAATTTGCTGCGCAACTTTTCCTCCCTGTCAAATTGCCAGGTGAAATACGTGGTTGACTCGAGCCCGGAAAGGCGTGCCTTTGTAGAGCAAAACTTTCCGCGCACAAGCGCGACGGCATCTGTTGAGGTCATCCTAAGCGATCCAGAAGTTAATGGCGTGATCATCGCCACACCAGCTGCGACCCATTTTGGTCTCGCCAAGGAGGCTCTCCAGGCAGGGAAACATGTGTTTGTGGAGAAACCGCTTGCCACTACTGTCGCTGAGGTGAACGAATTGGCGCGGACGGCCGCTGAGCGTAAGCTCGTCGTGATGGTGGGGCACACGTTCATTTACAATGCTGCTGTTCGCTACGTTAAGAAGCTTATTGACGCCGGCGAGTTGGGCGAAGTCCGCTACATCTACAGCCAGCGGCTGAACCTCGGGCGTATCCGCTCGGATATTGATGCATTGTGGAACTTTGCACCGCACGATATTAGCATCATCCAATACTGGCTGGGCGATCCCGAGCCGCTCCTCGTCTCGCGGCAGGGCATGGATTATACGCAAAACGGTGTGGATGACGTGGTTTTTCTTAACATCGTGTATCCCGGCAAGATCATGGCAAATATCCACGTCAGTTGGCTTGATCCGCAGAAGGTGCGAAAGATGATCGTTGTAGGTTCGCGAAAAATGGTTGCTTATGATGACGTGGCGGACGACAAGATCGCCATTTACGACAAAGGCATCGATAAGCGAGCGATTCTCGGCAAGAATATGGATTTCGATCACCCGCAGCGAGTACAGTTCAACTATCGCAGCGGCGACATCCTTTTGCCACAAGTTAACTTTTCGGAGCCGCTACGGGTGGAAGCGCAACACTTCATCGATTGCATCGAGAGCGGCCGCGTGCCATTCACGGGTATTGACCACGCCCGCACCGTGGTCTCAATTCTCGAGCGAGCGCGCTCGAACAATGGGAGCCACTAATAATCACCGAGGCTCGAGCAGGTGCGACGCGCGGTGGTAGAGCAGCGATTTAATATGGGAGATCCAATAGTACGCCAGTCTGCGATCGTGGATGTCACCTTCGGAGAAGGTGTAATTGTTGTGCAGCCCGTCAACCTTTACGGCTGCATCATCGGCGACCAAACCTTCATCGGTCCTTTCGTGGAGGTGCAGCGCGGGGTGGTGGTCGGCAAGCGGTGTCGAGTCCAATCACACGCGTTTGTGTGCGAACTGGTGACCATTGGAGATGATTGCTTCGTATCGCATGGGGCAATGTTCATAAATGACCTATTTGTTTCGGGAGGTCCAGCGAAGGGGCAGCGGGAGCTTTGGCGCCATACAAGACTTGGCAATCACGTGAGCATCGGAACCAATGCGACGATACTGCCGGTGACTATCTGCGATCACGTGGTGGTGGGGGCGGGTGCTGTGGTCACAAGAGACATCGTCGAGTCGGGCGTCTATGTCGGTAACCCCGCACGCCTTCAGCGTCGTCTCTAACCCTTTTACGAAGAATTCACCGTTCATGAAAGTTCCATTCGTTGATCTGCACGCGCAATACTTGCGCATAAAAGCCGAAGTTGATTCAGCCATAGCGGATGTCATTGCGAAGTCTTCTTACATCCGTGGCCCCCATGTTGAAGGATTTGAAACCGCGTGGGCACGCACTCTTGGTGCGAAGCATTGTATATCTTGCGCCAACGGCACCGACGCCCTCTATATCGCAATGCGTGCCTTGGGAGTCAAAGGCGGGGACGAGGTTATCACAACTGCCCATTCCTGGATCTCGACATCGGAGACCATCACGCAGGCGGGTGGCCAAGTGGTGTTCTGTGATACGGATCCAGAGACGTTTACAATCGATCCGGCAATTATCGAATCAAAGATTACTGAGCGAACCGTCGGGATCATTCCAGTCCATCTTTACGGGCAGGCTGCGGACATGGACGCAATCATGAAAATTGCCCGTCGACACAACCTCTGGCTGATTGAGGACTGTGCTCAGGCTCACCTTGCCAGGTATAAAGGCAGGCTCGTCGGCACATTTGGCGACATCGCAACGTTTTCATTCTATCCGGGAAAGAATCTCGGTGCCTACGGCGATGCGGGCTGCGTCGTGACAAATGACGATCGGCTCGCTGATTGGATGGCCACGTTCGCGCGGCATGGCGGCAAGGGCGAGCATGTGATGCAGGGGGTCAATAGCCGCATGGATGGCCTGCAAGGCGCAATTTTGCAGGTCAAGCTGCCATTTCTGACCTCGTGGACCGAAGAACGTCGCCGCGTCGCGTCACAGTACGATCGACTCTTGAGCGGTGTGGGAGATTTGCGCACTCCAATCATTGGAGCTGAACGAGACCACGTTTATCATCTTTATGTCATCCGGACCAATCAACGCGACGCGTTAAGAAGCCATCTGGCGCATGCGGGGGTGGCTACTGTGCTGAATTATCCCAAGGCGCTGCCGTTCCTCCCTGCGTATGAATTTCTCCAACATGCTCCTGCGGACTTTCCCGTTGCCTACGCGAATCAATCACACATCCTTTCGCTGCCAATCTACCCGGAGATGAGTGATGATATGGTTTCCTATGTTGCAGATCAAATCAGAGCTTTTTTCGGCACTCCCGATGACTTTATTGGAAATCCAGACTGGGAAGCTCCGATAGGTGTGCCTTCGTCAGCTCACTAAGCATGTTGCAGTCCTCGCCATGATCTGCGCCTACCACTCTCATGCTCATTGTTAACGCCGACGACTGGGGGCGCTCTCGAAGAGAATCCGACCTCGCCCTGACCTGTTACCGCGAGCGGCGGATTACTGCCGTCAGTGCGATGGTCTTTATGGAGGATTCCGCTCGGGCTGCGGATGCCGCAAAGGACGCTGAGCTGGATGTCGGATTACACCTAAATCTTACGGAAGCGTTTACGGGTAACCACGTGCCCGCTCGCCTGCGAGACGTTCAAAGCCGCACCGCGGCCTTCCTCAAGCGGAATAAATATTCGAAGGTACTCTATAGCTTTCACTTGAGGGATCACTTTCGGATCGCCTATGAGCTGCAGGCCGAGGAATTCTATCGTTTGTATGGTAAGCAACCGTCGCACGTTGACGGGCATCAACATATGCACCACTGCAGCAATATGTTATTCGAAGAGATCATTCCGCGAGGACAACGAGTTCGCAGAAATTTTTCATTCTGGCCGGGTGAGAAGAGCAGTCTGAACCGAGCGTATCGAGGCGCAACGGATTGGTGGCTGGGCCGCCGATACCGGCTGACCGATTACTTTTTTTCCCTTCTCCAGTGCCTTGAAACCAATCGCCTGGATCGTATCACCAAACTGGCGCAGACCGCTTGCGTGGAACTCATGACGCATCCTCTGAACGCCGAGGAATATGCCTTCTTGATGAGTGACGCTTACAGTGAAATGACAAGAAGCCTCAAAGCAGTCTCTTACGCATAGCCGAAGGCCAATGCGCATGCTCCGATCAAAAGCTCGAGCGATTTTCGTTAACCACGACAGCAGGACATCGAATAAGAGCTAAAGGCAGCCAGGTGACTGAAAGTAAACGGCACTCTTCTCCCAGCACAGCGCACAAAGCTACAAGATGGAAGACCAACTAATCACATTTGACGACCAGATTTTGGTGACGGGAGCCTCCGGCTTCATCGGAACTAGGGTCGTCGCAAGTTTGCTGGAGCACGGGTTTCGCAGAGTGCGTTGTTTTACCCGACATTCCAGCGATTTGGCGAGGATCGAGACCCTCAGTCGCCGCTATGCTGATAGAGCGCAAGTTGAGGTGATCAGGGGGAATCTTCTCTCACGCGAGGATTGCGTAAATGCGACGGCGGACGTCCCGGTCATCTTTCATTTAGCCGTGGGGTCCGGTGGAAGATCATATCCAGACGCTTTCATGAACGCCGTCGTCACGACGCGAAATCTAGTGGAGGCGAGCTTGGGCCACAAATGCCTCAGGCGATTCGTGAACATAAGCTCCTTTGCGGTATATACGAACAGAAAGAAGCCGCAGCGCGGACTGCTGGATGAGTCGTGCCCAATCGAGGAACGCCCGGAGCTCTGCGGCGAGGCGTATTGTTACGCCAAGGTCAGGCAGGATGAATTGATACTGGACTATTGGAAGAGGTTCGGGCTCCCCTACGTAATTCTTCGACCGGGCGTCGTTTACGGACCAGGCAAGAACGCGATAACAGGGCGAGTGGGCATCGGCACGTTCGGTCTCTTTCTGCATTTAGGCGGTTCGAATACACTCCCGCTGACTTATATCGACAACTGCGCGGAGGCAATTGTTCTGGCGGGGCTGAGAAGAGGCGTCGATGGAGAGGTCTTCAACATCGTGGACGACGATCTTCCTTCGAGCCGCGCCTTTTTGCGATTATACAAGAAACATGTGAGGCGCTTCAATTCACTGTATTTGCCGCGCCCGGTCAGTTACTTGCTCTGCTATCTTTGGGAAACATGTTCAACGCGGTCAAAGGGGCAGCTGCCCGAGTTTCTGAATCGAAGAGCCTGGCACGCCTACTGGAAGGGCAGTACGTACAGTAACGACAAGCTCAAGAGACGATTAGGATGGACACAGAAACTCTCCACGCGCGAGGGACTCGTGCGATTCCTTGAAAGCTGCCGCAATGGAGAGATCCATGCTTAAGATTGCGATAGTAGGATGCGGGAAGATCGCAGACTCGCATGCCTCGCAGATTCGACAGCTTCAGGGCTGCGAGATCGTTGCTGTCTGTGACCAAGAGGAACTGATGGCACGACAGCTTTGTGAAAGATTTGCCGTTCGACGGCACTATGACGACACAACAAAGCTCTTGCGCGAGGCTCGCCCGGACGTAGTTCACATTACGACACCGCCTCAAAGCCATTTTGAGATTGCGAGGCAATGTCTCGAAGAAGGATGCCATGTTTACGTAGAAAAGCCCATCACACTCTTTACCGCGGAGCTCGAAGAACTGATCGCGTTATCAAAGCAACGTGGCCTGAAACTCACTGTGGGCCATGATGAGCAATTCAGCCATTCCGCACGGCGCATGCGGGAGCTCATTCGAAGCGGCTACCTGGGTGGCACTCCCATACACATGGAGAGTACTTGGTGTTACGACCTTGGCGACCCGACTTACGCCAAAGCGCTTCTCGCCGACACTGCGCACTGGGTCCGCCGCCTTCCCGGAAAGCTTTTGCACAATGTAATCAGTCACGGCATAGCCAAGATTTCGGAGTTCCTCATCACCCCTACCCCTACGGTCATCGCGCACGGTTATGTTAGTCCATTGCTCAGCAGTCTGGGAGCACGCGAAATCGTGGATGAACTCAGGGTCATCATCTCTGACGAGCACCGAACGACAGCGTACTTCACTTTCTCGTCACAAATGCGACCTTCACTTGATCAGTTCTTGATCTATGGGCCGCAAAACGGTCTCTTTCTGGATGAAAAGCGTCAGACGCTAATTAAGTTGCGAGGCAGTAGGTACAAAAGCTACCTCGAGCAGTTTGTTCCACCCTTAGCGCTGGCGAAGCAGTACCTCGGCAACTCGTATCGAGACCTCCGACTTTTCCTCCGTAGAGAGTTTCATCAAGACGCGGGCAAGAAATGCCTTATTGAATCCCTTTACCGTTCGATCATCGAGGGCACTCCTGTGCCGATACCATATGATCAGATCTTGCGGACGTCACGAATCATGGATGCAATTTTTGAACAGATCAGCTCTCGCGGCACGGCTCGGCAGCGCGCTAGAGTTGTTCATGATCTCAGATCGCCCGAATCGATGAAGCTTCCATGACGGCCTCTTCTCCACTGTTTGGAAGGCGTGTCCATAGCTCTCACGTTCTAATTCGGTATGCCTCAACACATAATCTGGTGCTATAATGTTTCATAGTGTTTCACGACCGGTACTCGGCGATTATTTCTCAGCCGACGTTGATACGATCGGCGAGGAGAGCTGGAGCGAAGTCTGCCGGGATTTTGCTGATGCGAACATTTATCAAATGTGGCCTTACGAGGCTGTGCGGAGTGGTCGCCACAATGTCAGCCGCCTTCTTCTTAGACAACGGTCTGATGTGGTGGCGGCGGTTCAGGCACGAATTGTAAGGATTCCACATCTTAGCGTGGGAATGGCGTATGTTCGTTGGGGCCCGTTGTGGAGGAAGCGAAGCGGCAGCGTCGATCTGGGCGTATTTCGGCAGGCTGTCCGCGCATTGCGGAACGAGTATGTGAATCGCCGACGGCTTGTTGTTCGCATTACGTCGCAATTGTTTAATGTTGAAGACGAGGCATGCCGCCGAATCCTCGAAGAGGAAGGTTATGTTCGTCAGCATCGGGCGAGGGCGGACAGGACTATCGTTATGGATATCAGTCCTCCCACGGAAAGGCTCTACCAGGGAGTACACCAGAAGTGGCGCTACCACCTTAACAAAGGTCGCAGGCAGAATCTTGAACTCATCGAGGGCCAGGATGAAAACTATTTTCAAGATTTCGAGCGTATCTACTTCGAGATGTTGAATCGAAAGCAGTTTTGCAGCCTTGCAGATCTGGGTCAGTCTCGAAGGATTCAAAACGAGTTGAGGCCGGCTGAGAAAATGCGTGTCGTCCTTTGCAAGGTCGAGGGCGCGGTCTGCGCGGGAGGGATCTGCTCGGCGATTGGAGACACCGGTCTCTACCTGTTCGGGGCAACGAGCAACCGCGGGACTAAGACTTACGCATCCTATCTGGTTCATTGGAGTATGCTTGAATGGGCGAAGCGTTGCGGCTGTCGGTCGTATGATCTAAATGGCATCAATCCCGACAAGAACCCAGGGGGCTACCAATTCAAATCGCAGTTGGCTGGTGCGCATGGGCGAGAAATCGATTTTCTGGGACAATTTGACGCCTACCCGAACGCGGCTCTGAGGCACCTCGTTCGCTTCGCAGACTCGTTGAGGGAAAGACTCAGAAATCGCCGCGAAAATCTTGCGAGTTCGTCGTGATAGACGACTCGCCTGGCGATAAGCCCCGCTCTCAGACACAAACCCCTCCTTCGGAATAACTACAAATGCCCGCCGCTCTAGCCGCATGCCTGTTTGTCAGCTTCATTCTGTGGCTCTTCTATCGCAACTCGAGGAGCGCTCCAGGAATTTCGGGTGGCTTATGGATCCCACTGATCTGGGTTGGAATCATGGAGTCGAAGCCCGTCGCGTATTGGTTTATGAGCCCGCAAAGCTCAGCCGATGTCGAAATGTATCTCGACGGCAACCCGATGGACAGAAATATTCTTCTGTTGCTCATTTTCGCGGGAGTTTGGGTCTTAATGAGAAGACCACTCGATTGGGGTGCCATTTTCCGAGATAATCGATGGCTTTGGATCTTTTATCTCTACTTGGCAATTAGCGTGCTCTGGTCCGATTTTCCGTTCGTGGCATTCAAGAGGTGGTTCAGGGACCTCGGGAATATTGTCATGATTCTGATTATAGTGACCGAACGGGACCCAATTGAGGCACTACGTGCGGTTTTTGTGCGTTGTGCGTACGTTCTCGTCCCTCTCTCGGTTCTGCTCATTAAGTGGTATCCCGATATCGGCAGATATTATCATCCATGGACATACGGGACTTTATATTGCGGCGTAACAACCAACAAGAATTCACTTGGAGTGTTGGCTATGCTGAGCGGACTGTTTTTGCTATGGAGCCTCGTAGAAATTCAGAACCTGCGAGGAAGCCGCGATTACGTTGGTTGGATTCGCCGCAACTCCTGGCGCGAAGTGCCCGCGTTAGCGAAGATTGCCACCATGCTGCCGGAGGGGCTCTTGCTTTTCATGTGTGTATGGATTTTAACAATAGCTCATAGTTCAACTGCGTTTGGTTGCTTTCTTTTAGGCACTGCTGCGCTTTTCGCATATCGTCTGAGCTGGGCAAAAGCCAACGTCAGGCGTTTAAGCTGGCACACTTACGGCCTGCTCGTATTCTCTGCGCTGGTCCTCTTCGTGCCGGATCTTAGGACAATCGCCGCCGAAAGCATGGGGCGCGACGCTACCTTGACGACGAGAACAGATATCTGGGACGCAGTGCTCAAAATGCGGACTAACATGCTGGTTGGCAATGGATTTGCGAGTGTTTGGCTGACAGATATCGGATCCGCGTTGGCCAAGGAGCTTAGAATCCCCCACGCCCACAACGGTTATTTGGAGATGTATCTTAATACCGGCTTAATCGGAGTCGGTCTGCTTTTGATAGTACTTGTCTCAGCGGGCGGGAACGCCACGAGGCACTTAGCAAGAGGCACGCCCGCCGGCCCGCTATATATGGCGCTATTCCTGTGTGCCGTAATTCATAATTTTACCGAGGCGAGTTTTAATAACAACAACATCATTGGATTTTGCCTGGTTTTGGTTGCCACACGGTACTGGCGTCCGGCCTGGTCGGAGGCTGGCGACGGCGCTGATGCCGCTGATCCGTCAGAGAACATCCGACAACCGTTGCAGCCGGCCGTTACTCTCCTTGGCCCAAACGCTTTTCCTGCGAGAGTGGTAGTCGGTTCCCAGCTTGCTATGCCCCTCAAGAACAAGCCGGAAGTCCGAGTCCTCTCATCTCGGTGTATCAGCCGGAACCCGAGTTTCTCGATGCATTTCAAGTTTCCAGCCGCTCAGTGCGGAACACCATCGCCTCAAGAGCAAAAACACGCACGCGCCTGCGCTTCGGCGTCAGAGCCTGCGCCGAGGTAACAAGAAATTCTATGTCTGGGCCAACAATAACAACGGAGAAGCTGCAGGTGTTTAGCAAAGAGACCCTCGTCAAGGGAAAACCCGCTCAAATGGAATGTGTCGAGATCGACCGGCAGTCCTATGCTCTTACCAGAGGCCTAGTGACGATGATCAGCCTGGAGGACGAGTGGTACGATGACGTGCGGGATCCTGCTTCTGTGATCAACACCCTCAAAAACAGCGACGGGTTCAAGGCTGATATCTTCACCTTTTGGCAGCGGTGGCCCGACTGCCAAGTGAAATATCCTTTCTACATGGAGTGGGAGGAACTAGCCGTTCTCCCGGTCAAGAGTTACGGCCATTGGTGGAATCACCAGCTTAAGTCGCGCGTCAGGAATTTAGTTCGCAAAGCTCAAAAGGAAGGCGTCCAGGTAAGGGAGACCGCGTATGACGACGACTTTGTGCGCGGCATGACCGCAATCTTCAATGAGGCGCCGGTTCGTCAGGGACGACAGTTCTGGCACTACGGAAAGGACTTCGAAACCGTCAAGCGTCAGTTTTCACGCTTTCTCTTTCGAGAGGACATGATTGGGGCCTATTATCGTGACGAACTGATCGGATTCGTCATGTTGGGAAATGCGGGCCGCTACGGGGTCACTGGACAGATTATCTCAAGTCTAAAACATCGGGACAAGGCGACGAATAATGCTCTTATTGCCAAGGCTGTTGAACTGTGCGAGAAGAAGCAGTTATCCTCTTTGATCTATCTTTACTGGACCAATGACTCTCTCGCCGAATTCAAGCGCCGCGTTGGATTTGAGCAGACAAAGATTCCGCGCTATTTCGTGCCTTTGACCTCCAAGGGGGAGCTTGCCCTGAAGATCGGGCTCCACCGCGGCTGGAAAGCCGCTCTTCCAGACCAAATCAAAAGTCCGTTGAAGAGACTGAGGAGCCTCTGGTACGGCTCAAATGACCCTTCGCGCCGGGTAGGCTAGCGGCCTTTGAGCGAGGCGGTGCCCACAGGAAGGCCCTTAAGCGCCTCTCGTCGTCCACATCGCTCCGCTTGCGTATCACCGTCCATAAAGGGCATCAGTGTCCTTTTGTACTTTTCAACGCACAGCCAGTGAGAAGGTGTAGGCGACGCAGAAAGATGTTGGCACACTGCCCCATGGGGCTATTGTATCTGCATTGCGCTCAGTAATTTATTGTATCAAGGATATCACATGAAACAAAAACTCAAAAGCGGTATGAATATAAAGACTTGCAGTGTGTCGAATTGGTTACTGCTTCTCTACAGCGGCTCCTTGCTATTTGCTTTCAGCAGTGCTGGCCTTTGCGAAACGATCGTGGCGACTGGATGCTCCCAGGCGGAGGTGCAGAGTGCTATTGATGCCGCGCGAGATGGCGATACTGTTCAAGTTCCTGCCGGTACGGCCACTTGGACCTCGACAGTCCGCGTCACGGGGAAATCGATCACTTTGCTGGGCGCCGGCATCGACAAAACAGTCATTACTCGAAACACGCCCGTTGGTGACAACGCGCTTTCGGCGGAGTTAACTGCAACGCAGACATTCGCATTATCAGGCTTCACGTTTTCGACCATAACCTCTGCTCAATGGGGGATTGTTGGGGTAGCAGGTGAATCTGGTAAGCCAACGGCCCAGTTTCGGATTACAAATTGTAGGATTAACGTTGCGCCAAGCTCTCCTACTATACCGTATCGGGGGATCACAATTTTCGGCACGTATGGCGTGATCGACCACTGCTGGATCGACAACTCAAGTCAGAACGGTCAAGGGATAAGTCTGGAGCCTACCAGTTCATACGAATTGATCAATAACTACCATACGCCGCAATACCTGGGCGACACTAATGCTGTAGTGATTGAAGATTGCACGTTCGATTTTGACGAGTTGTGCGATGGGGCACTGGATGCCTATCCAGGCACCAAATTCGTCTTTCGATACAACACTGTCATCAACACAAATATTGGATGGCACGGACGTGATAGCTCTATACGATCATGCCGACAGTTTGAGATTTACAATAATACCTTTAACAACACAGGCGCGGAGAATGTTTACGTAGCAATCCGCGCCCGTGGTGGCACGGGCGTGGTATACAACAACACCATTACCGGAAATTACAAAGGGTTTTTTCTGCTCTCTCATTACAGAGCTGACCCCACCTATGGTGTTCCTCCCGGCGCGACTTACGATGGTGGCTTTGATCAAACATACCCAGACCAGGGATACCCGACCGGATACCCATTAAGCGATCAAATCGGGTGGGGCTCTTTCCCCGACAATAATCCCGGCAATTGGCCGAACAGTTATCCTTACACAAGATCGGAATATCAGGCCCAGGATCCAATGTATCAATGGGGTAACAACTTCAACGGAGACACGCAGCCTATTTGCGATGTCGGGAGCCCGACTCAGTCGGCTATGTATATCAAGGCCGGCCGCGATTACTACGACAATACACCGAAGCCGGCATATACACCCCTGGTGTATCCGCATCCCCTTACTGCCAGTGACAGTGCGGCTCCTACGATCAGCGACATCCCGGACCAGTCTACCACGCTAAACACGCCGACCGCGGCGATTCCATTCACCGTGGCAGGTGCGGAAGTTCTGAACTTGAGCTTTTTGTCGTCGAACCCGACGTTGGCAAACTACATTGTCTTTGGGGGAATGGGGGCGAACCGGACCGTGACCGTCACGCCCGCAGCCCAGCAGATGGGCACGACAACCATCACCGTGACTGTGAGCGACGGATTCCGGAGTAGCAGCGACACGTTTGTGCTGACGGTCAGCGAGCCGGCGCCGTCGCCAACTCCGACCCCCACGCCGTCGCCAACTCCGCCCGTGGTCGGTGCCACCTGGTATGTGGATGAAAACCATCCCTCCTCGAGCGATAGTCTCAACAACGGATCGGAGTCGAAGCCATGGAAGACAATCACGTATGCGCTCGGCAGGATTAGTGGCGGCGACAAGGTTTTGGTGAAGAACGGAACCTACAACGAGGACGGTCTATACATCTACGGTCCCTCCGGCAGTCCTGGAAAGGAAACCACCATCGCCGCCTATCCCGGTCATTCTCCAGTCTTTAGGGGCCTGGGAAATACGGGAAGGATTGCTGTTGATGGAGTAAGCTATTTGACAATCGATGGATTTGACATCTCCAATTTGAACCAATGCATTCAAATCCGAAATGGATCACATCATATCACTGTCAGAAACTGCAACGTCCACGATTGTGGCAATGAATTGATTCGCGTCCTTGGAAACAGCCATGATCTTCTTTTCGAAAATAATATAGTTCACGATGGAGGTTCGCTCGGCGGCTCAAATGGCGAAGGTTTCTATATCGGCTCAGCTGGCACTGTAGATAACAGTTACAATGTAACGATTCGCGGCAATACCATTTACAACACTGAAAGCGAGGGCGTCGAGTTGAAGCCGGGGACTCATGATTGCATTGTCGAAGGAAATAATGTCTCGGTCAGCAACACAGGGGATGTCAGGGCGTCGGGCATTGAAGTTGACTACGTCAGGAACTACGATTCCAATCCCAATCACATTATCCGTAACAATATAGTTCATGATAGCGGAAGCAACAGTTACGGCATTCGTGCGGGGACTGGTTGCACAGTCTACAACAACGTTGTCTACAATATCAGCGGCTACAAATACGCGATCGTGGTGGATAATGACTCCGGTGATTCCTATTCCCGGAAAATCTACAACAACACGCTGGACGTCAATAGCACCAGGGCGATTAGCTTACTGGCTGGGGCTGCCGACATAAGAAACAACATTGGTCCCTCCAGCCCCGGTAACATGGTCACCAGCAACGCCTACTATGTGAACGCGGCGAATCGCGACTATCGCCTGGTCGCGGGGAGCCCGCCAGTCGATGCCGGAGCTGATTTATCAAGCGTTGTGTCGGTTGATAAGGATGGCACTGCGAGGCCAATGGGCAGTGCGTTCGACATGGGAGCCTATGAATATGATACGACCGCTCCTGGTCCGACCGCTCCAACTCCGCCCACAAATTTGAGAATTATTAGCCCGACAGACGGAGTCTAGTCGGTTTTCAAACTGCAATGCGGTCAATGGACTTGCAGAGTCTTGGTTGATTCGGATTTGCTCCGGCCAAGTCGCCCCTTGAGCAGGCATCTAAACTCCCGATGGCTTGCCGCGCAAATGCCACTCAATCGCGTGGGCAGCCACGATTTGTTGCCTGTTGAGGGATTCCCCCGACTGTTGGTTTGCGGCGTCATACGTGCCATCCTTTCCACCCCTTTTGAAGGAAAGCGGTGACACCCTTGCCAAGAATTGTGCTGGAAATATGATGAACGTACTAATCGTAAAGCTGGGTGCCACGGGCGATGTGGTGCGAACGACGGTCCTCCTAAGTCGATTCCAGGATCACGTTTCCTGGATAACAGAAGCCAAGAACGCTGTGTTGCTGCGAAATCTTTCTGATAGCTTGCGGTGTCTCACGTGGGAGGAGCGAGACGCCGCGAGGGACAGGCCTTATGACCTCGTGATCAATCTCGAAGACACGATCGAAGTGGGCACATTCCTCGAGTCACTGAATTACAAGCAGCTCTTTGGCGCCTTTGTAGATTCAGAGAACATCCTGCGATATTCGGACGATTCCCGCCAATGGTTCGACCTTAGCCTGATTAGCCGGTTTGGCCGTGAGGAAGCGGACAAGCTGAAGTTCCGGAATCGGAGAACGTATCAAGATTTGGTTTTTAGCGGTCTGGGTTTCGAATTTGGTGGCGAGACATACATCCTTCCTGAACCAGCCGACACGGACGTATCAGGAGATATCGCTATTTCGGCCGAGGCTGGTCCGGTTTGGCCCATGAAGAACTGGGCATACTATAACGAGCTCAAGGCGGAATTGGAAAACGATGGGCTGACTGTCAATTTCCTGCCAAAACGACCGTCGCTACCGGAGCATTTGGGTGATGTGCGCAACCATCGTTGCCTTGTCGGCGGCGACAGCCTTCCTATGCATTTCGCATTAGGAACTGGAACTCCTTGCGTCACGCTTTTTACTTGCACAAGTCCGTGGGAGATTCATGACTATGGCCTGCAGACGAAGATCGTATCGCCTCTCCTCGGCGAATTCTTCTACAAGCGCGGTTTTGACGCCCGGGCTACAACGGCGATTGGCCTAGATGAAGTGCGCGAGGCAGTGATGAGACAGTGCCTCACCAAGTGCTGACGGCTCCGCTACCGTTTCCAAAATCCATCGCTACTTGCTCCGAATCAGCGTTTGACCCCCGGCTACATCGTCGCGAAAACGCCGGGACTCTAATTTCGGCGCCGCTTATTTTCAATGCAGAACGATCACATCTCAAGGAATCATACAATCGCAAGATCAACGTTGTCGAGTAGACGCGAGGCGCGTCCCGCAATTCAGACGGAAGTTTCACGCCCAAACGGAGCGTCATCCGCTACGGTCGAGATGTTGAGTGCAACGCGCGTCAAAGAGCTACTCGCGGCGGCCTCGCGGAAGAGGATTCTCGTGGTTGGTGACGTTATGCTTGACGAGTTCCTTTGGGGATCTGTGCGAAGGATCTCGCCTGAGGCACCCGTGCCCGTGGTGCAATTGGAGCGGGAAAGCTTCATGCCGGGCGGAGCCGCCAATGTCGCTCGCAATCTCGCGGCTCTTGAGGTCCCTACGGAGCTCTGCAGTATCATCGGAAGAGACCTCGCCGGAAAAAAGCTCAAGCAGCTACTTTCGGAGGCGAATGTGAAGTCGGAAGCCTGCCTATGTTCCGTTTCCCGAATAACTACCGTAAAAACTCGCATCATCGCTCACCAGCAACAAGTCGTGAGAGTAGATCGGGACTCCGTTGGCCATCCTGGGAATAAAGCAGTTTCCCATATGATGAAGCTGCTGGAGCAACGAATCGGTTCGGTCGATGCCGTAATTATCGGTGACTACGGAAAGGGCATCGTCACGCAGTCACTATTGAACTGGCTGAAGGAAACATGCCGCGCCCACCGGGTCTGGCTGAGCATGGATCCCAAACCCGCGCATATTTTGGACCTTTCAGGAGTGTCGCTGCTCACTCCGAACCGCAAGGAAGCCTTTGAGCTTGCAGGGATAGCCGACACGTATCGGTGCGACGACCCCTTAAAGGATGAGGACTTGATGAGGGTGGCGAACAAACTTCTCAATGCAATTTCGCCCACAATACTGCTGATCACCCTGGGAGAGCATGGCATGCTGCTTTGTGAAAATGGAAGACAGTGCCTCCACATCCCAACAGTGGCACAGCAAGTTTTCGATGTTTCGGGCGCGGGAGATACGGTGATCGCCATCCTTACAGCGGCGATTGCGGCTGGAGGCTCGCCGGCCGAGGCCGCGATGTTGGCGAATTACGCGGCAGGTGTGGTTGTTGGCAAGGTCGGAACGGCTACCACTACCCCTCAAGAATTGTTGAGAAGCATTCCCACATCCGACTTTCAACTCCCGCCATGTTTTCCTCGCGAACGGCTGAAAGAAGCGGCATTTGCACGCGGCACAGAAACGTCTCGGGATTTGGCAGCGAGCAATGCTCACGAAATGCATTTTTCACACAATCCGCGCCAATTTTTGAGAGGCTGACTGATTTTTACGCCCATCTCAACCCTATCTTTGGCTGCGTTTCATCTTTCTCTGCAAGTCAAACAAACCTCCGCGTAAAGGGAAGGAAGCGCAGAACATGGGCTAGAACGTGCTCCTTCTTTGGCGGAATAGAAAACCACGTAAGAATGCGGGCCATCGAATGCCTACTGGCACTGAAAGGCGCGGCTCTAGGGCTGCCACGGAGTCATGTGCCAGGAGCATTACACTATCAGAAAGTTAAACGTCCGGCAGGATAGGACCGATGACCAAGGGCGGTAGCTTGTTTGAATGACGGAGAAGTGCGGGCGTCACGCCAACCCAAGCAGCGAGCTTCCCAATAGCATGAGTTTGATGCAAGAGGAAAATCTGAAATCTGGCGTTAGTTCGGTAATCTCCACCGGCAAGAGCAGGGGGCCTAATCGCGGAAGCCCTTCTCGTCCTGGAAAAATTGAAGTTCCGTTGCTGACTGGCGGTGGGGACAAACCGTATGCGCTTGGCCTTGCATCGAGCTTGCTTTCACAGAATGTGGCTTTCGATTTCATCGGAAGCGACGAAGTGAACGGGCCGGAACTGCATCGAAGTCCCCTAGTCCATTTCCTTAACCTCCGCGGGGACCAGCGGTCGGATGCGGCTCTGGGGAGGAAGGTGTGGCGCGTATTGACCTACTATGCGCGGTTGCTCTGGTATGCTGCGACCGCCAGGCCGAAAGTTTTCCACATACTCTGGAACAACAAGCTGGAATTCCTTGATCGAACGCTGGTCCTCCTCCTCTATCGCCTGTTAGGAAAGCGCATCGCCTTCACGGCTCACAACGTGAATGCAGGCAAGCGAGACGGCAATGACTCACTGCTCAACCGGTTGACGTTGAG
>JAXIPG010000135.1:0-3622 GCA_045403045.1 Terrimicrobiaceae bacterium
TCCCGGGTTCGCCGTTCGCAGCGGGAAGCGATCCCGTCGAAGTGGCAACGAATCCCAAGGCCAAGTTCGTCTACGTGGCAAATCAGGTCAGCAACAACGTCTCGGCGTATAGCATCGGTGAAAACGGAGCCCTGACGCCTATCCCAGGTTCTCCGTTCAGTGCGGGAATTGAGTCTGTTTCGGTGGCAGCGGACCCCACGGGCAAGTTCGTCTACGTGGTAAGCAAGTTCAGCCACAACGTCTTGGCCTACCAAATCAGTGAAAACGGGACCTTGACGCCCGTCGCCGGTTCGCCATTCCCCGCGGCGGTTGGGCCCAATTCCATGGCGTTCAGTCCTAGCCAGAAAAACCTGCAGATTAGATAGCAAAGCGACGTTTGCACGGATATGATCTCCGAGATAAGGCACTTTTGGCCGACAACTGCCCCGACGCTCTATTCCAGTCCGCCTTCAAAGTCCCAAAATCCTGGAAATTTTCTGACGAAATCTAGCTTTTCGCCGTTTCCCCTTGGCGTCCTCCGCTTCCTTGTCGCGAAAACCCTCTATTATTGCCGGGCGCATGATCTTAAATCTGCGTCCATCTGCGTCATCTGCGGATTTTGCGATCAATTCTCGTCGGTTTGAAGCGAGGCTTCGCCCTCTCGGGACTAAGTCGCCCAGAAACCCCCGTTGACCCGAAGCGCGAGGCCGTTCAGCATCCCAGCCGCATCGCTGAGAACAAAACAAACGACCGAAGCGATATCCTCGCATTCGGCAAATCTTTGCAGCGGAATGCGGGCAAGCATCGGTCCGCCTTTGCTCGGATCGCTCCACGCACGCTTGCCCATTTCGGTCATCACCACTGTGGGATTAATCGCGTTGACTCGAATTCCATGCGACCCGAGCTCAACGGCCATAACCTTGCTTAACTGATCCAGTCCCGCCTTGGACGCGGCATAGGCGGCGTGATTGGGCAAGGCCTGGAACGCTGACATGCTCGAAACGTTAACAATCGACCCCGACACGCCTCGTTCGATCATCCGCTTGGCAACGACCTGCGACACGATCAGGACAGCCCTGAGGTTGACCGCCATCGTGGCATCCCAAGATTCCACTTTGGTCTCAAGCAACGGTTCCAAAATTGCGATGGCCGCGTTATTGACCAGAAGGTCAACGTCCCCGGCCTGCTCCGCCATCCGTCGGGCTTCAGTCACATTCCCAAGGTCGGCCACAATCGTCTCGCACCCGATCTCCTTCTGCAATCCTTTGAGGTCCCCCTCGGTCCGGCTGACAGCCACCACTTGAGCGTTGAAACGGTGGAGCATCACCGCAATTTCCCGGCCAATGCCTTTCCCTGCGCCCGTCACCAGCGCGCGGCGGTTTTTAAAGTCAATCTGCTGCGTCGATGGATCGAGTTTCATTGGAGGTAAATGGTCTTCGGTTCCCTCGGCGTCAGTTTAAGTTACGACGCAGCTCATCTACCCTCCGTTGAAATATGCGAAGAGCCAAAAAGACCCGCACAAATTATGAGCTGTAAACCCTCGCTTCCCAACCTTTCAAGTTAACGAGCGACACGTTTTCCTCGTTGCTTTCCAAGTTTGAAATTAGTAACTCGCCCGCATTCAGACCCTCAGGAAACGTGTAAGCAACTTCGTCTTTCGAGAAATTTAGAACAACAAGATATCTATCCGTCCCGAGCGTCCGCGTGTAGGCAAATATCGCTGGATTCTGCGGGTCGAGGTCTTTGTAATCTCCGTAAATTAAAGCGGGAGCCTTCTTCCGCAGATCAATGACCTTCCTAAAATAATTGTAAATCGAGTCTTGGTCTGCCAGAGCCTGCTTGGCGTTGATCTCTTTGCAGTTCGGATTTACGGCGAGCCATGCCTTGGCCCCGGTAGTAAAGCCGCCATTAAGCGAATCATCCCACTGCATAGGCGTGCGGGAGTGGTCGCGGCTGGTTTTCAGCATGTGCGGAATGAATTCGTCCGTGCTGACCTGGTTGGTCAAAACCTCCGCTTTCCATGCGTTCTTCACCTCAATATCATCGAATTCCTCGATCCTAGTAAACGGATAGTTCGTCATCCCCAATTCATCGCCTTGATAAATGAAAGGTGTTCCCTTCAACGTCAGCAGCATTGTCGCCAGTGCTTTCGCAGACGGCACACGATACTCGGGGGAATCGTCCCCGAAGTGAGAAACTGCACGTGGGTTGTCGTGGTTCGACAAGAAGACCGTATGCCAACTGTGTACATCCAAACCCTTGTCGAAACGGCTGTAGATGGCCTTCAGATCGGGTAGAGTCCACGGCTTCCATCCATGCCTCGCCACGGTCAAGCCTGACGACATCGAAGTGGAAGATCATGTTCAATTCGTTGCGCCTTTCATCCACGAGCAAGGGCGTTTTTTCAAGCGGCACGCCGAAGGCCTCCCCTACGGTCATGACGTCGTACTTCGACAACACTTCGCGGTTCATCTCCTGCAAGTAATCGTGGAGCTTCGGACCCGATGCATAGATGTATTCGGGGCGGCCGTCGTAATTGCTCGGATAATCGGGAAAACTCTGATTTTTCGAAATGAATGGGATTACGTCCATCCGGAAGCCGTCCGCCCCCTTATCGAGCCAGAATTTCATGAGGTCGAAGACCTCGCGGCGCACCGTCGGGTTTTCCCAGTTGAGATCGGGCTGCTTTTCGGAAAACAGGTGGAGGTAGTATTCGCCTGTCGCATCATCATTTTTCCAAGCCGAACCCGAAAAGAACGAGACCCAGTTATTCGGCTCTTTGCCGTCCTTGGCGGGTCTCCAGATGTAGTAGTCGCGGTACGGATTGTCCTTTGATTTGCGACTCTCCGCGAACCAGACGTGTTCGTCGCTGGAATGGTTCACAACAAGGTCGAGAATCATCTTCATGTTGCGCTGCTTGACGCCCTTAAGCAGTTCGTCAAAATCAGCCATCGTACCGAACTCGGTCATGACCTTTCTATAGTCGCGGATGTCATAACCATTGTCCGCATTCGGCGAGTCAAAATGCGGACTAAGCCAAATAACGTCCACACCCAAACTCTTGATGTAGTCGAGTTCCGAGGTAATTCCCTTTAGGTCACCGATCCCGTCACCGTTGGAGTCCTTGAACGAACGGGGATAGATCTGATACACGACGGCCTCTTTCCACCACTTCCTGGTGTAGCCATTGGGGGTAGTCTCGTTTTGGGCGTTCACTTTGGTAGTTCGAGGCGTTGTCATCTTCAGAATATTTGCCCAGTATCAGCCTGTTAGGCTGGTTCTAACAGTCTCCGCAGCCCGCCCCCGGGCCCTTAGCAGCCGGCCTGCATTTTCTAGCCCGGCAACGACGGATGGAAGAGCTTGCGCAAATCCCCGCTGCCAGAGTTTATCAGCGTTGGTATTGTTCAGCTGCAGTCGAACTTCAGATCCGTATGTGGACTCGTTCTCCAAGCTTGGAGAATCGAGGAAGTGATCTTCGTTTGCTCAAGTTCTGACCCCGCAGACAAGCGCTCAGGCGCCCTCTGCTTGCGACTATTTGAGCACGTCTTCGGTTTTGGGATCGAACAGGGTAACCTTATCCAGCTCGAATTGGGCGTCCACCTGTTCGCCCAAATGGAAGATATGGTCGCCTTGAATACGGGCG
>JAXIPG010000235.1:0-2782 GCA_045403045.1 Terrimicrobiaceae bacterium
TGGCTTCTCAAACATCCGGCGAAGATTCAGCCCGTATTGGGAACTACACGGCCGGATCGATTGCGGGCTTGCGCCAAGGCGCTTTCGGTTTCCCTGAGCCGCGAAGAATGGTACTCCCTTTTTGCGGCGGCCAGGGGAGCACCCATGCCTTAAAAACGGCGAGGAGTTAGGGGCCTTAAATTGCTATCACTACGGGAAACCGAAAATGCAGCGCGCATTTTGAGGGAACCGATCCGGAAAACCCGGCTCGACGATCGGCATTTGCTCTAGCCGCGACGTTTCAGTTGCATGCGGAGATTCGCGCCATCAATTGGAAGTCATATGCACCAAACCCATTCTTATGAAACGCAGCGAAATTAATTCTCTCATTCGATCGGCCACACGATGCTTTGAAGCACATCATTGGACATTGCCTCCAAACGCGCGCTGGGATATCACCGACTTTGGCTTGGGTGATTGGCGGCGCTTTGGGCTTGTTCTCGTAAATCTCGCGGATGAGCCGGAGTATTGCGAAAAACTCATGTACGCGCAAAAGGGCATGACGACTCCCGCCCATGCACATAAAAAGAAAAAAGAGGATATCATTTGCCGCCGGGGAAAACTTGCCGTGCAAGTGTGGGCAGGTGAACCAGCGAAAAGTGCAGACCAGTCACTGCGCATTCCCGTGAATCATGAGGAGCGGGAGGTTTCTTCAGGCGCGATCATAGAGCTGGAAGCCGGATCACGAGTAACACTGGTTCCCGGCGTTTATCACGAATTCTATCCAGTTTCAGATGAATGCATCATTGGCGAGGTCTCCACCGCCAACGACGACTTGCACGATAACTTTTTCGTCAATCAGGACGTTGGGCGCTATCCCGGCATTGAGGAAGACGAGCCACCAATTTTACGCCTTATAAGCGAGAAGCCGGCGTGAGCGTCCCCGGCCCAATCGCAATTTGGCCCGAGCCGTCGAGCAACTGGAGTCAACCCTGCGCGCCACGGAAATCGCTACGCTGGCCTGCGCGAAACCCTGCGCATCCACCGCGACGTTCCGCCCATCATCTTCGCAAACGTCGGCACCCCCATGAAGGCAGGGTGGACGACCTTGAATGAGTATGCAATGAATAGCCGTCCACGATGAACACTGAATTGACTCCACAACGCAGACCCTGGAGCGTTTGTTCCAGCCATGCGATATTCCATAGCGACGTCAACCAGATCTGGCCACTGCTTGCGGACTTCAAGACTCTGGCCTCCCTGGTCCCAGACGTCACGTCCTGCGTTGTAAACGGCAAGGGTGTGGGTTTGACGCGCGAACTGACTTTCAACGATGGCAAAACGGTGCATGAGGTGCTGATTGTGAACCACCCGCAACTTTATCGGCTTTCCTACTCGATGTCCGACCCCACGCCGTTCCCGTGGAAGCACTATTTCTGCACCCAGCAGTTGCAATCGCTGGGCGCTGGCCAGACTCATTTTCTCTATACCGGCTATTTCCATCCCAATGGAGCGACCGAGGCAGAGGTTCAAGGCATGTTGCGCGATTTTTATCACGCCGTCTTCGCGGGAATCGGCCGCGTCTTGAACGTCAATTTCATGATTCAGCAATAAGGAGAGCGTCAAGAAGTCGGGGTAGAAACCGTAAGCGGTCTGATTTCCAAATCCTGGACAAACGAACGTCCGAACAGTTAGTGTGGACGCGAGAACGGTATGGGGCGCTACGATAGACTCCGCCAGATCGAAAGGCTCGACCCGAAGCGCGATCACGTCGAGATCTACCACCTAATGTGCGGCTACGAATTCCCGTGGGACATGACGCGCGCTCTGGAGGTGGCGCTCTACCGGACCTATTGCGTGCCGAGCATCTCTGCGCTGCTCGACAAGACAGGGGAGTTCTATAAGCGCACGCAGAAGCGCTACGACGACACGGCACTGATCGTTTCCGAGAGGTCCAAGTGGGGCTACGATGCCGAGCGAGGCCGAGAGGCACTGCGGAGAATCAATCGCGCACACAGTCGCTTCAATATCTCCAACGATGATTACCTCTACGTCCTCTCGACTTTTATCTACGAGCCGGTCCGCTGGATGGACCGCTTCGGCTGGCGTAAGATGGCCGAGCATGAGAGGCTTGCCAGCTATTACTTCTGGTACGAAGTAGGGAAGCGCATGGGGATCAGGGAGATACCGGAGAGCTACGAAAAGCTCCAACAATTTGCCTGTGACTACGAGCGCGACAACTTCCGCTTTGCGGAGACGAATCAGCGGATCGGAGCCGCCACGCGCGACCTGTTCGCTTCCTGGATGCCGCGCATTTTTGCGCCGCTGGTGCGCTGGGGCATTTACGCCCTGCTCGACGATGCGATGCTGGCGTCGTTCGGTTTTCCGCGCCCGTTTGGTTTCATGCGACAGCTGGTCAGTGGCGCGCTTAAGTTGCGTGGCCGGATCGTTCGCATTCTCCCCGCACGGAAGACGCCGAATTTCTTTACCGACAGACGCAACCGTACCTATCCGCGCGGCTACGAGATCGCGGAGCTCGGTCCGCCAAACGTGGATCACGGCTATCAGCAATCATCACAGCATGATCGGGAAAGCTAGCCCGCATATCTCAGTGCGCCGTGAAAAGCCACGGGTCTCCAGTGGGAGAGACAAAGCAAACCCACCCGGGAACTAATTCGCTCCGCCCGGAACCACCTGGAGGGGTGATGGAGGCAACGAAATCGCTCAAGCACTTCAGGAAAAGGCCCCTCAGGGGGTCAGGGAGCACGCAGGCCATAACATGAGTGAACATCGAGAAAGCTTC
>JAXIPG010000054.1:0-24747 GCA_045403045.1 Terrimicrobiaceae bacterium
AACTACGGGACGAGATGCTCGCGAAGTATCTCAAACCCGATGCCGCTGCCGGCAAATGTGCCGACCTTTTCCACGAGCGAGACAAGGCAGCAGGTGAGGAGTGGGAACGCGTGCGCGCCGCACGCCGCGAACTCGCGATGGCGCACCCAAAGTTCGACGACTTACCTCTCGACGTCTCCGATAACGAAGCCTACAAGAAACAGCTCGCGAAGCTCAGCAACAGCGACATTCCCGACTACACCGCGAAGGCCGAGCGCGAGCGCAAGACGTGGGAGAAACTGTTTCGGACGCAAGTGCTGGAGAAGCTCCGCAACGCTCTCTTCGAACAAGAAGAGCATCGCCAACCGGCTGCTTGATTACCGGCATTATTACGAATACGACATAGACGATCTTGGTGACGACGGCGAGGTGAAGGCGAGCCTGAAACCACCGATTCATGCCTCATGGCCCTTCTACGATGGCGTCGAGTAGTCACGTCTCAATCGACAAACTTGAGTCCCACCTTCTGCACTTCCTGATACGGCAACAGCCAGACCAGCGATTCGTCGTGCAGATCGACGACCTGGATGCGGTTACCCCATGGATCGCGGAAGTCGAAGCGGAACGGCGGGATCAATTTGATACCGTATTTCTTCGTGAGCTTCTCGCGCACTTCGGCTAGCTGCTTCTCATCGCGCACCATGATTCCGAAGTCTCTCCTGCCTTTTTCCCGGCAAAGGTGCAGCAAAAAACCACGCCCTTGCTATTGAAGATTGATGTTTTCCAATGGCGTGCGAAAATCGTGCCATTGCAGGACAGGGCGGCCAGAGCGAAAAATTCACAGCAATTATGAAATTGATCAGCCCGGATTTCAGCGACGGCGGTAACATCCCCGAACGCTTCACCTGCGACGGCGAGGACATCAGTCCAACGTTGAAAATAGAGGGCGTGCCCAAAGCGGCCAGGAGTCTCGTGTTGATCGTGGACGATCCCGATGCGCCGGTAGGTACCTTCACCCACTGGCTCATGTGGAACCTGAGACCGGACGCGACCGAGATCGCGGCGAGCAGCCCGCTTTCCGACGCGGTGCAGGGAGTGAACGACTTTGGAAGAAGCAAATACGGTGGCCCATGCCCTCCGTCGGGCGTGCATCGCTACTATTTTAAGTTGCACGCGCTTGACACCACGCTGCAGCTGCCGGCGAAGTCGAAACGCAAAGTTGTCGACGCTGCCATCAAGGGTCACATCATTAGCGAGGTGGCGCTGATGGGGAGGTACGCGAGAAAAGGCACGCACTCCTGAGAGTTTGGTGTGCGCGAGATCGTGCTCCTGACCAACAATCTTCAGCTTCGAAACCGCCTATCCGTGCGTTTGAAATGCAAGGGGATCGGTAGTCCTATAGATTCGAGGGCGCTGTGCAAAAGCGCCCCTACAGGCGCTCGATGATCGCTTGGGCTGCGGATACTTCTTAGCGACTTCTCGGCAGCAGTTCAGAAAAAGACCGTCGCTCCTTTTCATGATATTCGCCTTGTGGATCGCCGAAACTTTGCGGCGATTCTGCGTGGCAGCGTAAAAGAACGCGAACTCTGCTATTCGCATGGAAGCAACGCGCGTTATGACCTTGAGTGATTCGACGACGCCGGGCACGACCTCGTGCTCGAGCCCAGAGTATTCGCCTTCGGTGTCGACAGTTGACTCGACGAACAATGGAAAGACCGGCAGTCTCCAGCTAGACAAATGAAAATCATTCGCTACCTGGATCTTCAAGAGAACGAACACTACGGCGCGAAACAGGAAGACGGCTCGGCGATCGAACTTGCCGGCACGCTGTTTTCACAACTGAAACCCACGAATCGTCCAGCCGACGTAAGGAAACTCCTCGCGCCTCTCGTGCCGTCTCAGATTCTCGGGATCGGTCTTAACTACCGCCGGCATGCCGAGGAAACCAAAGCGAAGGTTCCAGAATTTCCCGTTCTTTTCATTAAGGGACTCAACACCCTCCAAAATCCAGGCGATCCGATTTTCATTCCGACTCATCTGGCCAGTGAGGAGGTCGATTATGAATGCGAGCTTGCTGTCGTGATCGGCCGGCCATGCAAAAACGTGTCCCGCAAGAACGCCTTGGATTTCGTGCTCGGTTACACTTGCGCCAACGACGTGAGCGCGCGGGACTGGCAGAAGAAGAGGGGAGGCGGTCAATGGAGCCGAGGAAAATCTTTTGACTCGTTTTGTCCACTCGGCCCCTGCCTCGTAACTTCCGACGAAATTCCCAATCCCAACACCCTGGCCATCCGCACGATCCTGAATGGTATTACGGTTCAGGACTGGAACACGAACGACATGATCTTTGATGTCCCCTCGATCATTGAGTTTCTGAGCGGCAGCACGACTCTCCTTCCGGGCACGACAATTCTCACCGGAACGCCGCACGGGGTCGGAATGGCCGCGAATCCGCCTCGCTGGCTTAAGCCCGGCGACAACGTCTCTATTGAGGTCGAAGGAATCGGCAGGCTGACTAATCCCGTGGAATCCGAGCCATGAACTCGCACGCGCCCATCGATCCCGCGAGCCTACGGGAGCGCGAGGAGACAGCGCCACCGTGTTGCGGCAGAACGTTCACGGTGTCAGGAAAAATTCAACACTACAAGACTCCCGCGGATGTAGCCGTTACCGGCGGAGAGGACGCAGCGGTTTTCGGAGAGGAGGTATATGGCCAGTCGCTCACGGCGACAGTGCCATGGCTGCAGGAGGGCCGCTACACCGTTGACATTGATCTTGCCGAGGTCTTTCATCGGGCGGGTGGTTCGCGGATCATGGACATTGCCTGCGGAGGCACCAAGCTCGCCGAAAACCTGGACATTTTCGAAGCGGCCGGTGGCTTTGGAAAAGCGCTGCGCGTGACGGGCGAACTGGAGCACTTGGGTGACGCGTTGCGCGGACCGCTGACGATCACCTTCAAGGCAAGGATCGGCAACGCCAAATTCCATGCAATCCACCTCCGGGATGCCAGCGGCGCGAAGGTCGCCTGCGTAAAGGCAAAAGACCTCGTTGAGATCGATCTTCCGGGCGCAGCCGTCATACCGGACGTCACCGAGCCGCCTATCTACTTGGACCCGGATCTGCCGATCGACGAGCGAGTGGCTGATCTCATCCGGCGCATGTCGCTGAAGGAAAAGGTCGGGCAAATGCAAGATCAAGCGCCGTCGGTTGAGCGCCTCGGAGTGCCAGCCTACGGCTATTGGAACGAAGCGCTCCATGGGGTCGCCCGCGCGGGAGTGGCCACGGTTTTCCCGCAAGCTATCGGGATGGCGGCCACGTGGAACACGGAACTCATTCGGATGGTCGCCGATGTCATCGCAACGGAAGCGCGCGCAAAATACAATGCCATCTCCGGAGACCATCCCCAGTACTACGGGCTGAATTTCTGGACGCCCAATATCAACATCTTCAGGGATCCCCGCTGGGGACGGGGCCAGGAAACCTACGGCGAAGATCCGTTCCTCACCGCACGCATGGCCGTGGCCTTCATCAAGGGCCTGCAAGGTGACGACTCGCGCTACGTCAAGGCGATGGCCTGCGCCAAACACTTCGCCGTGCACAGCGGCCCGGAAGCCCTCCGCCACCATTTCAATGCTTCGCCGCCGGAGCGTGACCTTTACGAAACATATCTCCCGCATTTCGAAGTCGCCGTGCGAGAGGGAGGCGTCTGGTCCGTCATGGGCGCCTACAACCGCCTCTATGGTGAACCGGCCTGCTCCAGCACGTTCCTGATCGAGGATCTGCTCCGAACCAAATGGGGATTCAGAGGCCACGTCGTATCAGATTGCGGCGCCATCACCGACATTTGGCAACACCATAAAGTGGCGTCAACGATGGAGGAAGCGGCGGCGCGCGCGCTGAAGGCAGGATGCGACTTGGAGTGCGGCAATGACTACCGCGCGCTCGTCGCTGCGGTCAACGGCAGGCTGGTCTCCGAAGAGAAAATCAATATCGCGCTGAGACGCATATTCGACGCGAGGTTCCGGCTTGGCATGTTTGATCCCCCGGAAAGGATGCCTTACGCAAAGATTCCTCCCTCGAAAAATGACTGCGCCGAGCATGGCGAACTGGCCCTGCGGACAGCGCGCGAGTCCATCGTACTGCTGAAAAACGACGGCATCCTGCCGCTTGACAAAGCAAAGCTCGAGCGCATCGCAGTCATCGGGGCGAATGCAGATTCCGTTCCGATGTTGCTGGGCAATTACAATGGCATTCCCTCCCATCCAGTAACGGTGTTCCAAGGGATCAAAAGGGTGGCGGGAAGTGCTGTCGATGTGGTCTCTTTGCAGGGCGTTCCCCTCGCCTTGAAGCCCGGCGAATCCCCAGATACACCGGATTTTCAGCACGCTCTTGAGATCGCGCGGAGGGCCGACGTCGTGATTTACGTAGGTGGGCTCAGCCCGGAGCTGGAAGGTGAAGAGATGCGTGTGGACTACGACGGTTTCAAGGGCGGAGACCGAACACGCATCGAATTTCCGGGTCAGCAAACTGCGTTCCTTGAGGCACTCCACGCTACGGGCAAGCCAGTGGTACTCGTCAGCTGTAGCGGCAGCGCCATTGCCATGCCCTGGGAGGCGAAGAATCTCCCGGCAATTGTGCAGGCGTGGTATCCGGGCCAAGCAGGAGGCGCCGCGGTCGCAGATGTCCTTTTCGGCAACACCAACCCCGCAGGTCGGCTCCCCGTCACCTTCTACAGTTCCACCGGTGATCTTCCCGGCTTCGAGGACTATAGCATGTCCAACCGCACGTACCGCTATTTCACGGGCAGCACACTATTCCCCTTTGGCCACGGGCTGAGCTACACAAGCTTCACGTATGGTCCGATCGATCTTGCGAGCGACAAGAATTCCGGCGCCATTCGGACCAGCCTTCCGATCAGCAATAGTGGCTCCCGCGATGGAGACGAAGTCGTGCAAATTTACGCGCGGCATCTCAAGCGAAAGGAATCGCAGGCAATCCGAAGCCTGGCCGGCTTTAGACGCGTTCACCTCCGGAAAGGGGAAACGAGCACCGTCGAAATCGAAATTCCGAAAGAATGTCTCCGTAGTTGGGATGCGCGACGCCTGGACTACGTTGTTGAGCCTGGCGGATACGAGATCGAAGCCGGCGCCTCGTCTGAGGACATTCGCACCAGAAAGACCATGACGATTGCGCCATAAGTCTGCTTCGCGCCCGGCCTTTTCACTGGTTAATCTGCATCCAAACGGTAGCAGCGCCGTGCCCGGCCGGGATGTCGGGCAAAGCCGGTGTGGTGAAGTACGTTACAGGAGCGGGAACATGCCGGCTGCCAAGAGTTCGCAATTGTAACGCATCCAGCTTCGAACAGTTTGTCGAAAGAAGGATCACGGCGCCGGGAGACGCGCAGGCGAAAGCCATTTCGATAAGGCGGCCATAATCCCTTTCCGCACGAAAGAGCCGGCCATTGCGTCCCCTTGAAAAAGTCGGCGGATCCAGAACAATGGCGTCGAATTTCTCGCCGCGGCGAGC
This sequence comes from Terrimicrobiaceae bacterium, assembly GCA_045403045.1. Taxonomy (GTDB): domain Bacteria; phylum Verrucomicrobiota; class Verrucomicrobiia; order Chthoniobacterales; family Terrimicrobiaceae; genus DASTFP01. The sequence goes on from JAXIPG010000054.1 coordinate 5,506, forward strand.
GAGCCTTGGCAGCACGTCAAAGACGTCGTCCGCTATGAAGCGACGCCCTTCGAGCGAAAGCCCGTTGAGCGCGAAGTTGCGGCGTCCGCGTTCGAGGGCGGTCTTCGACAGATCAATGCTTAGTGTCCGCGCGCCGCCCACGGCTGCAACGACGGAAAACGAACATGTGTAGGAGAAAATGTTGAGCATGTTCTTCACGTTCGATGTGCGCAACCGTCTGCGGTTTGCGCGCTGATCGAGAAACAAGCCACAGGAATACCCCGCCAGGAAATCGATCTCATAACAAAGGCCTTCCTCGTGAACGACGGAGATGTGTTGGCGTGGAATGTGTCCTATCGACCGTGGCGTGTCGTCCTCGCCGGGACCGATGACGAGGCGACGGGCGTAGATCTTCTCAATCACCACTCCCGCCCTTCCACACCATGTTGCGAGTTCTTCGAAAACGCCCGAAGCCGGCGCTTCAGCGGCATGCGAGACGATCACGCCGTCGCCAAAGCGCTCGATCCGGCATCCTTCGCCGTCGGCGATCCGATAGGCGTCCGTCCCCAGGGAAGCAAGCTCTTCGGCGAGCGCAGGTTGAATCCAGTTCATTTCGCAGCGGTCGCTGGGGGCCTGTCGTTGAAACCCGTCGTCCTCGCCCGCCTTCAGGGTTGGGATTGGCCTCCGGAATGTTGGCGAAGGAATTCGGCGATCTTCTTTTGCACTTCGGAACCCCAGGGACCAAATTCAACGAGATGTCCAGCTCCCTCGACCGGATACAGGATCGCTCCAGGGATTCTGGCGGCGACCGCCTGCGCCTCGGCGATGGGCACGCATTTGTCCGCAGTGCCATGAACAACAAACGTCGGCGTAATGATTCTCTCAAAGGGAAAATCGGACAATGCACGAATCTGATCGAGATCGTTGCGAATGCCTGCCTCTCTCACGCTCAACGGCACGAAGGTTCCTATCAGGCTCCGGAACCATTCGAGCTGATCCGAATCATTCAGGACATAGGTCGCCAATGATTCGCGCTCGACCGCGGTTCCGCTATTCTCAGCCTCAAGGATCCACGAAAGCATTCGGCGCGGATCCTTTTCTGCCACCTCACCACAAAGCCAGGCGCCAAGATCGCCCCTGAATCCATTGAGCACAAGCCTTCCAGGTTCGGTCCGCTGCGGTTTCGCATCGGCATCGAACTTCGCTGTCTCCGCGGAAATCAGGACCAAAGCCCAGACCTTTTCGGGATGCCGAATGACAAATTGGATGGCCGCGGGAGCTCCCGACGAACTCGCTAGAACCGCTACACTGGGAATTCCCATCGTATCGATCAAAGCTGCCATAGCATCAGCTTGCTGTTCGGGCGTAGGCCCGGTGGCCAACGGCGTGCGTAAATAGCCGGGGCGCGACGGCGCAACGATCTGAAATCCGTCCTCCGCAAGGTGAGAACCCAATAGTATCGCCTGGTCGTAGCCGCCCGGTGCACCGTGAAATACCAGCACCGCGGGCCCCTCGCCACGGCTTAGAAACTCCACCGGTCCAAGATCGGTCTTGGTAATCGCGCTGTCGGAATCCAGCGCGGCAAGCCTGTCCGCGCGCCACGACGCAAACCACGCGAGAACGAGCCCGAGGACCAGTAGGACCAGGACACAAAGCAGGAAACTGCTTCTCGCCAGAAGCCGAAGCGAAGCCGTCATCGAAGAAAGTGATGAATCCGCGATGGGTAGTGGCAAGAAAAAGAAGTAACCACCCGTCACTTTTCACCGCCGTTGAAACTGGGGGCACACGGATTCGAACCGTGAACCAAGCAGTTATGAGCCGCCTGCTCTGACCGTTGAGCTATGCCCCCGTCCTTCTAAACTAAACTAAAGAGGATTTTTGCTTCTTGCGGGAGGTTTTTTTCTGGCCACTCCGGAGCGAGGTTGAAGAAACCGTCCCTTAAACCAATCCCAGCCCTTTAGAGCAAGAGGATAGGCCGCCAAAGAGAGAATTGCTCCGGACACGAAGGCACCCACCAGAAGCGGCAGCGGGGCCCGAGAGAGAAGAGCCAGCACGTCAACGGTCGGTTCGTCGGTCGGAGTTTGTCCTATAAGCACAGAGCCGAGCTTGTATTGCGCCAGAAGAAAAAGCGGTGTCGTCAGAGGGTTGCTAAACCAAGTGCAGGCAATGGCCGCCGGGATGCTCACCCGAGCCAGATACGCAATTAGCGCGGCGGCCAACATCTGAAAAGGCAAAGGCATCATCGAAAAAAAGACGCCTATAGCACACCCCGCTGCGAAGCGCGCACGCTCAGGTTGCCACATCTCACGCGAGAATAATCGGTCGCCCAGCTTGCGATGCAGCCATGTGCCCCGCATGTGCTTTATGCGCGGAAGATGCCGCAAATAAGCCCCCGCCGAACTCCGCCGCCACTGACGCGGCTTCATCCGGATGAAAAACGGTCGGCTATTTTCCTCCGCATCTCCGCTTGCCAAGGGTCATTAAGCTGCTTAAACACTCTGCTGTATGAAGAAGATTGAGGCCATCATTAAACCCTTCAAAATGGAAGACGTCAAAGAAGCTCTGGCCGAAGTTGGCATCGAGGGGATGACCGTCAGCGAGGTGAAGGGTTTCGGACGCCAAAAGGGCCACACCGAAATTTACCGCGGCAGCGAATACACTGTCGATTTTCTGCCCAAGGTCAAGTTCGAAATCGTCGTCATAGACAGCATTGTCGAAAAGGCCGTCAAGGCCATCTCGGATTCTGCGAAAACTGGAAAAATTGGCGACGGCAAAATCTTTGTTCTTCCGATAGAGAACGCGATTCGGATCCGCACCGAAGAGACCGGAGAAAACGCGATCTAACGAAACGCGGCGCCGAGGTTGCTGAGCCTGGCTCCTCCCTATTTTCTGCTATGGATTGGTGGAAAGCCCTCATACTCGGCATTGTCGAGGGCATCACAGAATACCTTCCGGTCAGCTCAACCGGTCACCTCCTCCTAACTCAACGCGCCTTGGGAATTGCCCAGAGCGAATCGGCGGATGCTTTCGCAATCTGCATTCAGGCGGGGGCGATCGTCGCCGTCCTTGGTCTTTACTTCTCGCGCGTTCGCCAAATGGCCCTCGGCGTTACCGGCCGAGATCCCCAAGGCCTCCAAATGGCTATCAATGTTGTTGCCGCCTTCTTGCCCGCGGCCTTCATTGGACTGCTTCTTGAGAAGCCGATTAAGAAGTACCTTTTCGGAGGCGAGGCATGGGGCCTTTGGCCCATTGTGGCGGCCTGGTTTTTTGGCGGAGTGGCCATTCTTGCCGTGAGCTGGTGGCAGTCGTCACGTCAAACGAAGACCCATCAATCGAGTCTTAGCCTGGATTCGCTTACCTGGAGGATGGCTGTCGCCGTCGGATTAATCCAATGTATCGCCATGTGGCCGGGGGTCAGCCGCAGCTTGGTGACGATCGTTGGAGGCGTCGTTGTCGGATTGAGCCTGCCGGCGGCGGTCGAATTCAGTTTCTTGCTCGGACTGCTCACCTTGAGTGCAGCCACCGCCTATGACGGCTTGAAGTACGGCCGGGAAATGCTGCACTCCTTCGGCCCGTTCGCACTCTTCTTTGGTTTTCTTGGAGCGTGGGTCTCCGCCGTTCTCGCCGTCAAATGGATGGTGGCTTATCTAAAAAAACACGGCATGCAGATTTTCGGCTACTACCGCATCGCGCTTGCTATTGTGGTGGCCGTCCTGATCTTGGGTGGATGGCTTAGTCACTGAGAGATGACCGCGGGGTTGATCCCTCCCGATCTCCAAGCCGCAGTGTTTTGTGAAGATGTGCGCACGGAAATCAGCGGCCAGCAAACCCTCATCGGCGTCTTCGGAGTGATTCCAGCGCACGTGTTGCCAATCGGATTTTTTAAGCTTTGCCTGTGGACGCGCTGGTGCGGCGGCACCGGCCAGTTTATGGAGAAGTCGCTCATTCTTGGCTGCGACGACGAGCAACCCATCGCTCAAAGCGAACTAAAGTTCTCCCTGCCCGGGCTGGACTCATACGTCACAAACGTCCACATCCTCGGCGGCGTGCAATTCCAACAATATGGCATTTATCATGTCGAGATTCGTCTCGACAATGAACTCAAGATGCGGTTCCCGCTGCCCGTGGTTCGCGTTCAGCAACCCGGACAGCCGGCCATCTAAAGGTCGAGATTCTCACCATCGTCCGGCAAATAGACGGCATCTGTGCTCGAGAGTTCGCGCTCAAAGAGCATCTGAAGGTCTTCGCGACGCTCGTCAAGGTCCGTGGAAACATGCGTCAAGCACAGAGTTCCGATGCGTGCGCCGCGTAATACGGCAACAAGCTCTTCCGGAGTAAAATGGGCGAGTTCGCAGATCAGAAGATCCACGGGTTTATCCAAGACACCGCGCAGATCCTCCGCCGATCCAAGATCGCCCGAGTACACAAATCGTTTCCCCGCCGATAGAATCTCAAAAAGGAAGGATTCGATGGCGAGATTTCCGATCTCTTCCCGGGTGCGGTCGAGGTGGGTCGTAGGATGCGGCCAAACTGTCATGTCATCGAGGGCAAACGCGGTTTCCGCCTGCCACGAAAAGATCTCAACGGGGAAGCCAAGGACCTCGGATGGCAGCAAGACGGCATCAAGCCATGCTCGAAGAGGCGCTGAAAGATGGCGCGGCACGCCGACCGGCAGCGGCCTTTGCCGGCCGTGGAGCCAGCTTGCCTGCAGCAACAACGGCAGCCCGCCGATGTGATCGGTATGCGCATGGGTGATCCACACCGCGTCAAGGTCGGCAAGGGAGATGCCGATCTCCAGAAGCTGTGAACCACACGGCTCGCCGGCATCAAGGAGCACGCGCCTGTGTTCAATCTCGAGAAGGACGCTGGACTGAAAACGCCCGGCAGCTACGTTTCCCGGCCCCGTCCCAAGAAAAGTTACGGATGACATCTAAACGAACTGGTAGAAGATTTGCCTGCGCTCGACAAGCTGCAGCAACCGAAAAAGTTGCAACGCCCGCCTTGCAAATTAAAGTTCGAACGATGCGGTTCCTCCGTAAATATGCATTCTGGCTCTTCCTTTTTTGCCTCATATCCGTTTTGGTTAGTGCTCCGTCCCCGGATACGGCCAGAACGCGCCTCGCAGATGGATTCGATCAACCCGTTGGAAAACCCGATGCGGTAGGGTATTATACTTCGCGCGGCTTTCGGCCAAAATACCATATGGGGGAGGACTGGAACGGCCTCGAAGGGGGTAACAGAGACTTGGGCAAGCCCGTTTACGCAACGGCGAACGGCATTGTTGTTCTCGCTCGCGACATGCGAATGGGTTGGGGAAACTTGATCATCATCCGCCATATTTTTCTCGAAGACCGACAAATGAAAACCGCGGATTCCGTTTACGCCCACCTCGATAAGATCCTCGTGCGCGAGGGAAAGCAAATCGTCCGCGGACAGCAGGTCGGCACCATTGGCACCAATCGAGGAATGTATACGGCGCACCTTCACTTCGAGATCCGGAAAAATCTCTTCATTGGCTATAACCAGCGCTCTTTCGGGAAGGACTATTCCAATTATTACGTCCCCAGTTCGTTCATTGCTCAGCGGCGCAAACTTTACGGAGCGGGCCGCAGCGCGCTCGTGGCAGTCAACACATTCAACCTCCAGGCAAAAGAAGCGTCGCCGCTGGATGAATCGCCGACGCGCGCCCAAGCCAAGGGAGCGGAAAGCCTGCCATCGGCCCCCTCCTCAGATCCGACGAAAAAACGGGATCCATTCCGCGTGAATCGTTTCAGCGATATGTTCTCCAATTAGCTCTCCCTCACGCGCCGCTTGTCACCGCCAGTCAGCCCGAGTAAACAGCGCTTGTTGACGATACCTGAAACCCTTTTTCTCATCGCTGGACGAGGCCGCTACCCCTCCCTCCTGATTGAATCGGCGCGGGCGTCCGGAGTGAAAAAGATTTCCGTCGCCGCGTTCGAGGGCGAAACGCCTGAAGCCACAAGTGCCATCGCGGACGAGATCCATTGGTTGCGGGTTGGCCAGCTTGGCAAGCTGCTCGATGCCGCGAGAAAGTCCGGCGCTCGTCATGCCATGATGGCAGGCCAGCTCGCACCGGCCAACCTGTTCGAAATGCGTCCAGACCTTCGAGCGCTAATCCTTCTTGCAAGATTGAAGCGACGCAATGCCCAGACCCTCTTCGGTGAAGTCGCGAAGCAACTCGCAAAGGCCGGCCTCGAGCTCCTGAACGCAATGACCTTCCTCGATGCCCACGTTGCTCGCTTGGGTCATATCGCGGGACCTCGCCTTAAATCGCGCGACATGGATGACATCCGCTTCGGCTTCGAGATTGCCAAGGAAATCAGCCGTCTTGATATCGGGCAGACTGTGATCGTTAAAGCTGGCGCCGTCCTCGCCGTCGAGGCCTTTGAAGGAACAAACGAATGCATCCGTCGCGGCGGCAGCCTCGGACGCAAGGACGCAGTCCTGGTCAAGGTGACAAAACCTCATCAGGATATGCGCTTCGACGTTCCAGTCATCGGCGAGATGACCATTGCGGTGGCACGCGAGGCAAAGTTGAAAATCCTCGCGTGCGAAGCGAACTGTACCCTTCTGCTTGATAGTCCCGCAGTGTGCCGTGCAGCTTCAGAAGGCGGCATCACTCTTTACGGAATTTCAGAATGAGCATTCTTCGCACAGGCGTTGTCGGCGTCGGCCATATGGGCATCAATCATGCGCGCATCTGTTCGGAACTCGACAACTGCACCCTTTCGGCCGTTTACGACAAGAATCATGACGCCGCGCGCTACGCGGCGAAAAAGTATCGCACGCACGCAGCCGGCTCCCTTGAAGAATTTGCGGGGCTCGTCGACGCCGCAACAATCTGCACGCCCACCGTCACCCACTACGAGATCGGCGCCTTTCTCCTGGAACGCGGCAAGCACCTTCTCGTGGAAAAGCCCGTCGCCGACACGCCGGCCGATGCCCGCGCGCTTTCCGAGCTCGCTACAAGCCGTTCTTGTGTGCTCCAAGTCGGACACGTCGAGCGTTTCAACCCAGTCCTCACCGCGCTGGAAGGCAAACTCAATAACCCACGGTTTCTCGAAGTCACTCGCCTCTCGCCGTATCCGAACCGAAGCACCGATATCGGTGTTGTTCTCGATCTGATGATCCACGACATCGAGATCATTCTGCACATCGTACGTTCGCCGATCGTCAGCATGGACCCGGTCGGCATTGCTGTGCTGAGCAAGGGTGAGGATATCGCGAACGTCCGGTTTCGCTTTGAGAGCGGCTGTGTCGCCAATGTCACCGCCAGCCGAATCAGTCGCGACAAAGTGCGGAAGATCCGCGTCTTCCAGGAGAACGCTTACCTTTCGCTGGATTATCAAAAGCAGGACGGTGTGATGTACCGCCTCCACGATGGTCCGAAGGGTAAGGAAATCGTCCGTGACAAGGTCGAGATCCGGCGCGGGGAACCACTCAAGATCGAGCTCCAGGCCTTTATCCACTGCGCGCGCGAAGGCGCAAAGCCCAAGGTATCCGGCCACGAGGCTGCAGATGCCCTCGACATTGCGTTGGAAATCACACGCCGTATCGAGGAAGCCGATCCCCGAAAGAAGGTCGATCTTCAGCTTCCATGACCACCCTCTGGTTCGTTGCCGGCGAGGCCAGCGGGGACGCTCGCGCCGCCGAGGTGATGAACGTCTTGGGTGCGATTGCCCCAAAAATTTGCTTTCTTGGCGCGGGAGGTCCGAAAATGCGAGCGATCGCGGCGGATCCGTTTGAGGATTGGATCGCAGAGGCCGGCGTGTTGGGGTTGTGGGACGTCCTGAAGCATTACGGCTACTTCCGGCAAAAATTCCACCGCATGCTCGAGCAGATCGAAGAAACGAAGCCGGACGCCATCGTTCTGGTCGATTATCCCGGATTCAATCTCCGGCTGGCTAAAGCCCTTCGCACACGCCGCTTCCCGGGGAAGATCCTCTTTTATATCAGTCCTCAAGTCTGGGCCTGGAACCGTGGACGGATTCCAAAAATGGCACGCCTTCTCGACTTGATGATCTGTGTCTTTCCGTTCGAGCAGCCGATGTACGAGGCGAGCGGGCTTCACACGGTCTTTGTCGGACATCCTCTCTTGGAAGCCCTTGCCGCCGAAAAATCCGGCGTCGCTCGCGACGAAAATCTCCTCGGACTCTTCCCAGGCAGCCGCGAACGGGAGGTGAAGCGAATATTCCCCATAATGGTCGAAGCGAGCCGCTTAATCCGGGAACGAAGGCCGGACGTCCGTCTTGAAGCCGCAGCAGCCAGCGAATCGCATGCCGATCGGATGCGGCAAATGGCCGGCGATTTACCAATCATGATCCGGTCGGGAACTGCTCACCAACTGATGCAGCGTGCTTGTGCAGGCATCGTCTGTTCCGGCACGGCCACTCTCGAGGCCGCATTTTTCGGGCTTCCTTATTGTCTCGTGTACCGGGTCGCGTGGCTCACCTTCGAGGTGGGCCGCAGACTCGTCGATGTCGATTGCCTGGGCATAATCAATATCCTCAATAACTACAAACAGAACCCACCCGCGGACCCTCGTCTGCCCGCAAAACCAGCGCCACACGTCGTGCGTGAGTTCATCCAGCATTTCGCCACGCCGGAGGCCCTCGCCTCCGAGGCCCTGCGCCTGCTGAACGATCCACAGACTCGCTCGCGCCTTGTCGCCAATGTCAACGAGATCGTAACAACTCTCGAAGCCCAAGGCGCAACCCGCCGCGCCTCGCAAGCGATTCTCGACGCCCTCGGATAAAATTCCCGAGTTCGAGATTTTCTTTGGACAATTTCAGTGGATTCTTACGCGGGGACTTTATCAATGCGATTCCAGACAAGAGTCTTCACGCAAACCGGCGCCGTGACCTCTACATCAAATACATCTATTCGATGCGCCCCTATCCTCAGGATCCCAAAACGGCCGAATTCGTCCTGGACGCCGAGGAAGAGGGAGTGAACAAGTCAAATGTTGGCGGTCTATAAGACCGAAAACCCGAACTAGTGAATACACCTATGTCGCCGCACGCAGCCGCTTCCCCTTCGAGCCGGCAGGAGAGATTTCCCTCAAGGGCAAGACCGCTCGCACCTACACGATCAGAAAACTGGCATGAACGAGTCCTTCCCTAAGAGCCATCTCGAGTCCCTCTGGGCGCCGTGGCGCGTCGAGTATTTCAGTGCGGAACACCAGGCCGGATCCGATTTCCTCAGCGAAGCCGCGCAAGCCGATGACGACGCCGCCCATCTCGTCGTCACCCGCAGCAAAGCCGCGTTTCTCCTTATGAACAAATACCCGTACTCGGCGGGGCATTTGATGGCAGTGCCCTATCGCAAGGTCTCCGAAATGACAGAGCTCACCGACGACGAGGTGCTCGAACTTTGGCATCTCTGCATTCATGCCCAGCGCCTGCTCAAGGAATGCGTCAAAGCCCAGGGATTCAATATCGGCTGGAATTTGGGACAACCCGCGGGCGCCGGAGTTCAGGACCATCTCCACCTCCACATCGTCCCGCGCTGGGTAGGTGATGCGAATTTCATGACCGTTGTCGGTGGCGTCCGCATCATCCCCGAAGCATTGAAGCCGCTGTATGAACGTCTGAAAGCCGCACAAGATCAACTTGGCGCTGGACCCTGAATTCTCGAGTCCTCCCGCGGCAGAGGCTTTTTCGCGTTGAGAACCGATGACTCCGGTACCTTCCTCGGTGTTCGATGTTGTCGTCGTCGGCGGCGGCGCGGCCGGGATGATGTGCGCACTGACAGCCGGGCAGCGTGGACGCCGAGTAGCCCTGCTGGAGCACAATGATCGCGTAGGCAAGAAAATCGCGATATCCGGCGGAGGACGCTGCAACTTCACCAATGTCCACGCCGGACCAGAAAATTTTCTTTCGAAGAATCGCGACTTCTGCCGGTCTGCGCTGGCGCGCTACACGCCTTGGGACTTCATCGGGCTGGTCGAAAAGCACGGGATTGCCTATCATGAAAAGAAGCTCGGCCAACAATTCTGTAACAGCAGTTCCCGTGCGATCATTGCGATGCTGCTCGATGAGTGCCGTGCCGCCAAGGTGCATATCCGCTGCGACTGCCACGTGACGGATTTGCGAAAATCGGATCGTTTTCACGTGGGAACACAGACAGGAAGTCTCGCCTGCGATTCGCTGATCATCGCCACGGGTGGATTGTCCTTTGCCAAGCTCGGTGCGACAGACTTTGGATATCGCACGGCTGCGCAGTTCGGATTGCGCGTGACGGAACTGAGGCCCGGCCTGGTACCTCTCACCTTTGATGATGAGGAAAGAGCGCATTTCCAAAAGCTCAGCGGCATCGCATTGCCGGTCATTGCGCGCGCCGGCAGCGCGTCATTTAGCGAAGCAATGCTCTTCACTCATCGTGGTCTGAGCGGCCCGGCGGTCCTTCAAATTTCATCCTACTTGCGGGACCACGAAACCGTTTCCTTCGATCTTCTCCCGCGGATTAAGGAGTCGCGCTGGCTCTGCACGGAACGCCCTTCGGACGCCATCGCCCTGCTCAGCCGTTACTGGCCACGACGATTCGCCGAAGCATGGAGCCGGCGATACGCTTCGGAGAAACCCTTGTCACATTACAATGCTCGGGAGCTGCGGGATCTCGACAAGCTGCTTCACCATTGGCCTCTTCAATTCTCTGGCACCGAGGGTTATCCAAAAGCCGAAGTCACTCTTGGCGGCGTTGACACCAGTGAACTTTCCTCCAAGACCCTGGAATCGCGAAACGTTCGCGGCCTTTTCTTTATTGGGGAGGTCGTTGATGTGACCGGCTGGCTCGGCGGATATAATTTCCAGTGGGCCTGGGCCAGCGGCTATGCGGCGGGACTGGTTGTCTAAGCGCCGATCGTCGTTAGAGTTCCTCAATGAACTCCTGCCACATTCATGACGCCAAGCGCCATGCCGCATTGGCCGAGGTGCAGGCCGTTTACTCCGACCTGGCCGCGCGACCGATCGATCGTCGGTGCACGCTGCGCACAGAATGCTGTCACTTCAAGCTGACCGGGCTGACTCCTTTTCTGACCAAGGGCGAAGCATTGCTTGCCGCGAAGGCCTTGCGAGCTTCAGGGCGCAGGAAGATTCCGGATCGCAGAGACGGGGCGTGCCCTCTTCTCGACCCGAAGACTTCGCGCTGCCTCATCTATCAGGCGCGTCCTTTCGGCTGTCGCACCCATTTCTGCGAGGCCGCAGGCGGACCCTATTCGCGGCGGGAAGTTCTCGACTTAATCCGGCGGCTCGAACGCGTTGATGCGGAAGTCGGCGGCAGGGGTCCGCGCCCTCTGCCTGACGCCGTGGCCGAGGGGTTGCGAATGCTGGCTTAGCACGCTACGTTCCGCCCCTTTTGCCATGCTCACAGTCTCGCAGCTCACCAAATCGTACGCCGGACGCGTGCTTTTCGAGGATGCGTCGCTGCAGATCAATGCGGGAGATCGGGTGGGCCTGATCGGACCCAATGGGGCGGGCAAATCGACGCTCTTTTCGCTCATTCTTCGTGAAAACTCCCCGGATACGGGGACGATCTCGCTTCCGCGGGGAGTGAGTTTGGGCTTCCTTCCGCAAGAAAGCGCACCCGGAGGCGACGAAACCGTCCTGGAACTGGCCACGGCGATTTCAACAAGCTTCGTCGAAGTGCAGAAGACCTTGCGCGAACACCCTAATGAGAACTCGGACGAGCATCATGAAGCCATCGCGCGATTTGTCGAGCTGGACGGGTACAACCTTGAGGCAAAAGCCAAGCGCATCCTTGCCGGATTGGCCTTCCGCGAAAGCGACTTCAATCGCCCCGCCCGATCGATGTCCGGCGGATGGATCATGCGAGCCCATCTTGCTCGACTGCTCGTGATGGAGCCTGACCTGCTCATGCTTGACGAGCCGACCAACCACCTTGATCTGGAATCGCTCGGCTGGTTCCAGAACTATCTCAGGATGTATACGGGTGCGATCCTGGCGGTTTCCCACGATCGCGCATTTCTCAACGCTATCTGCAAGACCATCGTGGAGATCTCCCGCCAGCGACTTCATCGCTACACTGGCAACTATGACGACTTTCTGTCACAAAAACGCGCGAGAGAGGAAAACTATCTCGCCGCCTACAAGAATCAGCAGCGCGAAATCGCCCACCTCGAGGAGTTCGTAAACCGTTTTCGGGCCAAGGCCAGCAAGGCATCGCAAGCTCAAGAACGCCTAAAACGCCTGGAAAAAATGGATCGTCTCGAAGCACCGCAAGGCAGGGAGGCGACGGTCAAGTTCAGGTTCCCTCAACCCGCGCGAGGCGGCCAACGGGTGGTAACACTGGACCGCGTGCAGCAGGCCTATGGACACCATACTGTCTACAGCAATCTCAACCTTACCATCGAGCGAGGCCAACGCACGGTCCTGGTCGGCCCAAACGGGGCCGGCAAATCGACTCTCTTGAAAATCCTAGGCGGACTCGTTGCCATCCGGGCAGGTGAACGCTTGCTCGGTCATAATGTTAGTATCGGCTATTTTGCGCAGCACCGGATAGGCACCTTGGATGCGCGGCGCACGGTGCTTGAGGAAGCGCTGGCGGACGCCGGAAATATCGGAGAGCAAACTGCTCGCGCTGTGCTTGGTTCGTTTCTCTTCCGCGGCGATGACGTCTTCAAGACCGTCGCAGTGCTGAGCGGCGGGGAGAAGAGCCGTTTAGCGCTCGTGAAGATCCTCCTTCAACCGCCCAACCTGCTCCTTCTCGATGAACCGACCACGCACCTCGACATGTCAAGTATCGATGCGCTGATCCAAGCCCTCCGGCAATACGAGGGCACGCTCGTCTTTATCAGCCACGACGTGCACTTCATCCGCTCCATCGCCAGCACCGTCCTTCACATCAACGCAGGACACCTCACGCCGTATCCTGGCGATTACAATTACTACCTCGAAAAGTCCCAGGCGACATCTGAACGCGACGCGTTGGTTGCCCCGTTAGACGAAGGAAGTGATCGTATCAAACAATCCGCTCTTTCAGACCGCAAGCGAGGCATCCGCGAAGTCCGCGGGCGACGTAAGGCCGACGCCGAACGTAAGCAGGCATCCGCAACGGAGCGCCGCGCACGAGAGAAAGACCTCGCAAAATTGGAAGCCGCCATTCTAAGCCTCGAAGCGAAACAAAAGGAACTCGCGATCCAACTGGAGCATCCCGATCTGTACCACGACGCAGCGAAGCCGCTTGCGCTTCACCGCGAGCTTTCGTCCGTGACCTCAGAATTGGAAATGGCGAATGTCGCTTGGAACAACGCTGCTGACGCGTTGAGCGCGCTGGCAGAGGCATAGAGCAAATTGCCGCCCTAGAGCAAATGCCGAAATAAATTTCCGAAATGGTGGCAGCGCCGAGGAGTCTCTATCATCACGTGAAAAAATAACGCGTCAGATGAAAGAAGACCGGCGCTGAGAAACAAAGCGAGTCGATCCGATCCATCACCCCGCCGTGTCCCTGAATGAGGGTACCATAGTCTTTGACGCCACGATCTCGCTTGATCGCGGACAACACTAAGCCGCCTACAAAGCCCATGAGCGTAATAGCCAAAGACATGCCTGCAGCCTTCCAGAGCGTGAAAGGCGTCGCCCACCAAAGGGCGGTCCCAAGCAACGTTGCCGTGGCCACCCCGCCGAGGAAACCTTCCCAAGTCTTGTTTGGGCTTACGGTCGGAGCAATCCTGTGTTTACCGAAGAGCTTTCCCCAGATGTATTGCAGCACGTCGCTGGCCTGCACCACCAGGACGAAGTAGAAGAGCAACTTTCCATTCTGCCCTTCAAAACCAGGAATCTCCAAGGTCAGAAGCGCCGGGGCGTGGCTGACGCAATAAACACAAATCATCAACGCCCATTGCATGGTGGCAGTCCTTTCCAGGAAGCGCTCGCAATCTCCACTCAGGACGCTGCGTAGCGGAACGAAAAGAAACGCGTACACCGGAATGAAAATGGCGAAGAGCCCATACCATCCTATGGCAACGAGCCCGTATTGTATGGGGGTAATTACGAAGAAGAGCCACAGCAAAGTGTCATGGTCGCCGCGTTTGGTTGGAGTCATGGTAATAAACTCGCGAAGCGCCAGAAACGAAGTGAGTCCGAATAGAATGACCGAGCCGATTCCGCCGCTCAGCATGGCAAGGAAAAAGATGGCGACCATCAACCACCAGGCCCGCGTACGTGCGTTGAGGTTTGCAATCGTCGCTTGGTATCCGGGGCTTCCGGGCCGGCGCGCAAGCACCCAGCCGATGACGCTTGCGAGGATAAGAACAGCAATGACGCCTCCCACTAGCAGACCGGTTTCGTTGTCGAAAATCAGGTTCATGTGAGACGCAGACTCCAGACGGCATTGCGCGCGCGATCAAGGAAATCAGCCTTGGTTTCTCGAGATTCGAGCTGGATCGGCGAGCCCACGGTGATGCTGCCCAGCAGCGGGACCGGTAGAATTTCGCCTTTGGGCAGGATGCGATTAAGATTTTCCAAGTAAACGGGAACGAACTGCACCTGCGGCCGGTCTTTCGCCAGATGGAAGAGTCCTCCTTTGAACTTCTGCGGCTCCGGTCCTGGAAACCGTCCGCCCTCGGGAAAAATGATCAGTGAATCGCCTGCATCTAGGACGGCAAGCATTTCTCGCAAAGGATTGTTCTCACTCGTCACCTTCCGCCGTTCGATCAACAGTGCTCGAAAGATATCGCTCGCAAGCCACCGTCTGAGCGCGCTCGCAGTCCAGTAATCTTTAGCGGCAACCGGGCGGGTCCTTTCGCGGATGGAAGCCGGCAGGGCAGCCCACAACACTGCGGCATCGAGAGTGCTCGTATGATTTGCAAAATAGACGCGCTGGCAATCCACAGGGTCCGTTCCAAGCCACCGCGCCTGCAGGCCAGACAGCAGACGCACAACGAATGCAACAAGCGATGTCATTTCCCCTCGAGTTCCCGCACGATACGCATGACGCGACGAAAGACCGTGATCAGACTTCCCGCGCCAATCAAAACCAGCGCCCCTGCGACAACCGGCCATTGCACGCCGCACCAACTCAGCACGGCAGACGCGATGCAGGCAAGAGTCATCACCGCCATCCGATGCTGCTTCGCCATCGGGCCGCAGAAATGCTGTGAAGCGCCGGCTGAGGCGCCCAATGCCCGTACATACGCCGTGAGAACGGCGAGGACCGCGCAGAGCCAGCCGGCAGCAGGCGCCCAATCCAAGCCCACTGTCGCATAACCCGCGCCAACGAAAATGAAGGCATCTGCAAATCGGTCGGGAAGTTCATTGAAGATCTCCCCCGATTTCGTCTTGAATCCGCCTTCGATGGCTACCATGCCGTCGAACAGATTGCACAGAAGGCGCATTTGGATCAGCCCGGCGGCCGTAAGAAAGAGCCACGGTTGAAAGTTGCCCGTCGTCTTACCGGTTAACACAAGGCAAAGCCCGGCTCCGCCCGCAAACAGCGCACTGGCAAAGGAGATAGTGTTCGGCCGAACGCCAACGCGTGCCAGCCAAGCAGCAACATGCGCTGCCCATCGCGTGTCGCGCGCCCTGATCGGACGGCGCGCAGTATTCATCTGACTCATCGAACAAGCCTTATCTTTGGCCATCGAGCCTGTCCATTCCGCGTTCCCGCTGGTTAGCCGAAGACGATCGCAGCCCTCGCTGCCGCCCCGAAACACGAAAACGCAAGCTCGCATTGCCGCCTGGCCAGCAATCTTGGGGCCTCAAGGTGTTATTGTGCTGCAATATATTGTCCCATATGAGACAATATTTTGGACGCTTGGATCACGCCGGACGCGCCGGAAGAGGAAAGGCAGATTCTCGTCGGTGGCAAGGTCAACGTGGAATCGCTCATCCTGCTGGACATCCGCCCCTGTGCGGGGGAATCCGACCCGGAAATCGTCACGGGCGTGTGGGACTTCAAGCGTATTAATCTGTGCTATGCGCGGCATCTGAAGATCCTCGACGATCGACCAAGCGAGACGCTGCGAAACGAAGCCTGGCTAAGGCTTTGCTGCACTGGGCGGCGGCGGAGCGCAAGGCTTGGCTGGAAGCGGTAAGGAACGATCCGCTCCTTACACGTCTCCTTATACACCCGTCGCACCGCGTGCGGGAGCTTCGGTTGCTTCGCTAAGTCCGGGCGACATCGTTGCCTTTCGCGACCGCTTGCGGGAGGAAGGCCGCTCTGCATCCACCTGCAATAATGTCGTAAAGAGAATTTTGGGCGTGCCTTTTGAGGCTGCACGCAAGCTGGGGTTCATTCCTGCGAACCCAGTTGCCGCCGTGGACCTTCTTCGCGATCGCTGGGCGAAATCAGGCCGGGAGCCGTTCACGGATGCGGAGGTGGCCCGCCTCATCGAAACCGCGCAAGGCGATTGGCGCGGAGCCATTATTTTGGGCGTTACATCAGGCCTTCGACTTGGTGACGCGACCAGGCTTCGATGGGAGAGCGTTGACCTGGAGGCAGGCCTTCTAGGCCTCGAGACGGAAAAGACCAGCGAGGTTGTTGTGCTGCCGCTTCACGGCGCTTTCGCAACATGGCTTTTCGCCAGGACTCGCGGCATTGGTCGGGCGCCTGTGTTTCCGGAACTGGCTGCACAGCGGCTCGCCGGGGGCCGTGGTTTGTCGGCTCAGTTTCGCAAACTCATGAAGGCGGCGGGAGTTGTTGAGCGCGTTGTCGAACGCGAAGGCAAGGGCCGCACCGGGCATAGCAAAGGCTTTCACGCGCTGAGGCATTCCTTCATTTCTTCACTGGCTAACGCAGGCGTGCCGCAAGACGTTCGCCAAAAACTCGCTGGGCATTCGAGCGTGGCGATTCACGGCAAATACACGCACCACGAGCATGGTTAATTGAGATGTCATTTCGATCATACTTGTAAATCTTCCCGACGCGCCCCAGCAAGGCCGCCAGTGAGTGAGTGAGAGGAGACGATTAGCTCGGGCCAAACGCATCCTCCAGGGCGAGGAGATGCGATGCTGAATTAAGGGTGAATACCGGGGAACTCATCCGTTTGAACATCAGCTGCCAATATGAAAATCATAGCCATTAGCAACACGAACCAACTATCACGGCTCCCGCAGTGCCACCTTCATACGTCGTATTTGCTGAGACGAGCGTGATTAATCATACCGATTCACCCGCGAGGCCCCGCATTGCCGCAGGATCTTCACGACTTGCTCGTCGCGCTGGGGGTGGGTTCTGACTAGAACAAACTTGCCCCCGTGATAGAACGTCGTGGTATAGGCCTCGATCACATCGTCAGGCAAGTGACAATCGGCAAGGTGGGACTTGAATGCACGGACGATAGTGGGCAAATCGGTGCCAGTCGCTCGTCGGCTCGGTCCAGGTCCTGGGCGTTGTCGAATATCCCAACAATGACGGATTCTATCTATTCCCCCTATCCAGCCTAACCCCGCTATTCCCCCTATTCTCGATGTCCCGAATATTCGCGTTATTCCCCCTATCCCCGCCTGGCCCGCTATTCCCGCCAGTCACGCCCGGTCCGCTATTCCCGCCAGTCGCGCCTGGTCCGCTATTCCCGCCCGTCACGCCTGGTCCGCTATTCCCGCCACTAACAGGAACAGTAGGCGGCGAAGGAAGCGGCAGCGGCGCCACCTGCGGCTGTGGTGGTACAGGCGCCGGAGAATTGTTATTGGTGACGGTGGAGGAACGCGCGGTTTGAGCAGCCTGCGTCGTCAGATTGACGGTCCCAGGCACAGAATCGTTCGCAGCAAGCGTACTCCCGTTTGCAGCCACGAAACCCGTTTGCTTGTGCACGAGGAGCGCCTGATTGGGGAACGGTCCCAAGCCGCCGGCCTCGCCGAGCATCGAAGTGGAGAGAAGCGCCGCAAGATTGATTGTCGTGACGGGCGGCATTTTCGTAGCCCCGCCCGCGATATCAACCATCTGTCCTGGGCGTAGCACAACGCGAATCTTGGGATTCTTCGTAAAGTACACGAAGACCTTATGACTCAGACTGATCACCTTGATCCTTCCTCCTATATTCGCAATCAGAAAGTCCGATCCCGTGACCGCCGCGCTGATGGCCCCAGCCTGCACCTTGCATCCTCCGGCGCCTTTTGGAGAGGAGAACAACATGGTTCCGCCATCCAGAGTGATGTCGCGTGCGCCCGCGATAAACCGGAACAGCGCATTGGAGCCTACGCGGGTGATGGTCAGGTCCGGGAACTGCAATTCCGCCCGGGAATCGCCCCCGGTCTTGAGAGCCGAATCCCCCTTAATGACATCGCCTGGGACGGCTCGCGTGGCCCGCGGCAAGATAGAAACGAGATTGATCGTCTTGGTGACTTCGGCCCGCTCAAAAGGCTCGCCCCGCAGGACCGTGGAATGTGCCACGCATAGGAACAGGACGAAAATCCAACGCTTCATAAACTAGAAGCGAATTTTGAGGATAAGAGCATTCACCACAGTATAATCGAAAAGGAATCTGTCGAATTGTTTGCTCCGAGACCGATACTGGCTGACAGACGGGTATGGCTGGATAGATGGGCAACTTAAGAAGCGTTCGTTAGCGGCATGATTTACGCCTTTCGATCTCATCTTGCCGCGTAACACACCACGAAATCGATGACGCCTTGCGGCTGCTCGTCGGCAACAAAATGCCCGCTACCCTAAATGATTTCGTCCGTCACCGTTTCTGACTCCCGAGTCGCGCAAGGTCGCTTAGTTTGTTGCGGTGGCTGTTGGTGGAGTAGTCGGCAGGGCTTTATCCTCCAGGCATCCCTTCGTTCGCATTGAAATCGCAGGGACGGCGGGCGGACCCGGAGATGTCAAGCGCTGGACTGTTCCCTCTTCGCAAGGAAGTCTTCAACTTGGTCGAGGTTTTCGAAACGATGCGACTCCCCCGAGCAATCGAGATTTTCATAAACTAGAAAGCAGCCGTAGTCGGCGGCCCACACATCAGTGGATGGCGATCTTCGCAGACAACAGCCAAGGCTTTTTTTAAAATGTCACGCTGTCGGCTCACATACTCCAGTTCCTGCCGCAAGCGGCGCAGTTCGCGTTGCTCAGGTGTCTCTAAAGCCAGCGTCTTCGGTTCGTTGAGCGTCTGGCCCTCCTCGGCCCGCCGCACCCAGTGCCCCAGCGACCATTTGGAGACGCCCAGATCTCGGGCCACCTCAGTGATTGTTCGTCCACCGCGCACCAGAGCGACGGCATTGTTCTTAAACTCCCGGTCGTAACGCCGACCGCTACTATTCCTGTTCATGGCTGTCTTCTCCTTTATCACAG
>JAXIPG010000303.1:0-25407 GCA_045403045.1 Terrimicrobiaceae bacterium
GCCTGATACTCCGACACCCAGCAACGATAGAGGTTGTAAGAGAGTGCCTTCTGATTGGCCTCGTTGAAGACGTCGACCGTGATGTTCTTGCGGAATTCGCCGAGGCTCGCGAGGCTGTGACTCGCGAAGTCGTTCACGAGATTGGCCCAGTCTTCAAATGTCGTGTCGTAGGTAATCCCCGCCTCCAGCGAGACCGCCTGATAAGTGGTTTTACCGGGCAACTTGCGACTAGTGATGTTCTCTCCTGCCTCGCGGAACTCCACCATCTCGGTGGTTCGCTTGAGGGCGCCCATCTTGCTGAGCCCGGCAACATACTGGTTGTCCCACTTCACCCGGAAGCGGAAATTACGATAAGGATCGAACCGGTTGGTTTGCGGTGTCATGCGTGCCATGGAATCTCCTCCTTGATTTTGCTATGAGGCGCTCTGGCCTGCTTTCTGGCTGAGCTTCAGGATGACGAATTCCGCCGGCTTAAGCGGCGCGAAGCCGACCAGGATGTTCACGATGCCGATGTCGATGTCACCCTGCGTGGTGGTGCTGCTGTCGCATTTTACGAAGAATGCGTCATCAGGCTTGGAGCCCTGAAACGCACCCGCGCGGAATTGCGTTAGCATGAACGAGCGAATGTTCAGGCGCAAAGCGGCCCACAGCGGTTCGTCATTGGGCTCAAAAACCGCGAACTGAATGCCATTGTAGATGCTGACGCGCAGGAAGATCGCCATGCGTCGCACAGGGATGTAGCGCCATGCGGGGTCGCTGCCGATTGTTCGTGTGCCCCAGGAGACAATACCCGCGCCGGGAATGGCGCGAATCGCGTTTACCCCCACAGGATTGAGCTGATCCTGCTCCGTTTCGCTTACGCACGACGCGACTCCAACCGCGCCGGCAACGCCGGCTTCCAGCCCCGCGGGCGCTTTGAACACCCCCCGCGAGTTGTCTATCCGCGCGTATACCCCGGCCATGAACGGCGACGGTGGCAGCAGGATTTGAGGATTCCGCCCCTGTCCCAGCGGGTCGTTGGCCAGCACATACGGAAAATAGACCGCGCCATAGTCTCCGAATGATTTGCCGGGAAAGGTCACTGAGAAGTTGCGGGCGTCCGCACTGGTACGGAGGTCAGGTTGCGCCCCTTGCTGGCGTGCCGCCTGTACGTTGCTCACTGATCCGACGTCGCCAAGGAAAAAACAGTCCTGGAGCCTGCGCGTCTTGCAATAGGACATTCCGGCCTGCACGGTGTTCCGATCGCCATACCCCGGCGCTGCGATGAGGTTGACGTCGGTGACCCTGTCGAGCGCACGCAACCCCGTCCCGGTGACGGTACTGTCTACCGCCGGCTGACCTGATATATCAGTCAACTGTGGCTGCGGACCGTCACCACCACCCGAGAGTGACACCGTCCGGTTGGCTGGTCTCGACGTGAAGTCCGGTGCGAGGATCGCAATGTATTCCGAGCGACCGTTGACGATATTGCGCGCATAGTCCGCTGGGGTAGGCGAGCCGACACCGGAGGTGGAACTCCCAGAGAACGTCACGTTGTCGTAGGTCTCTACGACGTCTGGTCCAGTCCCCGAATCATACTTGACGACCAACTTGAAATTATTGGCGGTAGCGCCGTCGGAACTGTTTGCAATCTCCACCGTGATTCGGTTGCCCCAAGCTCCTTCGTTGGCCGCGCTGATTCCAAACGGTGCTCCTGCGGCGCTCAAAGCGCGACTCGCGGCCTGTACCGGCGGACTGCTCGGCGGGCTAGTTGGAGCTCCAACGACCCTCACTATGTAGAGCCGCTGACCGCCATTCTCGAAGAACGCGCGAGCCGCGTAGCTGAGAAAGCTGTCGACGCGAAATCCCCCAAAGTTTCGCTGATATTCGGTGAAACTGGTCACCAGCAGTGGCTCTGCTGCGCGACCGTTCGGCAGCTTCGTGCCCGGAATCGGGCCTTTGCTGGCATATCCGATAAATGCTGCCGTCGACGTGCTGACTCCCTCAATGGGTCGCACGGCAGATGGCAACTCGACTGTGTATACACCGGGATGAAGGGTTTCCATGTGCGCTCCTTATATTAACTCTGAATTCGCGTAGGCTCCGCACAACGGTTTCAAGGCCGTTGACAGTGCTAAAAAATTTTCTTCGACGCAGTCGGTCGGCTATGCCGCCTCTGCCTTAACGTAACGTTTTTCGATCAGCACCCGTGCTTGCCATAATGTTTCCATGAGAATCGCCACGCGTTTTCGGTCGTCCAACTCCCTCTCCACTCTGCCCATCATCCCTTGAAACGGACCCTCCTCGATCGAAACCAAGTCGCCAGGCATCAGAGCGCGGCGTCGGATTCTGACGTAGCCGTCCGCGTCCACTCGGCCCCGAATTTCGCGGATGACGTCTTCATTCACCGGAAGAGGATTCCTCCCAGAGCTGACGACCTGCAACACACCCCGAGAGCGCCTAACCGCCTCCAGGGCAACTTCCGGGCAGAACCGCGCGAAGAAATAGCCGACGAACAGAGGCTTTGATGCGTGTCGCGCCACTCCACGTGGAATGTAATCGGTTTTGAGTTCCGGCAGAAAAACGTCGAGGGAGAGCGCGCAGACGTTTGTCGCCGCAAAGCTCTCCCGACGCGTTTTCGTGTGTATCGCAAACCAATGGCTCTGCCACCAGATGGAGTCCTGTGCCACCAATTGATGCGCTACGTCGCTGGGGACCACATCGGCTAGACGATGGGCGGTGTGGTTCGCGGAGTGCCGCAAGCCATTCACAGACTCGTGCATCATAAAGAATAATTGCAAGTCGCCGACGTTTTATAACCAAGAAATACCGAACTATGAAATTTTTTCCGGGGCGAGTCGCTTTCGCAAATTATCCAAAATTGTCCATTTACGCTTGTTCACGGCGGGTTGGCTGATACCGAGAGCTCGCGCCACTTCGGTCTCGCTCTCATTCTCGAAGAACAATTGCCGAATCAAATTGCGTTTGCTTTCCGGCAGAAGAGAAAGGGCGTTGTGCAGCAAATCAATCATCCGAGCCGAAAAAGGCGGCTCTGGGGTCTCGCATCTTTCCGCCCAATGCAGCCCGCCGTCGTACGCATCTTCGAAGGCTTCAGAAACGCACCGTGAAGCATAGGACCATTCCTGTCGGTATCGGGTAAGCGACCTAGCCAACACCCGCTGCCCCACAAATAGGGAGAGAGCCCCCCCCTTTGCCTGATCAAAATCTTTAATCGCCAGCAGGCCAGCAGCACTCCCAACTGATCGCATTTCCGCAAACCAGTCACGTGGCGACCAACGCGGTGGCACCCGCCAAGAGCAGACCCGCAGGAAGCGCTGGCGGCAGCAGCAGTCACAGTGCGGAGCACCTTGAAGGTTGGTGCGCGCATCGCTCTCCTGCCCATCTCCTGCCCCTCGCACACAGCACGGAAGCGAATAGGGGCATTCGTGATAAGGTGAGTCGGAGAAAATGGCCGATTCGCGACATCGTAGGGCGCTATATGACCGACTGTCCCTGGTGTTCATATCAGCCGCCTACATAGCGGCATGTTGCTCGCTCTTTTGCGAGCAAAATGTGATCGAGCCGTCACGTCGTAGAGGGACTAAATTAACCGCGGATGACGCGGATTTTGCGGATTTTCTCAGAAGGGCTGTCAGCCGCCGCGTCGGGAAACGGACGCTCAATGAATTTTGCCGCAGGCAAATTTATCGCCACTCATGCTTGGGATACTGGCGTTGGAGTTGTTGTTTTAATTTGGGATAGGACTCGACCCAGAATGTCTTCAGGCTGTTTGTCACCTGAACGGGCCGGTGATTGGGCGCGAGAACATGAATGATCAGCGGCACGCGACCGGCGGCGATCTTGAGATCGTCGGTGACGCCATAAAGGTCCTGGATGCGTGCGCTGAGGACCGGCGAGGAGTCCGGCGCATACGTGATCTTCGCGCGGCGTCCGCCGGGGAGTTCCAGGCGTTCCGGGGCATGTTTCTCGACGAGTTGCTGCTGCGCGGGAGTGAGGATCGATCGAACGAGGTTCAGAATCGGGCGGTCTTTGATTTCGCGGTAATTCGTGGCGTTCTCGCAGACAAGATGGACGATGTATTCGCGCTCGGCGGGGCCGATTTTCGGGATATGATGCTCCGGGAGGGTTCCAGCCAGAAAGTTCACGCGCGCGATCCACTGTTCCACCGAGTCGTTCCACTGGCTGAGGGTGAGGTCTCCATTTGCGACGGCTTGCGCGAGGCAGGCTGAGGCTTCGGGGGAGGGTTCCGCGTCGCGATCTTGCGACTCGATGACGAGATCGCGGAAGATTTTCTCGCGCCGTACGACAACGCGCTTTTGTGAAGTATCGAAGTGGTGCGCCGTGCGTTCTTCGAAGTCGTCCGGAAACATTTCGCGCAGCCAGCTTTCCTCGATCTGTGTTGCAAGCGAAAGAACGACCTGGGCGTCGCCGCTGCGGCCTTCGATTTCATTGATCTCGGCCGCGACGATGAGTCGGCTGTCCTGCGCGACGCTGGCGCGCGCAAGCTGTCCACGACGACCGTGGACGATGTCGCAGACGAGCGTGCCTCCGCTGCGCCGGCGAGCCACCTGGTCGGCGAACCCGGCCAGCACACATCGGGCGATGGCCTCGTCCTTCGCGGCGCCGGCGTCCGTATCGAGGCCTTCGTCGCGGGCGATCTCAAGAAATTGCTCGAAGAGTTTTCTCACCTGCCGGGCGGCTTCGGCGTGGATTGCGAGCGGACGGAGAGCGTCGATGCGGAAGTCATGGCACTGGGCGTAGGAAAATGCACGAATAAGGATGAGGAAGTCCGAGATACCCCGGCCGAAGATTTCCGTGCGCTCCTCCTCGACGCGGCGCTCGGCACGCAGCAGAAGATTGCGCGACTGGGTTAGCGCCGCGATGAGAGCGGCGGCGCGGACACAATCAAACTCCTTCGCGGCGAGGAACATCCGTGCGTAGCGCGGATGGACGGGGAAGCTCAACATGCGGCGGCCGGTGGGGGTGATTTCGCCGGTATGGTCCAGTGCGCCGAGGTCGGCGAGGAGTTGCTCGGCGCGTGCGAGGGATTTCTCGTCCGGCCTGTCCATCCAGCGAAAGCTCGCGAGATGGCGCACCCCGGCGGCTTTGAGGGAAAGGGCCGTCTCGGCAAGATCGAGACGTTTGATCTCGGGAAGTTCCGCTGCCGCGCGCAACGTGTGGTCGCGCTGTGTCCAGAGTCGCAGGCAGAGTCCCGGCGCGGTGCGTCCCGCGCGTCCCGTGCGTTGGTCGGCGGAGGCGCGGCTGATCTTTTCGATGAGAAGCGTGTTAATGCCGCGGTGCGGATCGTAGCGGGCCACGCGGGCAAGGCCAGCATCCACGACCATTGTCACGCCATCAATCGTGAGGGAAGTTTCAGCCACGTTCGTGGAAACGATGATCTTGCGTTTTCCGGTTCGCGCGACAGCCTGGTCCTGCTCAGAGGCTGGGAGTTCGCCGTGAAGCGGAAGGATAAGACATCCGCTTGGCGCGCGATGGCTCATTTCGCGGATGGTGCGCTGGATCTCGTACGCACCGGGCATGAAGACGAGAATGTCTCCATCGGTCCTGTCAAAATTCTCCGCAACCGCGTCTGCGGCAAGTTCCCATGGGGGATCGTCGCGCGTCTCATGGCGCAGGTACTCGATTTCAACAGGAAACGTGCGGCCTTCCGACGAGAGTGCCTGGCAGGGAGCTAGATAGCGTTCAAGTTGCGCGCCGTCGAGCGTGGCGGACATGACGATGATCTTGAGGTCCGGGCGCAGGGATTCCTGGAGGTCCAGGGCGCGGGCAAGGCTGATGTCACTGTAAAGATGGCGTTCATGAAACTCGTCGAAAATGAGTGTGGACACGCCCTCCAAGCGGGGATTTGCAAGCATCTGGCGCAGGAGAATGCCTTCCGTCATGAACAAGATGCGCGTTTGCTGAGAGGAAACGTTGTCGAGCCGGATTTGGTAGCCGACTTCGACGCCCAGTTGGGCGCCCCGTTCCTCAGCCACACGCTTTGCGAGCATGCGAGTGGCCAGGCGGCGGGGCTGCAGGATCACACAACGTCCAGATCTCAAGGCGTCTCCGTCCAGAAGGATCTGCGGGACTTGTGTCGATTTTCCCGACCCGGTCGGCGCTTGCAAAATGAGGCGTCCGCCCTCGCGGAGGGCGCGGATGATTTCCTCGTCGAGGTCGTAAATTGGAAGAGAGTTGTTCATTTTGGCTTCCTGGGCATCATTTTGCTCCTCTTCCAATTTGCTCTATTCGCTGTCAGTCGCATTCCATGCAAGAGTACGAGAAAGAGAAGAGAAAGCGAAACACGCTCGCCAAAGTTTGGGCCATTGTATTATCTGCTCACATGAATCGGATTCGACGGCTCTTGTTGTCTGTCTTTTCGGCTTTGCCGACCGTGGGGTTGCAGGCTGCGGAAACCGCTATGACGCCGGACCAGATCAAGCAGGTCGTTCGCATTGAATCGATAACCATACCGATGCCGGGCGAATTTTTCGCAGCGATTAACAAGCAGGGCCGTCCGAATTGGAAGCAACTTGTTCGCACGGGCACGCCTGAGGCCACCGCCAGCCGTTCGCAGATTGCCCTCATTCTTGGTACCCTTGTGGCCGACGGCTATATTGCGGTGGAGGCGCAGGACAGCCAGGGCGTCAAAAACATTGGCAAGGAAATCATCAATCTCGCCAAGAAACTCAATGTGAGCCAAAGCGTCCTTGGCCGCGGCAACAGCATCAATGATTTTGCCGATAACAACGATTGGAACGCGTTACGCGAGGAGCTTGAAGCAACTCAAAACGAGGTGAAACTCGATATGTTCGAGCAAAAGGACAGCAACCTTGTGACGTTGGTGACTCTGGGGGCATGGATACGGGGAACGGAAATCGCGAGCGGGCTCATCGAACGTTCCTATACACCGGAATCTGCCCGCCTCTTGCGCCACCCCGCCATTATTGAATATCTTCTGGAACAAATCGGCACGTTGCCCCAAGGAATGCAAGAAGATCTGCTTATCTCCAAGCTCCGCCTAGCTCTCGAAAAATCCCGCGATTTCGTCAAAGCCGAGACGCCCTCAACGGAAAACGTAAAGGATTTGCACGAGACGATGTCCTCCATTGTCACGGCAATCGCGACCGGGGCCTAGCAGAACGAAGCCGGAATTTGAAGCATGAAACCCACCTATGCCAAGTTGCTGCCAATCGGAATCATGACCCGTCTACTGCAAGTTCTTGCCGCCGCGGTGCTCCTGCCTGCGGCCTTTGCCCAGGAGAATCCGACTCCTGCTCCTCCAACTGTGGAAAGCGATGTCAGCGCGCGGAGCAAGGCTCTTGAGCTCGCAGGCGCCTTCAGCAATGACGGCTACAAGATCCGCGACGGCTATTGGCCCGGGGAAATCGAGCCGAATCGAGCACAGTTTCTGGAGGTCAATCTTTTCGCCGGCAATGAATACTGGTTTTCTGCCGCTGTGACTTCGCCAGGCCGAAAGATCGCCGTCAGCGTCTTCAATGAGAACGGCAAACCCGTGGATTACCAAACCTATGAAGACGGGCAGGCTGCTGCGGCAGGGTTGGTTGCCGAGGTGAGCGGCCGCTATTTTGTTAAAATGAGCCTCCTTGAAGGGGACAAATCACAGTTCTGCCTTTTGTATTCGTACAAATAGTGGCAGCTTAGAAAGGGATGCTGAACGACTATGCCGACGTCGACCGCCGAAAAACTTGGTAGCCCGCAGGTGCGGCAATTCTCCGTCTTTCTTCAAAACAAAGTCGGCGCATTGCTCGAAGTGGTGAAACTCCTGAATGAGCACAACGTTGTGGCCCTGGCTTTGAGCATCCAGGATTCCTCCGAATCTTCCATCACGCGCATGATTGTGAGCGATCCTGAGCGGGTGAGCGCGCTCTTTCACGAGCACGACATTGCCTTCGGCGAATGCGAGGTGCTTGTTGTCGAATTGAAGGAAGGCGCCGCGGATCTTGCGAAGGTGCTCTCCGCCCTGCTTATGGCGGAGGTGAACATCCTATTCAGCTATCCCTTGCTAATCCGTCCGCGCGGTCGTGCCGTGTTGGTCATGCATCTTGATGACAGTGAATGCTCGAGTGCCGTGCTCCGAGCCGGTGGCTTCAAGATCCTGTCCCAGGCAGACCTTTCCCGCTGATGACCTCGATAAAAAGGGTCACTGTCGCGCTTCTTGCAACGACTTTGGCGATCGCTGCGCGTGCCGATCTCACGATCACACAGCAGATCCAGAAGGAAGGTCCGCCGCAGGAGGCGAACGTGACGATGACGATGAAGATTAAAGCGGGACAGATGCGCCTGGACTTAAATCCTCTAGTGTCCTCCATCGTCGATTTGAAGACCGGCGACATGATCTCGTTGATGCATGAGCAGAAACTGGTGATGACGATTCCCGGCGCGTCGATCAAGAGCCTGCAGCAGGCTCATGCGCAGGAGGCGGCCAAGAGCGTCGGCGCCAATCCGGTACCGCCCAAACCCACGGGTCGAAAGGAAACAATCAGTGGCTATGCGTGCGAGGAGTTTGAAACGACAACGAATGGCATGAACCTTCATCTGTGGCTCACCAAGGACCTGCCTAACACCGAGAAACTCATGTCCGAGCTTTCGACGCTTGCGGGCGCGGATCCTTTCAGGGGACTCACGAAGGACCAGCAGCTTCCAGGATTCCCGATCCGCACCGTGGTGGATGCGACGGGAATGGGCAAGACCACGGTCACAGTGGTGGCGGTCAGCGAAAGCCCGGTTGCGGACTCCGAATTCGTGGTTCCCGACGGCTATAGGGCGATGCAAGCTCCCGCACTTCTTAACAAGTAGCAGCCCGTGCGACTTGGCGCTCGGGACGGTGATTTGTTCCCGAGTTGCCGGAAGCGCCATTTCCGCTAATTTCTTGCGCGATGAAACGGCGTCTAACCGCACTAGCGCTCTGCCTTGTCCTGGCGGACGCAGCGTGGGGGCTTGACGCCGAGTCCCAGCGGCTTGCGGTTCGTTATCTGGCCATTCTCGGCGCAAACCCGGTGCAACAGACCGCCTTCGACCGCTTGTGGAAGATCCATGCCGATGCCGGCGAGACCGAAGCACTTCTTGCCGCATGCCGGGAGCGCGCGGCCGAAAACCCTGTGTTGTACGCGCGGGTCCTGCAGCGGGCCGGGCAGGAGGCCGAGGCGAAAAGGGTTCTTGGTGAAGTGGCGGGGTCCGGAAACGTCGCCGCGGCGGAAATGCTTGCCGGAATGCTTGAGGAGGAAGGCGAGATCCGGACGGCTGCGGACGTCATCGAAAGGGCGGCCGCCGTGCATGAAAGCCAACGCCTCCTGGTCCGGCTTGGCGAACTCTTGCAGAGAGCCGGAGAGCCCGACAGATCGCGGGTCGCCTGGGAGCGCGCAGTCGCGTTGGCCCCTGGTGACCTTGTCCTCCGTAAGCGGCTCGCCGCAGCAAGCGCGCACGCTGGCGACTGGGAAGCCGCTGTCGGCCATTTGCGGGTCATTGCCGAGAGCGGTTCACCAGCCGAGCGGTTCGCTGCATGGGGCGAGATCTCGCTCCGCTTTGAGGAGGCCGGTAAAGTGGACGAAGCTATCGCCGCACAGGAAGCCCTGCTTGCTTTGATGGGACCCGATCATTGGCAATTGGATTCCGCGCGCCGCCGCCTCCTTAATCTCCATAGAGAGAATCATTCCCTTGATGCACTAGAGCAAAAATGGCGCGAGGAGGCGGAGGCGCGCCCGCGCGATCCCCTGCCCGCCTTGCGCATGGCGAAGTTTTACGAATTTCAAACTGATGATACTCGGCGACATGATTGGCTGGCGAAAGCGGCCACGCTTCTCCCTAAGGACATCCGCCTCGCGTGCGAAGTCGCCGCGCTCGATCTCTCCCTGGGCCATCCGGAGGCCGCTGCGGACCGATATGACAAGGCGCTTGCCGTCCGACCCGACGACGGGGACATCGTTTTTCTCCGTGCGGAGGTCTCCGCCCTGTTGGGTCAGGAAGCGGACGCAGAAAAGCGTATTGAGGATTACCTTGCAGCGCACAAGGACGACGACGCCGCGGACGCCCGGGCGATGGACTTCTACAGGCGCATGCGGCTGTCCGCTCCGCTCGAGCATAAGCTCTCGGCGGCATTTCTCGCTCATCCGGATGACGAGCAAGCGACGAGCGAACTCGCGCGATTTTATCTCGAACAACGGCGGGACGCCGAGGCAACGGAGTGCCTTTTGCGCTTCGCAGGTTCGGGGCTTGATCCGCAGGACGCGGCGGCGGCGGCATTCCGCTTTTCGGAGCTGCTGAAAGGATCTGGAGCCAAGGAAGAAGAGCGACGCTGGGCACGCACGGCATTCGAGAAAGATCCTTCCCGGCCCGAATACGCGCTTCGTTTAGCCGATCTGCTTCAAGCAGAGGGCCAGACGGACGCTATGGTCGAAATCTTGCGACAGGCCTGCGAGACTTCCGGGCGCGCGCCGCCTCGTGAAGATCTCGATCGGCGCCTCTTCCTCGCCTTGCAATCCAAAGAGCGAGCGACGCCGGACGAGCACAACAAGTCAGTGGGGCCGGTCGTTAAAGAAATGATCAGATCGCTGGACGAACAGGCACAAAGGACCAGTAACGAGGCGGCGTGGCTCAGACTGGCACGCTGGCTCCGCTGGACAAATTCCAAGTCGAGTCCGGTCAGTGCTTTGCGGAGGGGACTGGAAGCCGTCCCGCAGTCAACGGCCTTGCAGGAGGCATTGGCCGTCCAACTTGCTGATTCCGGCGATTTCGCCGGTGCGATCGAAGCCTTTAGGAGGCTCGCAGAACTGGCTCCCGAGCGCCGCGCGGAAATTCAGCGCCAAATCGGTCATATTGAACTCGATCGGGGCAATTACGAGGACGGGCTGCGGATTTTCCAATCCCTCGCGCAAGAGTCGAAGGATTGGCAGGCTGTTGCCGATCTTGCGCTCGCCCAGCAGATGAGTGGAAATTGGTTCGACGCCTTTGAAACCTGGCAGCGAGCCTATGGGCTTGCATTGCCAAGCGCGCGGCGACCACTCCGCGCTTCGATCCTCAACGCGGCAACGCGGCTTCAGCTCTATACTCGCGGGCTGGATTTTCTCGAAGAGGCGTGCATTGCGGAAGGGGACACTGCGGCGCGCCAGGAACTGCTGAATGAAGCGGCCGCTTATGCCGTCGAGCATGGCGTTGCCGAGGAGTGGCGTTCGCGCATGGAGCACCGGACTCGAACATCTTCGGAAGGATTGCCCTGGCGGGAGGGCCTTGTTTCTCTTTTGACCGCGGAGGGTCGTTTGGAAGAAGCACGACAGGCGCTAAAAGCCTCGGTGAAAGACAGCGAGGATTCCGTCGAAGGCATCGAGCGGCTCGTCAAGTCGGCAGAGGACGCCGCAGATTGGGAGGAGGCGGCGCGCCTGGCTCGACGGCTCGCTTCTCTGGTCGGGACGCAGGATCCTTCTCCGTCCATGCGCTTTGCGGACTTTCTCGAGCGTGCCGGCAGACGGCACGATGCGGAGACCGTCTGGCAGGCGCTGGCGGCCCGGCACGCCCGCACTCCTCGGGTGCTCTCCGCGGCCGGGGATTTTTTTGAACGCGCGGGAAGATACGAACGTGCGGAAGAGTCCTATCGCGCTGCGGCGCGCTTTCGTGGATGCGCACCGCAAGTTTACTTACGATTGGGCCGATTTGCCCTCGATCGTGGTGACCGTTCCCAGGCGCTGGTGGACTTCGAGACGTTGCTAGCTGAGACGAGATCGGAGATCGAGTCTTTTAGGGACTGCCTTCCTTTGCCAGACAGAATTCTTCACGCGCCTGGGCAGCCCGCCCGTCCCGGTGCGCCGCCTGCCGCGCAATGGAAGGTCGCCTCGGAGACGGACAACGAAGGCTGCAGGCTTCTTGCGATTCGCGAAGCCGGCCGGCTTCTCGCTCACAGTCCGCAAAAGCAAAAATGGTTTGAGGAATTCTCAGCACCCATCGAGAGGATCTGGGCAAAGCATTATTCAGGGGATCGAGCAGGGTCCTTCCTGGAGATCGAGCGACTGGCCTCGACGGAAGGCGTCAGCGCAGCGGTTGAGCAGGGCTTCGCCGCGTTGGCGCTGGAAGAGGAAGAAGATGGCAGACTGGGTCGATGGGCCAGTGATTCTGGAAAGGGGCAAGCCAGATGGGAGACCGTTCTGGCCGCGCTCTCGCGCATGCTCGCGGCAAATTGGCGGCCGTCTTCGGAGTTTCTTACCCGGGTGTTTGCCTACGCGCCTGCGCTTCCGCGCTGGCGGGCCTCTGAGTTCCTGGCTCACAAGAATCTTTTGCGCACGGCTTGTGCGCTCGGCGAAACCGTGCCTGGCGCCTTGCCGGCTTCCCAGGCATGCTCTGCCTGGATCGAGCTGGCTCGATGGTGGATTGCTCAGTGCGATCCGGAAGAAGCGATCACACGTCTGGACCGTGCGATCGATTGCGCACCATCGTCCTTATCGTTCAGCGACCCGTTGTTTGCGGCTCTTCGCGCGCGCTGGCTCCTTACCCCGGAAAGCCAAAGAGCGGCTTTCGAAGAGGAGGTGACCGCTCGTTTGAGGACATCCAAGCATCGACGGTGCGAGAGAGCGTCTGCCGCGTTGATCGCCAGTCTGAAAGGAGACGATTCCTTGGCGGCCGAGAGGATTGCGGAAGTCGTTCGCGATTTGGGAACGTCGGACGACGAGGGTTGGGCCGAGTTTGTCCAGCAAGGCGGGAATCAACTTGAGGAATGGAACCTGCACCGCCTTGCGCGGGATCTGTATCGCAACGACCTTGCCAGGGATTCCGCGCTTCTTTCAATGAGGGGTGAGAATTTCCAGGATTCGACGACGGAACTCCTCATACTCAACCAGCTTGTTTCTGCCGAGAGCAACCGGATACCCTATTTGCTCAATGAATGGCTGGCTCGCGGCGCATCCGACCGCAAGCTCCTGGATGCGGTCATTCGCCTTCAACACTCCGGGCGCGCGGAAACGGCAGCCGCCGTCTACAAGAGCCTGTGCGAGCGCAATCCGCGCAATGAAGGACTCTGCGCGGGAATCCTCAATCTCGCCCGGATTCGCCTCATGCGAAAGCCTGGCGCCGCCTTCTTGGAACGGCTGCTCGCCGAAGAGTTTCCCGGCCTGGGGCGAGCGATGATTCAAACGGCAGGCCTGAGGCTGGCCGGTATTTTGGACGAGGAGGGCGAGTATGACCGTTCGCTCGCGCTCCTGAATCGCCTCGGACGAGACGGCGCCCTCAACAAGGCGCTGCTGTTTCAGCACATCCTGGCTTTGTGCAGGTCGGGACGCCATCGCGAGGCTCTCGCCGAGCTGGAGAGAAATCCTTTTCTCGCTGCCTCGCCTGAGTTCACGATTCCTCTGGCGGAGCTTTACGCCGCTTTTGGACGCGAACGGGACGCTTATCCGCTGCTGGAACGTGAGGCCCGAAGCGGGTCCGCCAACCGTCGAGCCGTAGCGGCCAAACTTCGCGAGCTCGCCATCCAGGTCAACGACCAGTCACAAGTCGCAGCGGCTGAGGCGTTGCTTGGCCCAGTTCCTGAGAATTCCTCCTTTCAAAGAAAAAACCCGGTCAGTGAAGGCGACTGGAAGAAAGCCCTGAGCGAGATGGACAATCCGGCGGCGACACAAGAGGAGCGCTTTCGGGCGCGCCGGAGCTTCCTTGTCCTCCAACGGAACTTGCCGGCCAATCTCCGGGTGGAGGAACTCGCCCGACTCAAACGAATCGCAATGCGCACTCCCTCCCTTATTCCGGAGTATTATGTCTTGCGAAAGGAACTCGCCGAGAAATTCGGCTCCACGACGGATCTGGTGAAGGAGCTCTTAGCCGAATGGGATGCGGGGCGCGGCAATTACCATGCGGGTGAGATCGTTATCCAAATTTTGCTGGATGACGAGCGCTATGAAGATCTCAGACGCATCCTGAATGATTATCTTGCAGATGCGCATTTCAACGAGCAGGCGTGGGATCAGATTGGGCGCCGCCTCTTGCTTGAGAATCAATACGAGCTGGCGGTTGGCGTCTTTTCGGAGCTTAGGGCGCGCGCTCCTGGCGACGCCGTCCGTGCGCTTGTGCTTGCTGAGGCGCTCTCAATGAGTGGCAGGCACGATGCGGCCGAGGCAATCGTTTCTCCGATCAAACGCATTGCGCATTTTGATCCGCAGAGGCATATCGATCTTGCCGAATATTACCTGAATATCGACCGGGCGCTGGACGCAAAGGCACATCTTCTCGCGGCACCGGTGGATGTGCGGTCGGGCGCGGCTTGGATGCGCGCGACGGAACGGTTTCTGGCGTGGAAAGATTTCGCCGAGGCTCGCGAGTGCATTCTGCGTGCCAAGGAGACTCCGCAGGCCGTTCCGGCTCGCGCCCTGGCGGATTACTACTCGCGGAGCGGACAGGTGTCTCGCCTCGACCCTCGTGTAAACGAATTCAATCTCACCCCGCGACAATTTCGCGATCTCCAGATCGAACTCGCCAGGAGGCTGATCTCAGAGAACGACACGGACCGCGCGTGGTCATGGATCGAAAGCATTGCTTCCCTTCTTGATGACGCGCAAGGGAGGAGCTTGTTGCAAAGCGTCGAGTACACTGACTGGAATCGGGCGGGCGGGCTTTGGGAAACCACAGAAAACTCGCTTTGGGAGGCCCGTTGCGCCGCTGCGCAATTCTTTGTCCGTCGTGCTCAGACGACTGAGTCCCCCGCCGATGCGCTCAAGGATCTCGCACGCGCTCATGAAGTGCATCCGGGCTCGTTCCCCATCGCGCAGGCCTATGTTGCCGGGCTTCTGCAGCGCGATGACCCGGCTGCGGCCCGGAAGGTCTTGCGCGACGTGATAGATGCTTACGCGGAACCGGCGGACCGTCGCGCCGCGCGCCAGATGCTGGCGTCCTTGCAGGCTTCCCCTTCCTTGCCCAAGGGCAATTAGGTAATGTAGTCTGTGTTCATGCGCGCCTGCCCTTTCCTCCTTTTCTGGCTTCTTGCCGGCGCCTGTTGCTTTGCCCAGCAAGCCGACAAGAAGCTGCTGGATCGTGTGACGGCGAAGCCAGACATGTCGTTGATCAACCCAATGAATGACAAGAAGTTCGACGGAGGAGGATTTTCTCTCGGCAAGAAGGCAACCGGCTCGTCCAAGTTCCTCTACCAGCAGAAATTCTCAGCCGAAAAATATCGGAGCGTTCGCTCTTTTCTGGGGCTCAAGAATCCCTGGTTCGGAAAGATGATCTATGACTCGAGCCAGGCGAGCCTCTGGTCGAAGACGTTGGGAGTGAACGCAGGCAAGAAAGTTCCCGTCGAATCGGCCCAGACACAGAGACTTTATCAGGCTGACAAGAAAGCTGCGAGACGTGAAGAGCCGGTGAAAACATCGGCCTATCTTGGCCGGGGCAGCGCGCAAGGGTCCTTGGATCAGATCAGCGACAAGATCGACAAGAACATGACCATCGAGCAAGTTCGGGAACTGTTGAACAAGAATCGCTGAAGGAGATGCGTTCCCCCGCCGACCAGGTGGCCCACCTTTCTCGCGGCTGCCAAAAGGTTTTCAGCGAGCACGAACTGTATGCAAAGCTCGCTGAAGGGCGTCCGCTGCGCGTCAAGCTCGGTGTTGATCCGACCGCCCCGGACATCCATCTCGGTCACAGCGTTGTGCTGAGCAAGTTGAGGGATTTTCAGGATATGGGCCACGAAGCCATTTTGATCATCGGAGATTTTACGGCAATGATCGGGGATCCAAGCGGCCGCTCAGTGACACGTCCCCAGCTGACCCACGAGCAGGTGCTGCAGAATGCCACGAGCTACCAGGAGCAGGCCTTCAAGATCTTGAGCCGCGAGCGTGCAAGGGTCGTCTTCAACGGTGAATGGTTCGAGATCATGCGCTTCGAGGAGGTCATCAAGCTGAACAGCCGTGTGACACTTCAACAGATGCTCGTGCGCGAGGACTTTCGTGACCGCCTCGACCGTGGCCAGGCGATCCGCGCGCATGAAATTCAATACCCGATTATGCAGGGATGGGATTCCGTCATGATCAAGGCCGACGTCGAACTCGGCGGAACGGATCAGCTCTTCAACATCATGGTCGGCCGCGATCTGCAACGTGAGGAGGGAATGCCTCAGCAGGTCGCCGTGGTCATGCCCATCCTCGAGGGCCTTGACGGCAAACAGAAGATGAGCAAGAGCCTGGGAAACTACGTGGCTCTGAATGAAAGCCCGGCCGAGATGTTCGGCAAACTAATGAGCATCAGTGACGACTTGATGCCGCGCTATTACGAAGTGCTCTTGCACGAGGAGATGCCAAGCGGCGATGAGCATCCTATGGAGGCTAAGAAGTCCCTTGCGCGCCTCGTTACGGCGCGTTTCCATTCCGCTGAGGAAGCAGCAGCGGCGCTTGAGGACTTCGAGCGGCGCTTCAGCAGGAAGGATCTCGAACATGCGGACCTTCCGATCTTCTCGCCTGCCGGCGAGGCGCGTGACTTTGTCAGCATTGTGGTGGAAGCGTACGCCCGCTGTTTTGGAATCGCCAAGTCTCGAAGCGATGCTCGCCGCTTGATTGAGGGAGGCAGCATCCAATGGGGAAGCGAGAAGATCGTTGATCCTAAGATCAGCTTGCCGGCGGGTTCGGGCGGCGTCCTCAAACTGGACAAGACCCGCGCGGTGCGCATTCCCTAGGAGGTCTCGGACCTCGAGGGCACGATGATGATCGGGCATTTGGTGCGCTTCAAGATGCCGGTGACGACGCTCCCGCTGAAGAGGTGGTACAGAGCGCCGTGGCCATGGGAGCCGAGGATGATGTAGTCAGCATGATATTTTGCAGCCTGTTCGAGAATGTCATCGACGGCGAGGCCGATCAGAGTCACGGCTTCCACTTTGACCCCCGCGGCCTCCAATTGCTCAGCGAGGGCCTTCAAGCGCGCATCCGGCGCTGAGAGGCTTTCAGTTGTCTCCACAAGCGGTGGAGCGGCAGCGATCACATCCATCGTGGCCCCGACCGGAACATAGGTGGCCACGGGCTCGACGATGTGCAAGAGTATGACTCTGGCCGATAGCTGCTCTGCGAGCTCGGCGGCCTTTTCGACGACAGGCTTCGAGGCGTCACTCAGATCGACTGGGACAAGGAGAGTTTTCATGGCCATGCGTTCGATGAACCTATTCCGCGGTTGCGCGGCACGCGAGGCAATACTCAAATACGGGCGCTGAAGAAAGATCTTCTCAACGCAGGATGGGATTGTCTTCCCGGGATTGCGCCTTTTCTTCCAGCCTCTCAATTTCCAGAAAAGGGCCCGGTCCCGGCGTTTTCGCCTCGTGGCAGCTTGCGAGGCAGTGGGAAACGGGCTGATAGTTTGAGGATGGAGGACTTGTTTCAAGACGAGGATGCCGTGCCGGTTGCCGTCGATGCACCGCTAGCGACACGGATGCGTCCGCGCACGTTGAAAGAATACGTCGGTCAGCGACACATTCTAGGCCCAGGCAAGCTGCTGCGCCGCGCTATCGAGGCTGACCGGATTTCCTCGATCATCCTGTATGGTCCGCCCGGGGTAGGAAAAACAAGCCTTGCGCAAGTGATTGCTGCCTCGACGCGGTCGCGATTCGAACGGCTGAGCGGCGTGGAGGGGAATGTGGCGGACGTTCGGCGTTTGGTCGCCCAAGCATCCAACCGGCTGCAAAATACCGGACAAAAGACCATTCTCTTCATCGACGAAATTCATCGTTTCAACAAAGCCCAGCAGGACGTGTTGCTGCCCGATGTCGAGAGCGGGTTGCTGCGTCTCGTCGGCGCAACAACGCACAATCCATTCTTCTATGTCAACAGCCCTCTCGTTTCGCGTTCGCAAATCTTCCAGCTTGAACCGCTCTCGGTCGACGATCTCCTCGAGTTGATAACAGGGGCCGTTGCCGACGAGGAGCGAGGTCTCGGCGATCTGCGGCTATTGATTGACGACGAAGCCGCGAAGCATTTGGCGACGGTGAGCGATGGGGATGCGCGAAAGTGTCTCAATGCGCTCGAGATCGCGGCACGCACGACTCCGCCGGATGCCAATGCCGTCATCCATGTCACGCTGTCTGCGGCCGAAGAGAGCATTCAAAAGAAGGCGGTCGTCTATGACGCTGATGGCGATGGGCATTACGATACGATCAGCGCCTTCATCAAGAGCCTGCGCGGCTCCGACCCGGATGCTGCGCTTTACTGGCTGGCGAAGATGCTGCATGCAGGCGAGGACATCCGATTCATTGCGCGACGACTCATCATCTGCGCCAGTGAGGATGTCGGCATGGCAGACTCAAATGCCCTCGTTGTGGCGACCGCTGCCCAGCAAGCCGTGGAGTTTGTCGGCTTGCCGGAAGCCCAGCTTATTCTCGCGCATGCGACCGTCTACATCGCAACAGCCCCCAAGAGCAATCGCTGCACAATGGCGATCGGAAAGGCATCCGCTGAGGTGCGCGAGGGCCGCACGCTTGCGATCCCCAGACATCTGCGTGATGCCCATTACAAAAGTGCAAGGAAACTGGGCCATGGCGAAGGCTACAAATACAGCCATGACTACGCCGAAAGTTACGTTCCTCAGGCGTATTTGCCGGAGGGTCGCATCTATTACGAGCCGACCGAAAACGGTTTGGAAAAGCGCGTCAAAGAACGCCTGGATCACTGGCGGGAGCTCTTTGAGGAGGATCAGAGGAAGTCGGCGGCCCGAAACAAACGCAACAAACAAGATCCGCCCGCCCCTCAGAGCAAATACTGAAG
Source organism: Terrimicrobiaceae bacterium (assembly GCA_045403045.1). Lineage (GTDB taxonomy): Bacteria > Verrucomicrobiota > Verrucomicrobiia > Chthoniobacterales > Terrimicrobiaceae > DASTFP01. The sequence continues at coordinate 18,729 of JAXIPG010000303.1, forward strand.
TGGATTTCCACAGGGTGCAGGCCAATGCGGCCGCCGATATCTAGTCTATTTCTTGAGCAGGTAATCGGGATTCAACTTTTTCAACGCAGGGATAACAAACAAGCCATCCTTGCGGATGAGCTTGCCATCGAACCAGACTTCGCCGCCACCGTAATCCCTTCGCTGAATATTCACCATGTCCCAATGGATCCGGCTCTTGTTACCGTTGCCTGCGATTTCGTAAGCTTGCCCGGGCGTAAAGTGGAACGAGCCGGCGATCTTCTCGTCGAAGAGAATATCCCGCATCGGATGCAAGATGTGGGGATTGAACGCGAGTGAAAACTCGCCAGCGTAGCGAGCGCCATCGTCGCTATCGAGGATTTCGTTGAGTTTCTTTGTGTTGTTTCCGGTGGCCTTGACGATGCGGCCATTTTCGAAGTCAAGGCGGATGCTGTCGAATGCCGTCCCTTGATAGATGGTCGGGGCATTGAAGCTTACGTGGCCTTCGACAGAATCCTTTAAAGGACACGAAAAGACCTCTCCGTCGGGGATATTGCGATCGCCGCCGCACATGACGGATCCGATGCCTTTAATCGAAAAAAGGAGGTCGGTACCGGGGCCTTTGAGCTGCACGCGATTTGTCTTGTCCATGAGAGCTTTGAGTGCCTTCATTCCTGGGATCATGCGTGCATAATCGAGGGTGCAGACTTTGAAAAAATAGTCCTCGAAAGCCTCGGTGCTCATCTGAGCCTGCTGCGCCATTGCGGGGGTCGGCCAGCGCAGGACGACCCATTTGGTCTTGTTGATGCGCCAGTCCATGACCGGGCGCATTCTGCCCGCGACAAGACGCATTTTTTCCTCCGGCACATCGGATAACTCGGTAATGTTATGGCTGCCGCGGACCGCGATATAGGCCTGCATTTTTTTCATGCGGGCAAGTTCGATGACACTGGTGGCGCCGAGTTGGCTTTCGTCGGCTCCGAGCGCCAGTTCGCGCGAGATTTGGGCGTGATGGATTTGCAGGAACGGCACCGCGCCGGCATCGCGGGAGGCCCGAATGAGCGCAATGCCCATTTCGTCCGGGGCATCGAAGAGTTCGATCAGGACGTGTTCGGTTTTCTGGAGTTTGGTCGAGTGGCGGATGAGAACGCGCGCGAGCTGATCGAGACGGAAATCGTACATATAAGGTCAAACGACAAAATCAACCACAGGGGCAATTCCATCGCATATCATTTCTATCCGAGAGTTTGCCGCCTTGGCGGCAAGCGGCTGCAGCCACTCAGCGGGTCAGGCGGCTTGGATCGCCGAATAGATCAACTCGTGCGCGCCGGTCCATTCCTTAACGGCTGCGCGCAGGTGGGCTGTGGCTTCGTTCACTCGGCGCTTCAACGCCCGGCGGTGCTGCCGTGAGATTGCGCCGCGACGCTCTGCGGCGGCGCGATATTCGGCAAGCAGTTCCTCCCAGTGAGCGAGAGCCGCATGCATCTTCTCCTGGGCGTTATGCAGCATCGCGTGAAGTGATTCGGAGAGCGCCATTTGGCGGCTGGAAAGCGTTTCAGTCAGCCGGCGCTGCCGCTCGGCAATCTGCGCTTTGAGGATGATTTCCTCGGGCACCGTGCGCAGCTTTCCCACAAGCCCGGTCTTGTGCAGGAGCCAGATTGTCCATTTTGTGGGATCAAATTGCCAGGGTTTCACTCCATTCCGGTAGTCGTATTGAAACTCATGGTGAAAATTGTGATAGCCCTCGCCGAAGGTGAGGAAGGCCATGATCAGACTGTCGCGCGCTGAGCATTTGCTTGAATACGGCTGGTTGCCAATCCAGTGGCAAAGCGAATTGATGCAAAAGGTCATGTGATGCACGAAGACGATTCGAGCCACTCCCGCAATCAAGAAGGCGCCCAACGCAGTTGTCCAGCCGCCCCATAGAAAACCGAGGAGCGTGGGGAGGCCGAATCCGGCGCCTATTGCCAGCGGGACGTAATGCGCGTGCTGCCAAACGGCGAAGCGGTCCTTTTGCAAATCGCGCACCCAAGTCAGCGGGGTATCGGGTCCCATGCGGAAGAGGAGCCAGCCGATGTGCGCATGGAAGAAACCCTTTGAAATGTCGTACGGGTCGTCGTCGTGATCGGTAAATTTATGATGCCTTCGATGGTCGGCGCACCAGCCGAGCGCGGAACCTTCGAAGGCCGCCGCGCCGAAAAAGAGGGTGAAGACCTTTACCGGCCAACGCGCCTGGAAGGTCAGGTGGGAAAATAGCCGGTGGTAACCCAGTGTTATGCTCAGTCCGGTCGAGATGACCAGGAAAAGAAAGAGGCCGATTTGAAAAGCGTCCAATCCAAAGTGCCAGATGTAGGCGGGGACGGCGAAGAGAGTGGTCAAAAACGTTCCGATCAGAAACGTGCTATTTAGCCAGTGAATTTTTTTCCAAGGGAGGTTCATTTAACGATTGTTGTTTGGCCGGGTGCGATGAAGCGTCCGGCGGTTGAGAAATCCGTTTGTGCGCGGACGCAAGGGTCCTTGTTTATTTTGCATGGGCGCGGGCGCCAAAGCAAAACCCTCCATCGCGAGCCGCTCGACCCTTTGTCCAATAAAACGCTCTATGGCGGCAAGTTTTTTCAATTCATCACCTGTCACGAGCGTGAAGGCGTCTCCCGCCCGCTGTGCGCGCCCCGTCCGGCCGATGCGGTGGACGTAGTCCTCAGGGTGCTGGGGCACGTCGTAATTGATCACGTGGCTCACGCCCGTCACGTCGATTCCTCGCGCGGCAATGTCAGTGGCAACCATCACTTCGTACTTGCCCGACTTAAAGCCGGCGAGGGCTTCGATGCGCTGATTTTGGGTGCGATTGGCGTGCAGAACGGCAACCGCATGGTTGGCATTGCGCAGTCTCTTGGCGATCTTGTCTGCACCGTGCTTGGTGCGCGCGAAAACAAGCACGCTTTGGAAATCGGTGGCTTCCAACAGCGCAACGAGCAAGTCGAACTTCCGCTCAGCCTCAACCGAATAGACGCCGTGCGTGACCATTGCGGCTACGGGTCGTCCGGCGCCGATTTCAACCCGCATTGGGTCACGCAAAGCCCAGGCCGCGAGGTCTGCAATCTCCGGCGGAAGGGTCGCTGAGAAAAAGAGGGTCTGGCGCTTCGCAGGGCATTGCGAAAGGATACGCTTGACTGCAGGGAGGAAGCCGACATCAAGCATGCGATCCACCTCGTCCAGTACAACGATTTTCAAATTGTCGAGCCGCAAAGCGCCCTGAGCCAGGTAGTCCTCGAGCCGGCCCGGCGTGGCTACGATGACATCCAGGCCCCTTTTTATCGCTTCGCGCTGCGCTCCGTAGCCGACCCCACCGTAAAGCGAGGCGACGCGCAGGTCGGTCATGCGTGCCAGATCGCGGATGGAGGTCTCCACTTGCATGGCGAGTTCCCGGGTCGGTTCAAGCACAAGACAGCGGAGCGCGCCGTGAGTGCCGAGGTGCTGCAAAAGAGGGAGCGCAAACGCCGCAGTCTTTCCCGTGCCTGTCTGGGCCGAGGCGATAACATCGCGGCCTTCCAGCGCGGGCGGTATAGCGCGGAGCTGAACAGGCGTCGGATCACCGTAGCCCATGGATTGAACCCCGCGCAGGAGTGGCTTGGTCAATCCAAGCTTGGCAAATGGCATGTTGCTGTGAAAACTCGTTGCGAATGCCTGCCTTGTCAACGGACGTTTCTGGAAGATCTCAGAAACGAAGCATTGCTTTTGGCCGCGGATAGGCCAGATTGAGGGTCGCAAAGACGGAAGTGTGGGGATGGTTTTGCTGCGTGTCCCACGTTCGCAGCGGAGTTCCGGCGCAGGACCAGCCTGTTCCTTTTCTCGACGAACAAGCGTCAGGCCCCGACCCTTGGAATGCCATCTCCGTTTCGCGTACCTTTACTATGAGCCAAGACAAAACTATTGAAATCGAAGGAACAATCACCTCCGTGTTGCCGGGAACCATGTTCCATGTCGCATTGGCGAACAACCATACGGTGCTCGCCCACATTTCAGGCAAGATGCGCAAGCGCTTTATCCGTCTGCTAAACGGGGACCGCGTGAAACTCGAGATGTCGCCCTACGATCTCGAAAAGGCACGCATCGTTTACCGCCTCGGATAGATCCAATTTTTCATGTAAGGAATCTGACACTGGGAAGCTTGACCGGCAGTTCAGACACGCCCTGAAAGTCCCAGGAATATTTCTGGCTCTCCCCCCTCAAATGTCCTAACCCATCGTCTAATCTGTCCCGGTGACCGAAAAAGGCCGCCTTGGATGGCGAATTGAGGCATGACAGAGAGCCTTCTCATTGCGATTGTTGTTGTTACACTTGTGGTGGCTGCACTGCAGATCGCCCTCCTCGCGTCCAGTCGCTCGGTTCGCCGCTTGCTGACGGAGTGGATCGCAGAGTTTCGCAGCCAGTTCGATTCCCTCCCCGCGCAGATGCGACAGGACAATTCCTCCGGCCGGCAGGAGCTTGCACAGTCGCTTTTTGCGGCACTCAATCAGGTCTCGGACGGTACGAGAGACTCCCTGCGGACGCAGACAGAGGCGCTTTCGCGCCTGCGGGAGTCCTTGGACCGCCAGCTTGCGCTGCTGACTGAAACCACGGAGCAGAAACTCGAAACCTTGCGGGCAACGCTGGAGAACAAGTTAGCCGCCATCCAGCAGGACAACAATGCGAAGCTCGAGCAGATGCGCGCGACGGTGGAGGAGAAATTGCAGACGACACTCGAGCGTCGCCTCGGAGATTCCTTCAAGATCGTCAGCGAGAACCTCCAGCAGGTTCACATCGCCATGGGCGAAATGCGGAAGCTTGCCGGAGAGGTCGGCAGCCTGCAGACCCTGATGTCCAATGTGAAGAATCGCGGCGGATGGGGCGAATTCCAGCTTGCGGCCATCCTCGAGCAATTTCTCAGCCCTGAGCAATATGCGAAAAACGTCCAACCGCGTGAGAACGGCGAGAATGTTGAGTTTGCAATTAAACTGCCGGGTCGCGACGCGGAGGGCTCGCAGGTTTGGCTGCCTATCGATGCGAAATTTCCCAAGGAGGACTACGAAAGGCTGCTCGCGGCGATCGACAGGCAGGATGCCGAGCAAATCAGGACCTTTTCCAGCCAACTGGAATTGAGGATCAAGGCGAATGCACGTGAAATTTCCCAAAAATACCTGAATCCCCCACAAACCACCGACTTCGGAATCATGTTCCTTCCCACCGAGGGCCTCTATGCCGAAGTTCTCAGATGTCCGGGTCTCGCGGACTTCATTCAACGCGAGCATCGCGTGATCATTGCGGGTCCCACCACACTCGTCGCTCTGCTCAATAGCCTCCAGGTGGGCTTTCGCACCCTCGCCATCGAAAAGCGCTCGAGCGAGGTGTGGAAGATCCTCGGTGCCGTCAAAGCCCAGTTCAGCACCTTTGGCGACGTCCTCGCCAGAGTTCAAAAGAAGCTGCAACAGGCCACAAGCGACATTGAGACGGTGGGCACGAAGGCGCGCACCATGCAGCGCAAACTGCGTGAAGTCGAAAACATTGCCGTGAACGCCTCCGACGACGTTTTTGGATTCGCGAACGTGGAGGATTCCAGCGCGCGGCCCGATTTGCCCGAGAATTCCGAGGAATCAAACCGGCAGGATGCGGCGTGACCATTCAAATTTAGTTTGCCTGCGGACCGCGCATTCCGAATTCTGCGACCGGTTCCCGGCCCTTGAGCCATTCGACCATGTTCAGAACGAGATAATTCCAATTCTGAAAGCCGGGGTTCAGAATTGGTTCGCCATTCTCCGGCTGGTAGTATTCGTGGAGCGTTCCAAAGCGTTCGAGGTCGCGGCCGAAAAGGTGAACCGTCTTGGCGGCCAATTGCTCCGCATCATCGCGGAAGCCGTAATTCAGCAGCCCCCGCCAGACCATGTAGTTGGAGATTCCCCAGATCGGACCGAGCCACGACGACGGGTTGCCGGTGGCGCGCAGGTTGTACATTTTCTCCATGCGCGACAGAGTCCGGATGCCAAACGGCGCGTTAAATGTTTTCGCGTCACGATATTGTTCAACCACAATCCTTTCGGCCTGCTCCGCGGTTGCAAGCCCAGCCCAGAGTGCAAGAAATCCTGACCAGACGCCAATCCGTTGGATCAGACACGGCCAGTCCCGTGGCATTCCTTGGTGAAGGCCGAATGTGCGCTTAGGCTCGACCGGAAGGAGATTCAGATCGACGCTATAAAAGAATCCGTCGCGCTCGTCCCAACAGTGCTCCTGGATGGCCTCTCGCAGATTGTCGGCGTCCTTCTGATAATGTTCCGCGATTTCTCCTAATTCGAGGCAACGACAGAGATAAGAGATGGCCTCGAGTTCTTTGAACATTAGAGCGTTGAGGTAAATCGCGCCCGAACTGCGCGGCGGCCGGTAATAGGTGCAAGGATCGTTATCCACGCCGATGGCCATGTCGTTCTGCCAGAAGTACAGGCCGCACGAATGCCGGTGGTGGTTGCGGTAGTTGTTCAAGAATGTCTGGAGATTATAGAATTTCGAACGAAGCCACTCTGCATCGCCGCCATCGGCCTCAATGAGAAATGCGGCATGTTGTGCCAGACATGGCTTGTGCATATTCTGCTCGTAAATATGATCCGGCTTCGCGGGGCCGTCCCGACCGGACAAGATGGGAATCCAGCCGTCCATTCCACCAAATTCGAGA
>JAXIPG010000025.1:0-4538 GCA_045403045.1 Terrimicrobiaceae bacterium
TGGTCTTCCTTACCGTGGTGATCACGCTCCAGGTACTGATGGCTGCGCTGTTTGCCGTCTTTGTGGTGTTCAGGGCACTGGGGAAAGACTACGAAGCGTCCGTGGTCGCTGCTGGATTTACCGGCATAACCCTTGGGACCACCGCCACCGCCATCGTCACCATGACAGCGGTAACCAAGCAATATGGCGCAGCCCACCGTGCGTTCCTGCTGGTGCCCCTGGTCGGCGGCTTTTTCATCGATATTTTCAACGCGGTGGCGATTAATTTCCTTGCGAATCTCTAGAAGCCTAGTTCTGCGATATTGTGGATCTCTTTCTTGCCGCGCTGCCTATTGTGTTTCTCATCGTGGTGATGACGAAACCGAATCCGTTGCCCGCGACGGTGGCTTTTTCCCTGGCGGCCGCCCTCGCTTTCACCGTGCGGCTCAGCTATTTTCGCACTGCGTTTCCGCTCCTTAGTGCGGCGGTCATCTCCGGTCTCCTCGATGCCTTGACGCCGATTTCCATCGTTTTCGGCGCCATTTTCTTTTTTGTTGCGCTGGAGAAGTCGGGGACGATGGACGTATTGCAGGAGTGGCGAGATTTCGAGCAACCCCGTGGCGCAACTCATGCTGGTTGGCTGGGCATTTGTCTTCCTCATCGAGGGCGCCTGCGGCTTCGGGACTCCTGCGGCGCTGGCGGCTCCGATGCTGGTCGGGCTTGGGTTTCCGGCTATGCGCGTGGCGTTGCTATGCATTATTTTCAATGCGACTCCGACGGCCTTCGGCGCGGTCGGTACGCCGATGTGGTTTGGCTTCGAGCTCCTCGAATTGCCGCAAAGTGAACTCATCGACATCGGCGTGAAGACCGCGGTCCTGCAGAGCATTGCGGCTCTGATCATTCCCGTGGTTGCGCTGCGATTCGTGGTCGACTGGGGCGTTATTCGCCGCAACCTCGGCTTCATTTATCTTTCGCTGCTTTCCTGCGTCGTCCCGATGCTTGCGGTCGCATGGACCAACTACGAATTCCCGGCTGTCATCGGCGGGGTAGTCGGACTGATCGCGACGATCCTGCTCGCGCGATTCGGAATTGGGCTCGAGCGGCAAGAGACCGCGGAACCGCGGCGGGGGCCGCTTCTCTCCGTCCCGGTTCTCGTTGCCCTCACGCCTCTGATCGTTACGGTCGTCATCCTGCTCGTCACCCGGATTCCGATTCTGGGCCTCCGTGGGCTGCTGACATCGCCCGTTCCGAATCTTCCAATTTCGCTCGGCGGGCTTGGGAGCTCACCATTAGCCCGTCTCTTGTTGTGCAGCTTCGCAACATCCTTGGCCAGGGCCTTGATTGGTCCCACGCGATCCTTTACGTTCCCTCGATCATTCCGTTCCTACTCACTGCGGCGCTTGCTTTTCTGCTCTTTCGCTTGCCAATGGGGACGCTGCCCGTAGCGCTGCACGAGACCGTTGGACGCATTGGCAAGCCTGTGATTGCCCTGTTCGGCGCCCTTGTCTTCGGTCAACCTCCTGATGGTCGGTGGCGACCGGGCGTCCACGATAATACTCGGTGATGCGCTGGCGAGCGTCGCCGGCGGGGCTTGGAAGTATTTTGCCCCGTTCCTAGGCGCGCTGGGCAGCTTCTTTTCCGGGTCCACCACGATCTCGAATCTCACGTTTGGAGGAATTCAGGCTTCCATCGCCCAGGACATCGGCATGGACCCGGGGACGCTGCTCGCCTTGCAGTGCGCCGGCGCCGCGATGGGCAATATGATTACGATCCACAACATCGTTGCCGTCTGCGCGGTTCTCTCGCTTGTGAATGTCGAAGGCGAGATCCTCAAGAAAGCTTTTCTTCCGGTCATTCTTTACGGCATCACGCTCGCGGCGGCCGCGGCAGTCCTCTTCTAGACAAGCTGCAAGGCTTACGGAAATACTTTGGCAACAGTGATTGGCATTGTGCTCGGCTTATCCTCCGTCGGGTCTCGATCGAGGAAATTTCTTGCCGTGACTGGATTCTGGCAACCTGGTTACGGAGGAATTGCCCTTGTCAAGCTCACGGCAGTCTGAAACTGTGAGCGCGCCATGGATTCGGGCAAGCCGCTTGTCGCTGTTTACGATACAAAGCCCTACGACCGCGATTACTTGACCACCGCCGCGGGCGTGGAGGAAACGAATTTGTGGTTTCATGATTTCCGGCTGGAGGCCGGCACCGCTTTCTCAGCCGAGGGAACGACAGCGGTCTGTGTGTTTGTGAATGATGATGTCCGGCGGTCAACCCTTGAGAGTCTGGCCCGGCACGGGGTCGGGATGGTGGCACTGCGTTGCGCGGGATTCAATAATGTCGATCTCGAAGCCGCCAAAGAATTGGGCATCGCTGTCACGCGGGTCCCGAGCTACTCGCCCCACGCCGTGGCCGAGCACACCATTGCGCTCATCCTCACGCTCAATCGAAAAACCCACCGCGCCTTCAACAGGGTGCGCGAGCTCAACTTCTCGCTCAACGGCCTTGTGGGATTCGATCTCCACGGCAAAACCGTCGGCATCATCGGCACCGGAAAGATCGGGCGCATCGCCGCGCAAATCCTCAAAGGGTTCGGCATGCGCGTGCTGGCTTTCGATCCCTTCCCGAATCCCGAATGGGCTGCGCAATACGGCGTGGAATATGTGGAAACCGAGATGATCTTTAGGGAGAGCGACATCGTTTCGCTGCATGCTCCCCTCACCCCCGAAACGGATCACATCATCAGGACCGAGTCCATCGCCCTCATGAAACCCGGCGTGATGGTGGTCAACGTTAGCCGCGGACGTCTGGTCCACACCACGGCGCTGATCGAGGGATTGAAAAGCGGGCACATCGGCGGCGTGGCGTTGGATGTCTATGAAGAGGAGGAAGGGGTTTTCTTCGAGGATCTCTCGGGCGAGGTGCTGCATGATGATGAGCTTGCCCGGCTGCTCAGCTTCCACAATGTGCTCATCACTTCCCATCAGGCTTTTTTGACTGAGGAGGCCCTGCGTGAGATTTCCCGCGTCACGGTCGAAAATTTGCGGCGATTTACCAACGGACAGCCGTTCCTCGAAGGAACTGTGCTGTAGTTAGAAGCCAAATGTAAACGCGGGAATCCTCCGCCTTATGCCTTGGATTCTTTCCATCGTTTTCCTCGCGGTGGAGATCCTCGCGGTGGCCAGCGCGGTGCACGCCTTGTTCACAGTGCGGACCGCGCAGGGAACCATCGCCTGGGTGATCGGGTTGATCACCTTTCCCTGGCTGGGATTGCCGCTCTACTGGTTTTTTGGGAGCCGGCGATTCGATGCCCACTCGAAGGTGATGAAGCAGGCCCTGATCAAGCATCAGGCAAAGATTCACGAAGTGCGCGAGGAAATGGGGCGCTTTCACGTGCCGCGCTCGGAGGTCCGGCCTTCCCGGGTCGGGGATCTCGCCGCGGTGGCAGGCGAGCAGTTTCTGCGCGGAAACAGGCTCGATCTGCTGATCCGATGGCGAGGCCACGTTCGACACGATTCTGGCCGAATTGGCCAAGGCGAAGCGGTGTATTTTTCTCCGGACCCCGGTTTGCTTCGGAAGTGGCCAGGATGTTCGAAAGCGATTTTGCCGAGTCGGTGGAAGTTGGACGACTACGAGTCCCGGCCACTTTATTTCAAGGCCGGAGCCCAGGCGGCGCGTTTGCTGGCGCCGATCTTGTGACGGGTTTTCCTCGTCGCCGTCGTGTTCTCTTGTGCAGTATCGCCCATTAGACTAAAAAACTGCTGGCCTTTCTTCGTTCGAGAGTTTGAAGATCCCCCGCAATGACGACCATTCTTTCTCCTGCCACCGCCGCAGAAGGCCTTTCAAAGAGCCGTGGCTGGCTTATTGCCGGCGGCATTCTTTCCATCTTCGTAGGTTTTTTGGCCATGGGCTCACCCCTGCTTTTCTCCATCGTTATCGCCCAGTTCCTCGGCGTGTTCGCCATCGTCAGCGGCGTCATCTCCCTTTTTCTGGCCTTCTTCGGCAAGGAGGTCACACACCGCATTCTTGAAGCGCTCTTCGCCCTGATCCGCATCGCAGCCGGTTTGGCTCTCTTCATTTGCGTTGCATCGAGTATCGCAGTCATCACGCTTATTTTCGCGGTGTTCCTGATCGTTGAGGGGTTTTTCCTCATCGGCGGCGCGTTCAGACTGCGGAAGCACAAGGGATGGAGCTGGACCCTGATCAACGGCATTGCCGCACTCGTTCTCGGCGTGATGGTGTACTCCCGGTGGCCGTCGGACTCTGCCTGGGTGCTGGGATTATTCTTCGGCATAAACTTGCTCTTTAACGGAATGTCGCTCCTGATGCTCGGCCTGGCCGCTCCCAAGTCCGCCACCTAGGAGACTGTTGAAAAACCCACGTATGTCACGTTGCTGTCAATTTTCGGAAGATCGCAAGGAGCCAAGCGCAGGCCGTAGCCGCAGCGCTACGGACAAGCTTGGCGACATAGCGAGGGCCGAAACTTGGCGCAACCCAGAGGGCGTGAGCTCTTTGGGGCATCTCTCGGCGTCGCTCCTTAGTCACAGCCCCTTCAGGGGATGCTC
>JAXIPG010000160.1:0-19238 GCA_045403045.1 Terrimicrobiaceae bacterium
TCGCCTGAATGAGGGCCGTCAGCGCTTCAGGGCAAAGCCCGGCCGTATTGTCGCTGGCAAAATCGTAACGCAGCTCCACAGTGGCGGATACTCTCCACAGGCTTGAGACGCGTCAAGCCGTGGGCCGCGCCTTCCCATTCCGGGAGAACCGAAACGATTCATTGCCAAGATTCGCGCGTTGCCTTCGACAGCAGGCAGTGGATTGATGGTCGACGGCGGTTGGACCGCCCAATAGAGTGCCGACGAATGAAAGAAAGGCGGAATCATGAACTACCGCGCAAACTCAAATCGCTATTCTGAAATGGTCTATCGAGTCTGTGGACGCAGCGGACTCAAGTTGCCTATCTTATCACTTGGCTTGTGGCATAACTTTGGCGAGGAAAAAGAAGGCATTGGCTCCATCATCCCCTCAGGGTCTCTGGCAAGGCGTTCGACCTAGACTACTCGAAGGGGGAGTCGACCTTCTCCTCTATCCGGGGCGTGAGCCCATTGCCCATGATGATACGGGCGCACGTGTTCCAGTGAAGGAGTGCATCGTCGTTTTTGGGCGGACGAAGGGTTTCGGCCTTTTCGAACCAGCTCATCGCTTCACTGAGGAATTCGTAGGCATCATGGCCGGCGCCGGGATGGCCCTGATGCAGCCGCGCCTTGGCCTGGCGCTCGCAGATGATGCCGGCGTAATAGGCCCGCTCATACTCATCGCGGAGACGAGACAGAACTTCCTGGGCCTGGGTGGCGCCCACTGCGTAGCCTTCGTCGAAGCGGTCGGTCAGCGCCAGCAGCAGAGTGACCAACGCCTGCTGGTTATCCGGATCGATGCTCAACACATCGCGACAGATACTTTCGGCCTCAGCCGGTTCGTTGAGCAAGCGGTAGCGTAAGGCTTTGTCCAGTGCTGCCGGGATGGCGTCTTTGGAAAGTCGCTTGAGTTCAAACATGTTTTTCTCCTTTCAGGTTTTTTGGGCGAAACAGTTTCAGCAACGAGCGCAGCGGATCGTAAAACTCGTCAACTACGCGCTCCTTCAGCGGAATAATCGCGTTGTCGGTGATGGTGATGTTTTCGGGACAGACTTTTGTGCAGCACTTGGTGATGTTGCAGTAGCCGATGCCGCCAGCCTGCTTCAATTCTGATAGCCGGTCTTCGGTGTCGAGCGGGTGCATTTCCAGCGCGGCGGCAAAAACAAAAAATCGCGGGCCGATGAAGTCCTCGTGCTTGTGATGGTCGCGCAGTACATGACAGACGTCCTGGCACAGGAAACATTCGATGCACTTGCGAAATTCCTGGACGCGGTCAATATCCTCCTGCGCCATGCGCCAGGTGCCGTCCGGCGCGTCGGGCGGGCGCGGCTTGAACTTTTTGATTTTTTTCTTCACGCGATAATTCCATGAAACGTCCGTCACCAAATCGCGAATGCGCGGAAACGCTTTCATCGGCTCGATGGTCACGGGTTTATCGAGCGGCAACTCGTCGAGTCGCGTCATACACATGAGCTTCGGCATGCCATTAATTTCCGCTGAGCAGGAACCACATTTGCCAGCTTTGCAATTCCACCGGCAGGCGAGATCGTTGGCCTGGGTCGCTTGAATCTCGTGGACGGCATCGAGCACGACCATGCCTTCGGAAATTTTCGCGGTGTAATCCACGAAGTTTCCGCCCTTCGCGTCGCTGCGCCAGATTTTGAAAACCGCCGTTTTCATTCCATCTCCTCGATGACTTGCTTCAAGTTTTCCTGTATTTCGGGGATTGGCTCGCTCCGCACTCGCATCGAGCCGTCCGCATGCTTGCGCAGAACGATGTTCATTTTGCCGCCCGCCGCGTCCTTGGTTGGAAAATCGTCGCGGAAATGTCCGCCGCGGCTCTCCTTGCGCTCGAGGGCCGAGCGCGTGATGGCTTCGGAAACTGTGAGCAGATGCTTCAAATCAATCGCCGTGTGCCAGCCGGGATTGTATTCGCGATGGCCATGGACAGCAACGTTTTGGGAGCGTCGCAGAAGTTTTCCCAGTCCGTCGAGCGCGCGAAGCATTTCCTCTTCGCGCCGTACGATTCCGACGAGGCTTTGCATCATTTCCTGCAAATCGATTTGCACCTGGTAAGGGCCTTCCGTGTTGCCGACTGCTCTCGCGGCGCGATCGAATGGCTCCAGCGCCTCACGAGCGGCTTCTTCAATTTGGCCATCGTGGATGTGACCTGCGTGGTGTTCCTTGGCAAATTTTGCGGCAAATTCGCCCGCGCGTTTGCCGAATACGAGCAGGTCGGACAATGAATTTCCGCCCAGCCGGTTCGCGCCGTGCAATCCGGCGGCCACTTCGCCCGCGGCGAACAGTCCAGGCACGTTGGACATTTGAGTTTCGGCGTCCACCCGTACGCCACCCATAATGTAGTGTGTCGTCGGGCCGACTTCCATCGGCTCCTTGGTGATGTCAAGGTTGGCGAGCTGCATAAATTGATGATACATGCTCGGCAGCTTCCTTTTGATGTGTTCAGCCGCGTTCGGAAGTTTTTCCTTGATCCACGCAATGTCAAGAAATACGCCGCCGTGCGGGCTGCCGCGACCGGCTTTGACTTCGTCCATGATGCAGCGCGAGACATGATCGCGGGTGAGAAGTTCGGGTGGACGGCGGGCATTTTTGTCGCCCTGGGTGTAACGCCACCCTTCTTCCGGGTTGTCGGCGGTTTGCGATTTATACATGTCGGGGATATCTGCGAACATGAACCGCTTGCCGTCCTTGTTGCGCAATACCCCGCCTTCGCCGCGCACGCCTTCGGTGACGAGAATGCCCATGACACTGGGAGGCCAAATCATGCCGGTCGGGTGAAATTGCACGAACTCCATGTCAATCAATTCCGCCCCGGCATGGTACGCCAGCGACTGGCCGTCGCCGGTGTATTCCCAGGAGTTGCTGGTGATTTTATAGGCGCGACCAATGCCGCCGGTGGCGAGCACGACGGCTTTTGCCTTGAAAACCTTGAATCGTCCGCGCTCGCGGTCGTAGCCGAAGGCTCCAGCAGCGCGGTCGCCGTCCTTGAGCAGCGTGACGATCGTGTGCTCCATGTGGACTTCGATGCCCTGATGGATGCCGTGGTCCTGGAGCGTGCGAATCATTTCCAGGCCGGTGCGGTCGCCGACGTGGGCGAGTCGCGGATAGCGGTGACCGCCGAAATTGCGCTGAAGAATTTTTCCGTCGGCAGTGCGGTCGAACACCGCGCCCCAGGCTTCGAGTTCGCGGACGCGGTCGGGGGCTTCCTTTGCGTGTAATTCGGCCATGCGCCAGTTGTTGACGTATTGGCCGCCGCGCATCGTGTCGGCGAAGTGGACTTTCCAATTGTCGCGGTCATCCACGTTTGCCAGGGCCGCGGCCACGCCGCCTTCGGCCATTACTGTATGCGCCTTGCCCAGGAGCGATTTGCAAATCAAGCCGACCTTGACACCAGCAACCGAGGCTTCGATGGCTGCACGCAGCCCCGCACCGCCCGCGCCGATGATGAGCACGTCATATTCGAGAGTTTCGTAATTGGCCACGTGATTCGCCCAAGCGTTGGAGGGTTGAAGCGTTAAAGCAAAAATCGCGATGCAACGGTTCAACGATTCATCGTCTATAAGATCTTCCAATCGTGCCAGATGCCCATTGAGCACAGGCGAACATAGAGGTCGCTGAAACCGACCCAGAACAAACTCATCCACGCCCATAGCATGTGGCGGCGGTTCAGGCAACTCACGCAAGAGTAACCTTTGGCACATACCGGCGCCTTGGAAATCTCATCCAGGAAACCGCCGATCAAATGGCGCAGCGAGTGACAGCCAAACGTGTAGCCTCCCAGTAAAATGACGTTCAGCGTGAGTACAATCGTTCCAACGCCAATGCCGAAACGTTTGGAACCAGACGCTTCCGCGAACCACATCGCTTTCCAGGCGTCGTGCGCGAGAATGAGAATGAACAGCAGCGCAAGGTAAAGGAAGTAGCGATGAACGTTCTGCATGATGAGCGGAAAGGAATTTTCGCCCAGATATCCCTTTCGCAGCTCGCCGACAGCGCAGGCGGGCGGATCGGCCCAAAACGCTTTGTAGTAGGCGCCGCGGTAGTAGTAACAGGTGAGCCGAAAACCCGCCGGCGCCCACAGAACCAAAAGGGCCGGTGAGAACAATAGCCACGATGGCCACCAGTCACCCTTCGGACCAAAAATTGCGTGCGGCGAGCTGCCGAAAATTTCCGGTGAATAGAACGGTGAAAGATAATTTGCGCCATTTTGATCGACCCAATAGTGAGTTCCCTGAAATGCCGCCCAAGTCGAGTACACAAGGAAAGTCGAAAGCCCCAGAAATACGAACAACGGTTGCGCCCACCACGCGTCACGCCGCATGGTCTCACCAAACGGGCGGCGTTTTAATGACACATTCGCGTAAGACATAGTGGCTCCCCAGCACTCTCGAGCTGGGGAGGGCTGCAATTGTACCTATCGGCGAAGGCGCCCCAGTTCAAGCTCATTGCACGACTATCTCTCGGGTCCGATTTTGGGGCGAAGTGAGCCGGTCAACACCTGCAGTGGCAGCCCAGCATCACGCGACGATACAATGAGCAAACATTTGCTCTAGCCCCACTCTAACCCGGATATTTCACGCCGGGTGAAATACCCGCCATCAAGGCCGGACACGGTATTTACACTGCCCGGCTCAGTGCAATCGTCTTTATCCGGGATAGGCGCCGGTAACAAATCGCTCGAGATCATCAATCGCAGCGGTCTGAGCGCTTATGATCCAGTTGACGCAATCTCCGATCGAAATGATGCCCGCCAGCTTGCCTTCCACCATGACGGGAAGATGCCGGATTCTATTCTCGGTCATCAACTGCAGACAGGCTTGGACCGAGTCATCCAAGCCTACTGTCCTGACATTGCTGGTCATAATTTCGGCGACCGTCGTCTCTCGCGAGCCACGTCCGAGCAGGATCACTTTGCGTGCGTAGTCACGTTCGGAAACCATGCCAACCAGACGGCCGCCCTCCAGAACCGGCAGAGCACCGACATTTTTTTCTGCCATCGTCGAGATTGCCTCGAAGACGGTGTCATTTGGTGAGACGGACCATACGGTGACGCCTTTTCGATTTAGAATTGATCCGATGGTCGTTGTAATTTCCATCATTACTCCTCTCTTTTTTGGGGATTTTGCCAAACTATCGGCTTTGCGAGCTTGGCACTCCAGAAAAACTTTAGCAAATGCGAGGCAGTTGCTCGCCGGAAAGCCTGCTCGAAGAGAAAAACTCGGCGCGCTCGCGCTTGCGTCCGCCAGGATCAGGCCGACATCTTCGGGTATGATTTGACCGATTTGACTACTGCGCCTTCAATCCTCAATTTCCAGTATTACCCTACGATACGACGTTAAACTGGGAACTCCATCATCCTCCATGGGGTTATGATTTCCATCTCTAGTCTAACCTCCCTCATGGTCCAGTCCATCCTGGCTGCGAAGTCATGCTGGAATGTTGGACCCTAGCTCTTGGCCCGTGCCACCGCCGCTTGCCATCCGGCATAAAGCTCGGCGCGTTGAGAGTCCGGCATTTTGGGTTCAAACCGTTCGAACTCCCTGGGCAGGGCCGCGACCTCGTCAAGGTTTGACCAAAATCCGGTTGCCAGACCCGCTAAAAAGGCTGCTCCAAGTGGAGAAACCTCCGGAGAGGAGTTTCGCGAAACCGCGCAGTTGAGGATGTCGGCCTGAAATTGCATCAGTTGGTCGTTCCTGGTGGCACCCCCGTCGGCGAGCAGTGAACGCAGTGTGACTCCTGCGTCCGCTTGCATCGCATCAAACACATCGCGCACTTGGTAGGCGATCGACTCGAGGACCGCCCGAGCAACGTGCGCCGGCGTAGTGCCGCGGGTGATTCCGCAGATCATTCCTCGCGCCGCTTCATCCCAATGAGGCGCGCCCAGTCCCACGAACGCCGGGACGACGTAAACTCCAGCCGTGTCGCCCACCTCCTGAGCAAGGGCGGCAACCCGCTGTGCCGGATCATCAGCGCCGAGAAACTGGCCGAACCACTGCACGGCAGAGCCAGTCACGGAAATATTGCCTTCCAAAGCATATGTGATGTTCTTGAATCCCCACGCGACCGTGGACGACAGTCCCCGGTTGGAAATACGAAGGTCCTGAATCGGCGTCATCAGCGAAGACCCGGTCCCATACGTGGCCTTGATCGACCCGGGCAAGAATCCGCACTGCCCAAAGAGCGCAGCATGTGAATCGCCGATCAAGCTTGCGATCGGCACCCCGGCGCTCAGACGCGCTACCGCCGCTGTTTCGGCAATTATTCCTGAAGAGGGATAAATGTGCGGCAGCGCAGAAGCCGGGACCTCGAAGAGCTTCAAGAGTTCATCGTCCCACGTCGCTGTCCGCAGGTTGAAAAGCTGTGTGCGCGCTGCGTTACTGAAGTCTGTTGCGTGAATCCTCCCGGCCGTAAGATTCCAAAGAAGCCAGCTATCCACAGTGCCCAGGCAGATATTGTCTGCCGCGACCGGCTGTCCAGCGGCGTCGATCTGTTTCAGGAGCCAACGCGCTTTGCTTGCGGAGAAAAGCGGATCAATCGTCAGTCCGGTTCGCTCCCGAAGGAACGACTCCAGGCCCTGCTCGCGGAGGCGTTGGCAAAAGTCTGCCGTTCGCCGGCACTGCCAGATCACGGCTGGTCCCAGCGGTCGCCCGCTCGAACGATCCCATGCCAGAATCGTCTCGCGCTGATTCGAAATTCCGATCGCCGCCAATTTCGCCGGAGAGATTTGGCTGATACAGCTCTCAATGACGGTTTCCACGGCTTTCCAGATGGCGATCGGATCCTGCTCGACCCATCCCGGCTGCGGAAAAGCGATGTCCATCGGCACAGAGGCCCTCGCCACGATCCTCGCTTCGCGATCGATCACGATCGCTTTGGTGTTCGTCGTCCCCTGGTCAATCGCGAGGAGAAAATCGGACATGGATGTTTGCCTGTTGTCTCGTCACCAGCAGACGAAGCCGCCATCAACGACGAGGTCAATGCCCGTGCAAAAGGAAGCCGCCTGGCTGGAGAGGAACACGGCTGGGCCCACGAGTTCGTCGACCGTGGCCATGCGTCCGAGCGGGGTGTCGGCTTCAAACTGCTTGCGCTGCTCGGCCACCTCCGGCCGCAAATTCATCGGGGTCAGCGTGTAACCTGGACTTATCGAGTTCACACGCAGGCCGGACGCGCTCCACTCCATGGCGAGACTTTTGGAGAGATGGATGACCGCCGCCTTCGAAGCGTTGTAATGTACTTGGAGAATGCCACGATTTACGATCGTGCCGGACATCGAAGCGATATTGACTATAGAGCCTTGTTTTCGGGGCAGCATCACGCGGCCTTCGGCCTGGCACGAGAGAAAGACACCCGTGAGATTGATATCGAGCATCCGCTGCCATTGAGCTTGGGGCATCTCCGTTGCGGCCGCCGCGTTCGCTATGCCGGCGCAATTCACTGCCACGGACAGTGCTCCGAGTCTGTCCTCAAGAGCCGCAATCGCTGCACTCAGGTCGTCTGCTTGTGTTACGTCACCCGTGAGGGCGAGCGCACGACAGCCAAGGCCCTCGATCTGTTTCACGGTTTCGTTGAGACCGCTGCTGGAGGCGAGATCGAAGCATCCAACGGACGCGCCCGCTTCCGCCAGACCCATTGCAATGCGCTGACCGATGCCGCTGCCCGCCCCTGTTACAAAGGCGATTTTTCCTTCGAGACTGAATAAGTTCATAGCTTAGTAGATTAGATATTAGGATTTTTCTTCTATTCCGCCGCAGGCGGAATTTAGCAGCCTGTCAGGCAGGGAAACTTCTTTTGTCAGCTGCGGTCCATCCATAAACGGGAGTTCGATTTCAAGCCCGACAGGGTGCTAGGCAGTCGCTCTTTCCATGATGGCGACGTTGGTTGCCTCCGTGCCTTCGAGAATTCCCATATTCCGGCCGCGGGCCAGGACGAGAACACGATGAGAAAGCCCCATTACTTCCTCGAGATCTGAGCTGACAACGATGACCGCCATGCCGGATCGCGCGAGGGACGTAATTGTCTCGTAGATTGCGGCTCGCGCGCCCATGTCGATTCCCCTGGTCGGTTCATCGAGAATGAACACCTTCGGCGAGCGCGAGATCCAGCGAGCAATAACGACTTTCTGTTGATTTCCACCGGAAAGATAACGAACCAGTTGATCGGCTTTCCCCTTCACGCCAAGACGCTTGATAGCTTCCACGGCGAAGGTTTGAACATTGCGCGGAAAGATCACGCCGTTGCGCGACAAGCGGTCGAAGTTTCCCAGCGCCAAATTATGCGCGACGGAATGCCCCAGGACAACACCCTGCGCTTTTCGGTCCTCAGGCACGAGGACAAGCCCCGCATCGATCGCGTCACCTGGTGTTTTGATCTGGACGGTACGCCCGTCAATGGCGATCGAGCCGGAACTGATGGGATCGGCTCCAGCGATTGCGCGAACCAATTCCGTGCGCCCCGCACCGACAATTCCGGCAATCCCGAAAATCTCGCCAGCATGGACCGCAAAGCTCACGTCCTGGAAAGAACCATCTGGTGAGGTGAGCCGATCCACGCGCAGAACCTCCTTTTCCGAAGGCTTTTCGATCTTGGGAAAGATCCGGTCGACGCTGCGTCCGACCATATTCTCAAGCAACGTGTTGACCGGCACCTGGGCGGTGTTGTGCGTTGCCACCAGCCGGCCGTCGCGCAGCACGGACACCCTATCCGCAATCTGTGCGATCTCCTCCAGCCGATGACTGATGTAGATGAAGCTCACGCCCTGCTTTCGCAACTGATCGACTTGAGCGAAGAGCCGTTCCGTCTCCTCGCCGCCGAGAGCCGCGGTCGGCTCATCCAGAATCAAAAGCTTAGCATTGAGCGTTAGCGCCTTGGCTATTTCAACCTGCTGCTGCGCGGCAACTCGCAGCGTGCGAACAAGTGTCGTCGGCGAAATATCCAAACCCAGGCGATGGAGTTGCTCCGCCGCGCGACGATTCATTGTCTGGCGATCGATGACGGCCCCGCGAGTCGGCAGCCGCCCGACAAATACATTCTCCGCAATCGTAAGGTCGGGCAACAGCCGCATTTCCTGGTGAATCAATACGACACCCGCGTCAATTGCGTCACCCGGACGAGCAGGAGCATAGGGTTGTCCTTGCCAATGCATCGCGCCGGAATCGGGCGGGATCAATCCCGCGATGATCGACGAGAGTGTGGACTTTCCGGCTCCGTTCTCACCAAGCAGGGCGACAACCTCACCTGGATAGATATCGAGATCAATACTGCCAAGGACCTGATTGCCCGAGAAGCTCTTGCTAATGTCGCGGATCGATAACCGTGGGGCGCCGCCCTGGGCGGCGCCCCCGTCTCGCGCAGAATCTGTATTCGCCGTTGCCATTTCGCTATCCAGTGCCAGTCACGGATGCTCCTTGATATATGGAGCGACGTTTTCCTTCGTCGTCAGAACGGCCTCCTGAAGCTGCTCTTTGGGCACTTCTTTGCCAGCAGCGAGGTCGAGCGCGCTCTCCAATGCAAGCTTACCCATGCCCTGGGTCTTTTGCGTCATAGTCGCGTCGAGCACGCCGCTCTCAACCGCTTTGAGACCCGCGACGTCGCCGTCAAACCCGACAACTACGACTTTGTGGCCGAGGTTCGCCACTTTCACAGCCTGCGCGGCCCCGAGCGCCAAGGCATCCGCGCGACCAAAGAAGACCGTGATATCCGGATATCTCTGCAGCATGTCCTGCCCAATCGCAAAGCCTTCATCCTGCATCCACGCGTTGCTCGGCTGCTTTGCCACAACCTTCAGGTCCGGAAACTTCGCAAGGGCTTCATTGAAGCCTTTGTCCCGATCTTGTTCCGGCGTTGTGCCGAGTTGACCCTGGATGATGGCGACCTTGCCTTTCCCGTCGGTGATTTTCCCGACATGCTCGCCAAGGGTTCGAGCCGCCGCCACACTATCAGTAGCAATGAATGTGTCGCCCGGAGCGTCAGGAGCATTGCGATCGACAGCAACAACGGGAATCTTCGCATCTTGCGCTGCTTTGACGGGCACGCCGGCGGCGGTGGCGCCCGCCGGGATGTATATCAGGGCGTCCACTCCACGGGTAATCAAGTCTTGAATCTGGCTCACCTGTGTCGCGGCATCGCCCTTCGCATCCACCGTGATAACCTTGATGCCCTTGGCTTTGGCCTCCCGTTCGACGGACTGCTTGATTTGATTAAAGAAGTCTGCCTGGAGGTTGGCAACGGCCAAGCCTATGGTTTTCTCCTTGTCCGCCGCCATGACAGTTGGCGTGAAGTTGGCGCAGATCCCAAAGGCCGCAATCGCGGTCGCAATGAGTTTGAGTTTAGGGAAACAATTCTTGATCATGGTTTTTATTGGATTGAGGTTTGTTTTGATTTGATTTGATTTGGAAGTTCAGTCTTAGGCGCACCTTGCGATACTCAGTCGCGCCTGCGAATTGTGTCCGCCGCCACCGCCAGTGCGATAACAACACCGATTACGATTTGTTGAACGAAGGGCGAAACGCCGCTCAGGTTCAATCCGTTCCGTAGAACGCCAATAATCAGAACTCCAACGACGGTTCCGCGGATTCCACCAACGCCGCCATTCAAGCTCGCGCCGCCGATTACGACTGCCGCGATTGTATCAAGCTCGTAACCGGTTCCGGCGCTCGGCTGTGAAGAATTCAGGCGGCAAGCAAGGGCAACCGATGCCAATCCCGCCAATAGTCCCGATAGCGCGTACACCGACATTGTCAGTTTCCGGACGCGGATGCCGGCAAGACGCGCCACTTCCGGGCTTCCCCCAATGGCATACAAGCTGCGCCCGATTGTGGTGTAGCGCAGAACAGCCCAGCTGATAATCGATAGCACGATGAATATTGCGACCGTTACAGAGAGAAATCCGAAATGACGGACAGTTGAAAGGTTGGTGAACCAGTCCGGAAACCCGACGATTTGCCGGCCTTCCGTGATGATGTTCGCCAAACCGCGGCCGACCGACATCATTGTCAGCGTCGCGATGAAAGGCGGCAGCTTCGCCCTGGTAATGAGAAGTCCGTTAACGAGACCGCAGGCGGTGCCGACCAGAAGGCCCGCAACGATAGCCAGCCCGAGCGGCACTCCAACAGACTGGTAAAGCCAGCCCATCATCATCATGGAGAAGGCAAGGATAGATCCTACGGAAAGATCGATTCCGCCGATAACGATCACTGCCGTCATGCCGATTGCAAGAATTCCGAGGACCGTAATCTGATCGATCACGTTCAGGGCGTTGCGCCATGTGAGGAAGACATCCGAGGTGAGTGAGAAAATGACGCAAAGCAGCACCAAACCGATCAGCGGGCCTCCTACGCCGGTAACCCAATCGGCCCAAGTCTTCTCGTCTTCGACGGTGGGTGGGGGCGGAGGAGGAAGGGTAGCAGCCCCCTTTTTGCTCTCGTTCATAAGCTGGAGTTATCTCTTGGCTAAGAGACCACGGGCGGCCTCTGCGAGACCCGGGCCGTCAATCCCATAGTGTTTGAAGATTTCGTTCTGACTTCCCGTCACTGTGTATTCATCCGGAAAGCCAACGATCTTGAAGGGAACGCGAATCCCTTCCTGCAAAAGCAGCGAAGCGCAGGCCTCGCCAAGACCGCCATGCACGCTGTGTTCCTCTACGGTGATCACTGCGCCCGTTTCCCTTCCGGCGTTCAGCACGGCAGCTTCGTCCAAAGGCTTTATTGTATGTACGCTCGCGACTGTGCACTCGATGCCTTCCTTGGCCAGTAGTTCCGCAGCCGCCAACGCAGGCGCGACCGTCTCGCCGGAGGCTAGAAATGTGAGGTCTTTACCCTGCCGAATAAGCGAAGCTTTCCCGAACTCGAAAGTCGGCGAAAGCCGGGGGAGATGCGGCATGGCCTTCTTCCCGAACCGCAAATAAATCGGAACGGACGCTTTTGCGGCCGCAAGAACCGCTTCCCGTGTCTCGAAGTTGTCCGCCGGCGCAACAATGACGATATTGTGGATCGCACGCAACGCCGCGAAATCGTGCAAGGAATGATGGGTCGATCCAAGCGCACCATAACTCACCCCCGCGCTGATACCAACGACTTTCACGGGCCGATCCGAGTAACAGATATCATTCTTGATCTGTTCGAGCGCCCGCGCAGTGAGAAAGCAGCCCGGCGAAACCGCAAAGACGGTCTTGCCTGCCGCAGCAAGACCCGCCGCGACCCCAACAAGATTTTGTTCAGCGATCCCTACTTCAACGATCTGCCCTGGGACTGACTTGCCGAAGGGAGCGAGTTTTCCCGATCCTCGCGAATCGCTGGTCACCACCAGCAGATTGGAATCCTGGTGAGCCAGTTCTAAGAGCGTGGTCGCGAAGACTTCTAAATTTGCTTGTGATTTTTCCATTATGTCAATGCGGTTTCCGCTTCCTCCAGTTCTGCCAAGGCCCGGGTAAATTCATCGTCGTTCGGGACGCCGTGGTGCCACTTCGCCACGTTGTCCATAAAGCTAATTCCCTTTCCTTTGCGAGTTTTCGCCAAAACCAAGCTGGGTTTTCCAGGCGTAAACGGCACGCTCCCAAATGTCCGCAACAAGTCACCGATATCATTGCCATCGCACCGGCGGACGGCAAAGCCAAACGCTTCGAATTTCTCCTCAAGCGGCTCAAGTTGGACGACGTCTTCGGTCGAGCCGGTGATCTGCAACCCGTTTCTGTCGACGATGGCGACCAGGTTATCGAGTCGATAGTGCGCGGCAGTCATTCCGGCTTCCCAGTTCGAGCCCTCAGCGAGTTCTCCGTCGCCAAGCAAGGTGAACACGCGATAATCTTTGCGATCCTGTTTACCCGCCAAGGCGACACCCACGGCGAATGCCAGCCCATGTCCCAGGGCGCCAGTATTCTGCTCGACCCCGTTCACCTTGCGCGTGGGATGCCCTATAAAATGAGAACCGTACTTGTTCAGGGTCTTCAGTTCTTCTTGAGGAAAGAAGCCGCGGTCTGCGAGCACAGTGAAAAGAGCCTCCGCGCAATGCCCCTTGCTTTGAATGTAATGGTCGCGGTCAGGATCCTGAAATGTTGCCGGACTGACCCTTAAGATCCGATTGTAAAGCACGTTGAGAATATCAATACATGAAAGGTCCCCGCCTGTGTGCCCGGCGCCGCACGCTTTGATTGTTTCAATAATCGTTTTCCGATACTGGATTGATTTTTGTTTGAGTTCGCGTTCCGTTAGCATAGTCATGACATTATTAGTCCCCCG
This sequence comes from Terrimicrobiaceae bacterium, assembly GCA_045403045.1. Lineage (GTDB taxonomy): Bacteria > Verrucomicrobiota > Verrucomicrobiia > Chthoniobacterales > Terrimicrobiaceae > DASTFP01. Next base: position 13,272 of record JAXIPG010000160.1, read on the forward strand.
TCCACGTTGATTGTCTGGCCGGTGATATAGGCGGCATCGTCGGATGCCAGAAAGGCGACCAATCCCGCGACGTCCTCGGGTTTGCCTGCCCGTTTCATGGGTATATTTCTGACCCACTCCTGCATGAGCTCTCCGGGTTTGTAATTGCCCAGCAGCTTGCCCCATGCGGAATCGTTGTAGGCCCACATGTCCGTCTCGATGATTCCTGGGCAGAAGGCGTTCACTGTGATGTTATCCGGAGCCAATTCCTTCGCGAGGCTTTGGGTGATTCCGACCACACCAAACTTGCTTGCCGCGTAGTGCGGAGTGTAAATGAATCCCTGCCGGGCTTGGCCGGACGCCGTGTTGATGATCCTTCCAAATTTTCGCGGCTTCATCCTGATTGCCGCGGCCTGGCAACAGAGAAAGACTCCCTTGGTATTAACGGCCATGATCTTGTCCCAGTCTTGCTCAGTCAGCTCTTCAATTCGCGCGATCGTGATGACACCGGCGTTCTGAATCGAAACGTCGATCTGTCCAAACTTCGCCATCGCGAAGTCATATAGGCGTTCGACCTCCGGCTTGTCAGTCACATCACAAACGTATGAGATCGCATTTGCGCCCGAGGCCCTGAACTCTTCGGCCACTGCATCGACGCTCGCCTCATTGGCGGCCAGGACGAGATTGGCACCTTCGTCGGCAAAGCGCTTGGCTATGCCCTTTCCGATGCCTCGGCTCGCACCGGTAATCACTACGGTTCGTTCTTCGAATCGCTTCATTTTTTCAATACTGCGAGAACTTCTCGTTCTGGTGGGAATAAATATTCATTGTAGAATAAACATACCTTGTCCCGAAAGTTTAGTGGTGTCAAGAGCTTTTCGAAAAGAGTTTGTCGCCGGGATAAAGGGGAGGGCGGTTGATTTGTCGCGTGAGCTGTTCGGTCATGCCGGCCATCTTGTGGAGGCCGATATCTGTAAACGGATTTTTAGAATCTCACGATGAGCGTGCCCTTATTCCTTCAAGTTGAACGCTGAGTAGTTTTTGACGTTATCCGGCGTGATGAGGATACAGTCGATGGTCTGTTTCTCATCCTTCTCGGTCTTGCCAGTCTTGATGTACTGGTCGGCCTGTTCCACTGCCGATTCGGCGAGGAAAACGACGGGCTGAAGGACTGTCGCTTTGATTTCGCCGGCCTTGATCGACTCGGCGACGTCGGGGCTGCCATCGAAACCGACGACGATCACCTTGCCTTTGCCTGCGCCCTTGAGCGCGGCTTGAGCGCCCAACGCCATCGTGTCATTCCCGGAGATGACGCCCTTAATGTTGGGGAACTGTTGAATGATCGTTTGCATCTTCTGGAATGCCTCGGTTTGGCTCCAGTTCGCGCTCTGCACCGCGACCTTCTTCATTTTGGGATACTGGCTGAGTACGTCGTTGTAACCCTTGGAACGAATACCGGCGTTTGTGTCTGTTTCCCGTCCGAGCAGCTCGACGTAATCGCCCTCTTCCTCCATCAGTCTCGCAAACTCTTCAGCGCCGAGTGTGGCGCCCTGATAGTTGTTGGAAACGAGCTGGGCCGCCGCGACGCCGGTAACGTTAATTTCGCGGTCCACAAGAAACGATGGGATATTCGCAGCCTTCGCCTTCTTCACTGCGGCAATAGTGGCATCGGCACCGGCGTTATCGACTATGATGGCGGCGGCCTTCCGCGCGATGGCGCTGTCGAAGAGTTGGTCTTGTTTCACCGGGTCGTCGTTGTGCACGAGGTTGAGCGTGTCGTAACCGAGTGACTTTGCCTTGGCGTCCGCAGCGTCAGCGAGCGCCTTAAAGAACGGATTCTCCGGCGACGGAATCATGATCGCGATGAGCTTCTTCTGCTGTGCGAGGGCAGGCTGGATCATCACTCCGGCGCCGAGCAGGAGTGCGGAAATGGTCAGCAGGTTGACTAGCGATTTGCGTATGGAGAGGATGTGTTGGGACATAGTGATGTGGTTTGGGATTGATGTTAGAGGAAAGGGAGGAACCTATCAATCATGCACGCTTGAGGGCGAGGCGTTGCTGGAGCCGCTCCTGCATCTGATCGAGCACGACGGCCAGAATGATGACCAGGCCGGTGATGACCTTTTTCCAAAATTCCTGAACTCCGAGGAGCACGAGGCCATTGGTGAGGACGCCCATGACGAGTGCGCCGATGATCGTTCCCCAGATCGTGCCGCGTCCGCCGGCCAGCGAAGTGCCGCCGAGCACGACGGCGGCGATCGCGTTCAGCTCATAGCTTTCTCCAGTGGCGGGGTGCGCAGCAACCAGTTGGGAGGCGGTGATCAGGCCGGTCATGGCGGCGCACATGCCGCAGAGCATGTAAACCGCCATTTTGATTCGCTTCACATAGATGCCGGAAAACTCGGCCGCGCGCTCGTTGCCTCCGACAGCATAGACTTGGCGCCCAAACGGTGTCTTACTCGCGACGAAGGCGCCCGCCGCCGCGAAGAGCACCATGATCCAGATCACGATGGGAATGCCCAGAAGGCTGCCGGCGCCAAGGATGGGGAAGCCGGTGTTTCCAAGCTCTGGGCTGCCGACCAGATTCGGAAAAGTCGCACCGTTGTTGCTCAACTGTGCGACGCCTCGGGCAACGTAAAGCGTTCCCAAGGTTGCGATGAACGGTGCAACGTTAAACCGCGTGATCAACAATCCGTTAAATGCTCCCACTAACAACCCAAGGCAAAGGACAAGAATGACGATGGCGGGGATATTGAAATATATCGCTACCCCCAGCGGCGGGACTTCAACGCCGCGATCGATCAGCAAGCCCGAGGTCATCGCCGCAAGACCAACTGTGGAGCCGACGGATAGGTCAATGCCGCCGGTCAGGATGACGAAGGTCATGCCCACCGCCATAATCGCGTTGATAGCGGTTTGGCCGACCAGAATAACCAGATTCTGTTGAGTGAAAAATGATGGCGAGAGGACCGAAAAAATGCCGATGAGGACAAACAAGGCGATCAAGGCCCGTAAGCGGAAAAGAAGGACGCCCAATGATAAGCCGGACGGCTTACTAAGCTTTACGGATGGGGCGGGCGCGGCAGCGGACGGGTTCATGGGGCGAAAGGTTAGATGATTATCGGGGTCGTTCGGCCGGGGTAGGGTGATCGGTTTGTTGCCGCGCCCCGGCAGCGAGCACGAGGGCTTCCTCGGTCGCCTCTTCATGGGTGAACTCTCCGGTGACTCTTCCTCGGGAAAGAACGAGGACCCGATCCGGGATTGTAAGCATCTCAGGAAGCTCGGAAGAGACGAAAAGAACCGCGAGACCCTGATCCGCGAGCCGGTTCATGATTTCGAAAATCTCCGCCTTGGCGCCGACATCGATGCCGCGAGTCGGCTCATCGAGCAGCAACACTTTGGGATTTGTGAGCAGGCTCTTGGCGACGACCACCTTCTGCTGGTTGCCGCCGCTGAGCGACGTGATGGGGTGTTGAGGTGTGCGCGCCTTTATCGCCAGATCCTTGATGAAGGTCTTGATGTCCGCCATCTCCCGCCGCCCAGAAAGCCAGAACGATGTCACAAACCGCCTCAAATTCGCGAGCGTCATGTTCTGTCCCACAGACAGCGTCTGGACCAATCCCAGTCGCTGCCGATCCTCTGGAACGAGCATCAGACCGAGATCGATCCGTTGCCGGATCGTTTCATTCTGCAGTTTCCGATCGCCGAGCCGAATGTCGCCGCTGGCTTCCGGGTGGAGCCCCATGAGACATTCGAAAAGTTCCGTCCTGCCTGCTCCCATGAGGCCAAAGACGGCCAGGATTTCACGGCGTTGGAGTTGAAACGAAACGTCCTTCAACGCGAAACCGCCACCGACGCGCGGCAGCGACAAGTTCTTCACCTCCAGCATCGGTTTGTCGGTGCGGCCGTTGGGCATCCGAGCACGATGGTGCGGGGCGATCACATTTCGTCCCACCATTTTCTCGATGATCCAAGGGACGTTCACCGATCGCGCCGGGGCCGTCGCGGCGAGTTTGCCGTCGCGCAGCACCGTCACGTAATCGCCGATCATGAGGAGTTCCTCCAGCTTGTGAGAAATGTAGATGATTGCCACTCCGTGTGACTTGAGGTCGGCGATGATGCGGAAAAGTGCCTCGGTCTCGGAAGACGTCAATGCCGAGGTCGGCTCGTCCATGATGAGGATACGCACGTTGTGAGAGAGCGCCTTTGCGATCTCGACGATCTGCTGCTGTCCCATGCGCAAATCCCTCACCGCTGTGGCGGGATCCAGAGGCTGTTCGAGCCGATTCAGCAGCTCGCGCGTGATCTCTTCCTGCTCCCGGTGCTGGACGATGCCGCCTCGAGTAAGCTCGCGAGCGACGAAGATGTTCTCGGAAATGCCGAGGTTTGGGAAGAGTTCGAGTTCCTGGTAAATGATGCCTACGCCTGCGCGCGCAGCCTCCCGCGTGGACTTGAACGTGACGGGAACTCCGTCGAGGAGCAAACGGCCGGAGGTGGGTGGCTGCGCGCCAGCGAGGATTTTCATCAACGTCGACTTGCCGGCCCCGTTTTCGCCAACCAGCACGTTGACCGCGCCCGAGTAGACAGTGAAATCGACCTGATCGAGCGCCACGGTTCCCGGATAATGCTTTGTAATTTTCTCGGCCACCATCACGACCCTGGATCCGTTCGATCCTGCCTCGCTCTGCGCAACTGGTGTCGTCGCATTCATATCAGCTGCTCGCCGGCGTCACGAGGATCTTGGTCGGCGTGATCAGCACAGGCCCTTTCGAGCGCGGGTCGAAAGTGAAAGCACCGAAAAACGTAATCGTCTTATCGGGCACAGGGAAAAGGGCGGGATCGACGTTGCCGACGGCCGCCTTGATCGCTCGGCTGTTCATCTCCTTGGAAACATCGGCGTATTCGAGCTGATTGGTGAACTGATTGAACGAAACGTTCCCGGTCGCATCACGCACCGCCGTTCCGCGGACCACCGGTCCGATTTGCAGCGTCACCTTTTCGGAGAGCCCGGGAATTTCGAGGATAACGGTTCCGGCCTGAGACTTCGTATTGACCTCGAGTACCTTGCCGGTGCCCTTGACCATGTAGTTGTAAGGGTTCGTGGCTTCGCGCCGACCGTATTTCTGCCCGGCGGCTTCCGGGTCAGCTCGGACTTCGGGCAACACTTTGGCGATATCCTCCGCCTTGGTCTCGATGGTCGGGAGCACTTTGCTCGACCAGATGGGCTCAACGAACTTCGCAGCCGCGTTCTGCTCCTGCGTCGCGGCGCCCGGTGCTGAAGAAGCGCCGCGGCCAGGGAGCGGCTTGACGACAAACGGTGGCTTGATCACGAGCAGCAGCAACAGCACCATCACCACCGCCCCGGAGACCCAGAGCCAGCGCCTGAAATCGTGCGTTCGCTCCCCGGTTGATGAGACTGGAGCACTCTGGTTCATGCGTGTGAGCTGAGGATCGTCTTCACGACCGGTTGAGAAAGAGGTCCAAAACCAGCCGCTGCGCGGCAAGCGCATCCTGCCGCCCCTGTGCGGCCTTTAGGGCTTTGAGATCCAATCGGTCGAGAATTGCGTCGAGCTGCCGCACGGTGCGGATGCTCTCTCGTGCGGCAGCGACCGGATCCTCCCGGAACGGGAACTGATCCAGGAGAATCACCTCGTTCCATCCAATCGTGCGCAGAGCCAGGAGAAATTCGAGCGTCTCAATCAGGTGTACCGAGCCCACCGCCATATCGTCGTCCCAGTCACGCCAGTTGTCGTTCACCTCGACACTCGTGAGGCGGCCATGGCGGGCCGCAAGCTGCACCGCCTCCGCAGGAGTCTCCTTCGCAAGGAAGGAGTGGCCCGAATCGAACACGATTCCGACGTTGTCGACTCCCATCGCCTGGATCGCGAGCAACGTGTTTGCGACATTGCTGAAGAACATGTGGGTCCGCGGCTCCTTGAACTTGCATTCGATCCCGAACTGCATTTCGGGGGCAGAAGCGGCCACTTC
>JAXIPG010000023.1:0-3169 GCA_045403045.1 Terrimicrobiaceae bacterium
TCATCAATTCCCTGTGGAGCCGCGGCACTTATTTCTTCCAAGCCATCAAGACGGTGGGGCAAGCGCCACCGATCCGATCGGAAGCTCAATCATAAGAAAGAGGTTATACATATGCTTAAGTCCATTACTCTCGAAGTTACCAGTGATCAGAAGCTGGTCTGTGAGGGCTGCGAAGAGCGCGTCGAACGCGTGCTGAAAACTCTGGAGGGTGTAGACCGGGTTCGCGCGAAGGCCAGCAAGCAACGTATCGACGTGCTCTTTGATGCCAAGGTGCTCGACGCCGCTGCGATCGCGGAAGCAATAGCTAAAGCCGGCTATCAGACCAGAGTCGTCACTTCAGTTTCCGATTCGGGCAAGTGACCGAATCGTAGGTTTGCCACGAACCTACATGCGCTCAAAAGCCTCAATTGTGAGGTGTGTTGTCGGACTCGAGCGGCACTGTAAGCAACGATGAACTAAACGATGCCAATGGGCGAGTCGACTGAAGCGAGGAGCACAAGGAGCGCGAGCCGGGCAGATGAGGTCTGCTGGGTCCGCGTGAGCCGTGGAATACGCGCCGCAAAAGGAGCAATGAAACTCGCGTTCCGCGATTACGCGTCGGACCTGGCTTCACGTTTGCCCGAATTCAAATCGCGACCGCTTTCCTTCGAGAGCGTCGCGGATCTGCCGTCGCGCACGCTCCGCGGCCGTCGGATCGCCGAGATGGCCAGCCGCGAGCGTCTCGCGGCGTTTTCCACTGTCCCTATTGCGACGGCTGGGAGCATCCCGACCAACCAATCCCAGTCTATGGCCGCGACTCTACCTCGCAGGGAACGTGCGATGCGGCCTCCAACTGGTGATCATGGCGGCTGCCGAAGGCACCGAGGCTGCGTTCATCATCAATACAGCGCTCCAGGAGGTCGACTACCGGTGATTTTCCGAAGCACCAAAACGAAAGTAATGTAATGAGTTATGAGCGCTGATTCAGACAAAAAGCTTCTCATCGGCCACCTGGCAAAGCTAGCGGGAGTGAAAGCGGACACCATACGCTTCTACGAACGCATCGGCCTGCTTCCAAAGCCGGAGCGCAAGGAGAGCGGCTACCGGGTTTACGACCAGGCTGCGCTCAAGCGCGTCCGGTTCATCAAGCAAGCCCAGTCGCTCGGCTTCTCACTCGATGAAGTCCAGCGCATTCTCAACCTGCGCGGGAGCGGACGAACTACTTGCCAATGTGTGATCGCGATGGCGGAAGCCACTCTCTCCGAAACTGAGGAGAAACTGCGCGAGCTACAAAGGTTCGCCAGCGCGCTCAAAGATAACCTCGGCCGATGGCAAAAGATGTCTGGCAAAGGTCGGCGTGTGGCAGGCGAGTTTTGCGAGCTAATCGAATCAAGTGCTATGCGGGGCACCGACAGCGCCGAATGATACCCAGGCACCAGTCGCTCGTCTCGGAGCGTTGCTTGCGATGGCCGAAATCACACCGTCCGGACCGCCACGAGCACACCAAGTGAAATCAGATCCGCTCCGAATGGCCGGGACGCGGAGATCAAACTCGGCGCGGCTTACTGGATTCATGAAAAGGGGCTTTGGCTCCTGCGTCGAATCGCTCATTTCAAAGGTTGTGTGGCGGGGTATTTTTTCAGGAGTTTTGTCAGGATTTACCCGAGAGCGAGGCCGCTGGCTGAGCTAAATGAGACCGCGAAGAATCTTTGACATGTCGGGAATCTCAAGCCGATTGCCCGGCTGTCACTCCCTCTGCCCGCAGGAGGTTTCGTGTTGATGGAGCAATATTCGTTATTATGAATATAGTTATTGACGAATACAACTGAAAACGCCATATTTCGTCCGTGGAATTGATTCAGATTTACCAATGTTTCTGCGATGCCACGCGGCTGCGGATCATCCACTTGCTTACACGTGAACCGCTTTGCGTCTGCCATTTCCAGGAAATTCTCAGCCTTGCGCAAACTAAGGTCTCTCAACATCTCGCCTACCTTCGCAAGAAGGGCATGGTCGAATGCACCCGGCATGGGACCTGGATGATTTACAGTCTTCCGTCAAACCCACCGCCCGAGCTCGAAGCCAATCTCAAATGCCTTCAAGACTGTGCGCCTATCGACAAGCGGTTCCGTGCTGATCTCAAGGCCCTTGAGAAATTACGAGCCGACCGCGGATGGATTGATGAAGCCCTCGAAAACAAACGCACCTGCACCTGCTAGACGATGAATCCCAACAAACCTCGTTTCACAATCATGTTCCTCTGCACCGGCAACTCAGCACGGAGTATTTTTGCCGAATACCTGTTAAAAAAAATTGCCCCCGTTCGCTTTGAAACCTACAGCGCCGGAGCGAGTCCGAAACCCGCGCCGCATCCGCTCGCGCTGGAAATTCTTCGCGAGGATTTCAAAATCGACGCATCTGATGCCTACAGTAAATCGTGGGATGAATTCAAAGATGTGCCATTCGATTTTGTCATCACCCTCTGTGACAACGCCAAGGAAACCTGCGCTGTTTGGCCGGGCCAGCCGATCCTTGCGCATTGGAGTTCTCCCGATCCAGCCGCAGTGGAAGGCTCGGATTCAGAAAAGCGGCGAGCCTTCTGGCAGGTTGCCCAGCAAATAAGACGCCGTCTTGAGCTGCTAGCCTCGCTGCCCTTCGAGAAGCTCGACGTTCTGCGTTTGGAAGCCGCTACCAAGGAAATCGGCGTTCGCGAGAAAATCCAGATTGGCAATCAAGCTCCCGCTTGATTCGTGGCACCGAAGGTCATGAGCAACAAGCCAACCGTTCTTATCCTCTGCACCGGCAATTCCTGCCGTAGTCACATTGCGGAAGGTATTTTGAGACAGGCTGCGGGCGATTTTATCGACGTGCAAAGCGCTGGCTCAAAGCCTGCCGGTTACGTTCATCCGAAAGCAATCGAGGTTATGCGGGAAATTGGGATCGATATTTCCGGCCATCGGTCAAAGCATTTGGAGGAATTTCTTGGTCAAAACAAAATCGAGACCGTGATCACCGTCTGCGGAAACGCCGATCAAGCCTGTCCTATGTTCCCGGGCCAAGTGAATCGTTACCATTGGGGGTTTGACGATCCGGCCAAGGCGCAGGGCACGGACGAGGATCAACTCGCGGTCTTTCGCCGTGTTCGTGACGAAATACAACGCATTTTCGAAGCCTATGCCGCAGGCAGGCG
>JAXIPG010000093.1:0-28336 GCA_045403045.1 Terrimicrobiaceae bacterium
CGTGTTGCCTCAAGCAAAAAAGACACCGGAGAGAGGAATATGGAGCGGATACATTGCCTCATAACTGATGACACCGAAGCAGGAACGGGAAGGCTTGTTCACAAACGCCCGGCAGGGCGAGGTTGCGGCAGCCGGAGCCCCGCTGGGGCAAAGCTCCGGCGCTGGCGCCAAGCCAGAGCAACCGGTTTGTGAACAAGCCGTCTTTTTGCGGTATCAAGCCGCCAAAGCCAAGGAATGGCCTTTGGCTGCCCGCAAGAGAACTCGCAGTTTCTTTTCAATGCGCCGTTTGAGATCGAAAGGGTTCAAGCTGGCATAGAGGGCTTCGAGTTGCTCGAGTTGCTCGGGAGCGAGTTGGCCACAGTCTTTGAGTCTTTCAAAGGGTGTTTTGGGCGTGTCGTAAACGCGGCGTTTGCGGCTGCCTTCGACCTCGGTGCGCAGGTGCTTCATCACCGGGGAGAAGAAATTACGGAACCAGCCCCATTCCTTAGAGTAAAGCTCGTTGAGCAACTCGGCCTGCGCGGGTTCAGGCAGTCGTCCGTAGCCCACCAACTGGCGCACATGGGTCCAGTTCTTCTGCTCGACCCGCGCATTGTCATTTTTGTGATAGGGTCGCGAGCGGGTGAAGGGAACCGAACGTGGGCGCTTGCCGAAGTAATCGACGAGATGCCAATTCAAAAACTCTCCCCCGTTGTCACAATCAAAACCCAGGATCGCAAAGGGCAAGGCTGCCTCGATCTCGGCGATGCGGGCCTTGACGGCAAGAGCACCGCGGTTGAAGACCGCACGCGTCTCGGTCCACTGGGTATGGACATCGCTCACCGTGATGCTCCAACAGAAGTCCCCGGCCATCGACTCCCCGCAATGGGCCACCGTGTCGGCTTCCAGAAAGCCAGGACCGGCGACATCCCAATGCTCTGTGCGCACCGGAATTTGGGTGCGCAGCAGCGTGCCCGGTCGCGTCCCAAAACGACCACGTTTGCCCAGTTCTACACGGCACGATGCCAAGAGCCGGTCGATTGTCGCTGCGCTGATAGCCCCTAGCCGCTGCCGCACCACAAGTGCAACTTCTCCCTTCTCCTTTTCGTAATGCGGCAACCACAGCCTGAGAGCTTCTTTGAGCCGTTTGCCACAGGGTTGTTCGGCCGCCAGCCAAATCGCCTTGAGAACCTCCCGCTCTTCTTCTCCATAACGCAGTCTTGGCCCCCCGCGACGCGTGCCAGCCCGCTTGCCCTCGGCCTGCCCATTCAGAAGCTTAATGGCATACTTCCTCTCGTAACCGCATAACTCGCATACCTGCTCAATCAAACCGCTGCGTCCCTGCCGCCCGCGGCCCTTATACCGCCAGCGCATCCTTCTCACCACTTCCTGCTTGCTCTCGTAACTCATTTCCGGGGTCATTTTCCCCGGTGTCATCAGTTATGAGGCAACGTATCAATCGTGCTCTCTCTCCTGCGCCCTCCAGGGTGTCTTTTCATTTGAGTCAATTCGAGGGGGCTCGTCTCTTTTTACTGGAATGCGGACGGACTGGCGGATACAGATACAGTAGCGAAATGCGGCCGATGACCTCCGAGAAGCAGCGTATGGAAGAAAGTCTTGCTGGAGATCACGAGGCCGAAAGCCTTTTTGACAGCGATCTCAAACCTTTTATTCAAGCGGTCCTTTGGAAGCGATGCTCTAACGAGCGCTCCCGTGGACAGGCGTGTGAAAGGAACCTGAACCGTGAACTTGAGTGAAGCCGACGAGATCAGCGCCCTTCTGCGATTTATCGAATCGCCCGAACCGGAGATTTCGGGCCGCTCTCGGCTCGCGCTATCCACTGAGAATGAAGACCTGATCCGGCTTCTAGGCGAAGCCAGGTTGTCGGACGACAAAGAGGAGGAAATCATGGTCCTGCTTGCCTCCAACAGCCAGGCTCTTGAGATGCGTGCGGCGATTCTCAAGAGGGAGCAGAAGGAAGAGGACCTCTCCAAAGCCGGAGACACATCGCTATGAGCACGAGACTCGATTTGATTCCGGATGAAAGACTGGCCGCGCTTAAGTCGGCTTTCCAAGACCGCATCCGTCAGATCGCCGCCGTCATCGAGCCGGAGAATTTTGGCAGCGTGTGTCCGCCGGTTCTTTTCGAGTTGTTGCGACAGGCATTTCAAGTGGCGGGCGCCGACGAGGGAAGCATCTGGTTACTCGACCCCGCCAAACAGAATCTTGTTATCGCCTACAACTCCGGCCCGAACGCCGCGACAATCGTGGGCTTCCGGCAGCCCCTCAACCGAGGGATTGTCTCGACCGTCATGGTCAGCGAGCAGGCATTTATCGAAAACGAGGTCTATAAGAACGCACGCCATGATGGCAAACTCAATGAATCTCTGGCCCAAACGACCTTCGCGATGATCGTCGTTCCATTGTATTTTCTCAATGAATGCCGGGGCGTCATTTCCTGCGTGCAACTGATCAATGCCCGGATTCGGGGCAGGGAGGCGATCCCGGAGGGCAAGGTTCCCCGCGGATTCGGCCCCAACGACATGACGGCGGTCCAGAGCGCGGCGGAAGGGGCCCGCGCCTTGATCGAAGGCAGCCTTTTCCAAGCGGCAACGGGATGGGATCTCTGTTGAATCGGCTTCCTGAATGGATTGATTTGGAAAGTGAGCTGAATGCATGCACCGCCGCACCTTATCACCTGATCAACACCACGGTGAACTTGCCGACCCGGAATTGGGGCCTTGTCGCGCGCAAACAGCGTGATCGCAAGACGGAGCAGGAAAAGATTAGACCATTTTCCTCTCTTAACAGACCAAGGTATTAGCGGAATTTTCGATTGCGAGAATTCCGCACGGCGATAATGTTCGCCGGATGGTTCTGGCGCGACTCCTTCTCTTGGGGCGCGGTCTTCATGGCGTTCGCTTCGCGTTGTACGGCGTTAAAGCGGAACGGAGTGTAGTACGTGGTCAAAATTAGAGGTAAGGCCGAACACACAACATTCTGAAAATAAACAATTTCGCCAGAGTAGCTCAGAGGTAGAGCAGGGGACTCATAAGCCCTTGGTCGGGGGTTCAAATCCCTCCTCTGGCACCAGGCTTTGCAACTTTCAACTTACAACTCTCAACTCTGAATTGTCTCTCTCATGGCCAATATTAAATCCGTAGCAAAACGAGCCCGCCAGGCCGTAGCGCGTCGCACACGCAATGCCAGCGTCCTCAGCGCGCTTAAGTCCGGACAGAAGAAACTCCGCGCGGCTCTCGCTGCTGGGAAGCTCGATGAGGCAAGGTCCGAATACGTGAAGGTCTCGGCCGCGCTCGACAAGGCTGCCAAGCGCGGGGTCATTCACAAGAACAGCGCCGATCGGCGGAAAAGCGCATTCAATCGCGCGCTGAAGCCCGCATAAAGCAGCGGAGCCGCATTCGAGGCAGCGGTTTGTTTGCCAAAGGGCGCGCGGGCGGATAAGGAAGTGCCGTGGGCGCTGCTTTATCTGATTTTGCTTCGCAAAATGCCGTGTTGGAGAGGCGCCTTCCCGAAGCGCTCGCCATGATCTGGTTGATCCTTGCGACATTGCGCGACATTGCGCCGGACGTTTTTGAGGGGACCTCCTGGCTTATCGCCGCCAATGCCGCTGAGGAAGAGCTGGTTCCTGATTTTCCCGAGTCCTGCCGAATTCGGATGCCACGGAACTGCCGGGCGGCGTTGATCTTTGAGGCCTGCGGAGGTTCAGGCAGAGGACTGACGCTGGTGCGCAGCCGAAAAGGGTCGGCGAATCTTCGCGTCGCCGTCGAGGGCCGCGGCGCGCATGCGGGAAGCAATCATCACCAAGGAGCCAATGCCATCGTGGAGATGGCCCGGCTCGTCGAACGCATCGCGAGATTGACTGACTATTCGCGCGAATTGACTGTTAATGTCGAATCGATCGTCGGCGGCGATCCTTCAAATCGCGTGCCGCACTTTGCGGAGTGCTGCGTCAACATCAGCGCGTTTGACGAGATCGTCCTCCAGAGCGCGATCGACGCGATGCTTGCTCTCCGGGACCAACCGGTTTCTGTTCGGGCGGTGAGCGACGGATTCCCTTGCCGAGTGGGCGTCGAGTTGCTGGGTCGAAATCGGCCCTGGCAGCAAAACCCGCAGACCGATGCATTGATCGAGTTTTGGATGCGGGCGGCGGATCGGCTCGGTGTTGCGCTGCTGGCGGAACCACGCGGCGGCCTCAGCGACGGCAACTACCTTTCTCAGCTTGTGCCGACCCTCGACGGGCTCGGTCCATTTGGATTACACGGCCACACTTCGGAACGCAGCGCGGATGGCTCGAAATTGCCGGAGTTCGTGGTTGCGTCCTCGTTCCTGGAAATGGGCGCGATCACCGTCGCGGCGATTCGCGAGTTGGTGTCCGAATGAGGCTCGAAGCCGAAAAATTTGCGATCCGGCTGCGGCGTCCGTTTCGGATTGCCCACGGGTCGAGCGCGACCCGCGAAACGATTCTTGTGCATCTCTACGATGAAAAGGAGGGTTTCGTTGCGCACGGCGAGGGAGCCTTGCCGCCTTACTATCCCTCAACCGCTGAGGCCTGCCTGACATGGTTGGATGAGGTTGCGCAGTCGGGCGACGCTGTCGCATGGGAAACCGCATGCAACGCGCAGGGACCTCCCGAGACCGCAGCAGGTCGCGCGGCTCTAGAGATCGCCTTGCAGGACTTGAAGGCGCAGAGGGCCGGGAAGCCGCTTTGGCGCTTGTGGGGTTTGGATCCTGCGCGGATTCCGCCGTGTTGGAGGACGGTTCCCATCCCGTCGAACGAAAAGGAACTGCAGGAGGTGCTCGACGAGGGGATCTTGTCCGGCTCGGAACGCATCAAATTGAAAACCGGCAGCGGCGATCTGGGCTGGGACGAGAACTGTGTGCGGTTCGCTAGCGAACGGTCTGTTCGGCTCGGCCTGGACGCGAATGAGGGATGGACACCCGAGGACGCTGAGAAAATTCTTTCACGCCTGGCGCGCCACGACATCGTATTCGTCGAGCAGCCTGTTTCGCGGGGAGCTGCCTTCTGGAGCGAATTGCGCTCCCGAGTTCGCGGGATGAAAATCCCACCCCTTGTCGCCGATGAATCGCTGCAGACCGAAGACGATCTTGCCGCTCTAAAGGGACTGGCCGATGGCGTCAATGTCAAACTGCTCAAGGCGGGAGGCTTGCACGCTGCCCGACGTTGGATCACCCTCGCCCGCGGCCTGGGCATGGGTGTAATGGTTGGCACAATGGTTGAGACGGGAATCGGCCGGACGGCCTCCGCGCAGCTCGCCCCATTGGCGGATTGGCTGGATATCGATCCGCCGGAAAGCATTCCCGCAGCGCCGATGATCGGCTTTCGGATCGAGGGAGATCGTTTGCTGCTGGCGGCTCGCCCGGGTCTTGGATTGCTGCAAGTTTGAGCCTCTAGCAGGCTGTCGGACTTGGAAGTCCGAGTGGAACTTCTCCTCGAAAACCCACCGTGCAAAGATGGCCAACCGCCCGACATCCTGCTGAAATCGGCACTTCGTGCCGAAAAGACCCAAAATCCGTTTTTTCTCCGCGAAGCGGAGTTCCAGCAGCCTGTCTGAAAGGGCGGGTTCATTTTTTCACGGATTTTTCATGCTTCAAATCCCCGCTTCATTCCAAGTCCGACAGGCTGCTAGAGCGTCGAGGTTGCGGGGCATTCGGATGAAATAGGGAGCCGAAGCTGGGCGATTTCTTCAGGTTCGTTCCCGTAATGAAGCCGACTTTTTTCCGGCCAGGGTCTTGGCCAGCGCGGCAATGTGGGAGGGCGTGGTGCCGCAGCAGCCGCCGATGATCCGGGCGCCGCGCGCGGCCATCAAGGCGCCCATTTCAGCAAAATATTCAGGAGAAGCTTCATAAAGGTAACGGCCCTCGTGATAGCGTGGTCGCCCCGCGTTAGGGAAAGCGGCGAGAGGAGGCTCGGACCGGGCTAACTGCTCGACGAGCCGGAGCGCTTCCTTCGGACCGTTGACGCAATTGATGCCGAGGATCTCTGCGTCGTTTTGTTGAAGCTTTCCAAAGGCGTCGTCCAGAGACAAGCCATTGGGGAGCTGCCCTTTCTCGTTTGGAGCCAGGGAGCAGATCGCCGGGCAGTGATGAAGCGAATGCTTCACTCGAAGGGCAAGGAGGAGTTCCTCGAGATCCTGAAAGGTCTCCAGGAAGATCAGATCCACGCCGCCGTCGAGCAGGGCGCCCATTTGTGTGCGAAAGCAATCCTCCCGATCGATGCCCTGGTCGGCGGCGTGCGCAGGGGAAACGCCTAGGGGGCCGATGCTGCCTGCGACAAAGGCTCCCTTCCCCGCATGCCTGGCAAGCTGCGCAGCGTGCCAGTTGATCTCGTTGACGCGGTTTGCAAGCCCATGGCGGGCCAGGCGCACGGCATTTGCACCGAAGGTGTTGGTTTCGATGACGCGGGCGCCAGCCGCAAGGTAAGCCTCATGAATTTCGCGGATCAACTCTGGACGCGAGAGGCAGAGTTCCTCAAAGCATTGGTGTGGAGGTACGCCGCGTTCCATGAGGAGTGTTCCCATGGCGCCGTCGCCACAAAGCGGATGATCCTCGATTTCCTCGAGCAAATTCATCGCGATGGTTTTCGGCCAATCTTTCCGTCTAGTCCATGCATGGCGAGAGGCATGGCTCGGGCGGACGTTTTACCTGATTCATCCTGCCTGAGGCGTTTATCCGTCAATCTTGAGCGCGGCGATTGCTTCCATCACGCGGCCGCTGATGCGTTGATAGGTCTCGCGGGCGCCGGGTGCGACCTCGTCATGAGTGAAGCGGAGAGGTTCGCCGATGACGACGGTAATCTTCGTGAGACGCAGGCCGCGCGAACCCTTCGGAAACGCATGGTAGGCGCCGAATATTCGCATGGGCAGAACGGGAGCAAGAGTCTTTGCGATGATGAGTCCGATGCCAGGGCGGGCCGGTTGAAGGTTTCCATCCCTCGTTCGCGTTCCCTCTGGGAAGAGCACAACCCCATTTCCTTCGCGGACTTTCTTGATGACCGCGCGCAAGGCCGACATATCACTGCCATCACGCTCGACGGGAATTACGTTCATCGCGGGAAACAGAGGACCGAAAAACGGCCATTCCAGCAGGTTCTTCCGCGCGAGATAGTACACGGCGCGCCGTGAGCAAATGCCGGCAAGCGGCGGATCAAAGTAGCTCGAGTGATTGACGGCGAGAATCAGCGGACCTTCCTCGATCATGCGCTCGGGATGTACGATCCGCAGCGAAAAAAAGCAGCGGGCGAAGAATTTCGCCAGGTTGTAGAAGACGTTATAGACGATACTCATCGCCGGGGAATGGGGAGACCCTTTGCCTTGAGATGCCGGATAATCTCGTCGACAACACGATCCACCGTGAGATGCGTGCTATCGATGAGAAGCGCGCCGCGGGCGATCCTCAGAGGCGCGTTTGGACGCGAGGAATCGATGCGGTCGCGCAGCGCGATTTCGTCGTCCTGACCCTCGGCGTTTCTGCGCCGCTGACGCACCTTTTGCGACGCGTCAATGTAGAACTTGAAAGGTGTGTCGGGAAAGACGATCGAGCCGATGTCGCGACCTTCTATGACGACGTCCCGCTGGCAGGCAAGGTCTCGCAAATGATTCGTCAGCCTTTCACGCACGGCGGGCACAAGGGAGACCGGCGAAACGGAGCGGTTGACTTCCTCATCACGAAGGTGCGGCGTCGCATCGACACCATCGATGTGAAGAAATGCCTCGTCATTTTCGAATCCGGATGCGAGCTGACTCCCAGCAACCAAGGCAGTCACCTGATCGGCGGAGGCGGGATCCGCATTACGGCGCAGGATCCACCAGGTTATCGCACGATAGAACGCGCCGGAATCCACGTAGGAATAGCCGAGTCGCAACGAAACTTCCTTGGCTACGCTGCTCTTTCCAGAGGCGGCTGGGCCATCAATGGCGACCACCGTCTTCATCGACCAAAGGATTTCTGCGAACGATGCCAGTCAGCCAGCGAGGAGATGACCGGAGTGGGGTGCCAGAGCGTGTTGTCGCCTCTTTGAAGATTCCTCAGGATCGATTCAAATTGCGGATACGAAGTGCGCACGCAGGCTGTATCTTCAATAACGGTTGTGCCCGATGCGAAAAGGCCGGCAATCGCAAAGGCCATTGCGATCCGATGGTCGCCGTAACTCGGCAGTTTGGCGCCCTTGAGCTTGCCTCCTCCGTAAATGACCATTCCATCCTCAGCCTCATCAACCTCCACGCCCATGAGTTTGAGGTTTGACGAAATGGCGGCGATACGGTCGGTCTCCTTCACGCGGAGTTCTTTCGCGTCGCGAATTATTGTTCGACCTTCGGCAAGCGCGCCGGCGACGGCCAGGACGGGAATCTCATCAATGACGTTTGGTATTTCACCGCCTTCGACGACCGTTCCTACGAGGCGTTCTCCCTGAATGTCAATCGCGCCGCACGGTTCCCCCTCTTCGATGTTCTCGACGATCTCGCGCACTCGGGCGCCCATCCGAACAAGCACATCGAAAATGCCAGTGCGCGTGGGATTGAGACCGACGTTCTTAACCAGCAGACGGGAGCCAGGCTGGCAGGCAGCGGCTACCAGCCAGAACGCGGCGCTGGAAATGTCGCCTGGCACGGCGAAATCGCGAGACTCGATCTGCTGCTTGCCAAGCATCGCTATCCGGCATTCTTTTGGCTTTTGGTTGCGATCGGCGCGGGTTTCTTCCCTGCGGAGATTGACGAGAAAATACTCGAGCATGCGCTCCGTGTGGTCGCGGCTTGAAGCGGGTTCGATAAGATGGGTGACGCCGGTGGCGTACAGGCCGGCGAGCAGAATGGCGCTCTTGACTTGCGCGCTGGCAATCGGCATTTGGTACGTAATCGCGTGAAGCGGGGCGCCGTGGATCACGAGGGGAGGAGCGTCGTTTGCTCCTAATGCGATGATCTTTGCACCCATCTGCGTCAGCGGCTCGATGATTCGGCGCATTGGGCGTCTTGAAAGCGAGGCGTCGCCAATTAAGCGGGAGGTGAACGGTTGGGCGGCAAGGATGCCCGAGAGCAAGCGCATCGTTGTGCCTGAGTTTCCGCAATCGATCTCTCGTTCGGGCGCGGTGAGCTTGCCATGGGAACCGTGTACAACAACAAGATCGGGTTCAGGACTCTCGATGGTCACGCCGAGTTGCTGGAACGCTCGCGCCGTGCACAAACAGTCTTCGCCTTCGAGAAAATTTGTGATTTTGCACACGCCGTTTGAAAGCGCTGTGAGCATGATGGCGCGATGCGAGATGCTCTTGTCGCCGGGCACGGTCATTTCGGTGTCCAGCTTCGGCGCCCGCTTGACGCGAAAAACATTCGTGCTCATGGCAGATCTTCGCGGATGGCCTTCGCGCGCTCAAGGAACAACTCCAGCGCTGCCGCGTCGCGAGAAAGAATCATTTGCTTCATCTTGTCAAGCGTGGTCGAAAGATCCTCCAACCCCGCAACCAATCCGTTAGAGTTCTCAAGAAGAATTTCCCGCCACATAGCAGCCGGCCCGGCGGCAATGCGCGTTGTATCGCGGTATCCACCGCCAGCAAGAGCGCCGGCATCCGGCACACGCAGGCTGATGGCATTGACGAGGGCTGCGGCGACCGCATGCGGAAGGTGGCTGACGCGCGCAACGCATTCGTCATGTTCCTCAGGCGGCATCTCCACAAGACGGCATCCCACGATCTCCCAAAGGTTGCGGACCGTCCTCGTGGACGCGGGCAAGGAGTTCGTTGTGGGAGTGACAATGCAAACGGCCCTTTCGAAGAGATTGGCCCGCGCAGCATCGAATCCGCTCTGTTCCGAGCCGGCCATGGGATGAGAGCCAATGAACCGTCCTCCCAGGATCGTTTCCAGCCGCCGCACGACCCCCGCTTTGACGCTTCCGACATCCGTAACGGTCGCACTGCTGGAAAGCGCCGGCTCAATTTTTTCGGCCAGCGACTGCATGGCGCCAATGGGTGTGCAGAGCACGCACAGGTCGGTTCCGCTGGCGGTCCCGGCCTCGTCACAAGAAACCCAGGGAAAGAACCTGAGCGCTCTTTCCACGGATTGTTTAGAGCGAGCCCAAAGACGCAGATTCCACTCCGGCCGCAATTTTTGCAGAGCCAACGCCAGCGAACCGCCAATCAGCCCCGGGCCGAAGATGGCGACCGTGCTCAGGGGACAAGGAAAATTTTATTCGTATAGGGGCACTTGACCTCGGTGCCCGGAGGAAATCCGCGCACATCCACATAACCGGCATAAGGCGCGTGCGGGCTCGTCACGAAGCCGGATTTTCCAGGAACCGGAGTGCCATACGGAATGTCGCGTGCGGGAGTTGTGGAAATGGTGGTCTCGGGAGTCGGGCTGGGCGCGGTGTCCTCCGGGGTCGCTTCCGGCGTCGGCTTGGAGCTGGGGGTTGGGCTGGGTGTCGCGCCGGCAAACTGGGTTTGCGTGGTGCCCTGATAGCCGAACTGGTTTTGGCCCGAGGACCGGGGCGGGCGGGATTCGCTTCCGCTTTGGCAGGCTGCAAGCACGATTAAAAGTGCGGTGGCGGTGACGATCCAGGGCGAAGATTTCATAGCAATGGTTTTCTTAAAAACGCATGATTGGAGGCCAACTTGCAATGCAAATTTTGTCAACACAAGGGGGAAAGGGGTGGCCTATTGCCCACCCGGGGTCGGCTTCAGGAACCACGCACCCACAGCAGCACCCAGAAAGACGGCCTGATTCATCGTAATTGGGCCGCTTGATTCGACGAGATAGCCTTCCGGAATTCGGGTCTGGTTGTAAACGATCGGCTGGAGGTGCTTGGCTATGCTTTCCGTTTCCGGCAACTTGGATGCGTCGATGATGGCGCTCGCACCGGGTACCACGGCAACTCCAAAAACGATTATCCGGCGCAGCATCGGAAATCCGCGCTCAAAAAGCATCTTGCTGTCCGCGTATCCGAAAACTTCATTTGTTGCCTTGTACGCGGAGAGCGCGGACGCAAAGACTGGAGACGTCTCAAGGGTTTGGCCGGTCTTGAAAGATTGCAGGGAATCGCTCAATTCGCTGGGATCGACTCCCAAGACCAGGAAGCCCTCAACGAGGGCAAGGGTGGGATTGGCGAACGCGCTTTGCAGCGAAGGGAAGCTGAAATAGCGGATTCCTTCCAATTCGGCCACGCTGGCCTCCGGAAAGAGGGCAAGCAACTCCCTCACCGACTCCTCTGCCTTTGCTTGGTCCTTGATCTGAACAGCTATGAGCCCCGTGGGTCTCATTCGCTGCGGCGCCCACGAAACAGAAATCGCAGTGTCCGGCCCAAGTGCCTCCGGGATCAGTTGCGGGAGTCTCGTGCTTTGCATGGCAGGATTACTCAGGAGGCCAGTGGCGATCGCATTTGACGCAGCGGTGAAAATTTGGCGGAAATCGCTTACGAAAGCGAAGTAAGCAGCCGTTTCCGGCGAAGTAAACTTCATGGCGCCGTGGTTGAGGGAGCCGATATCCGGCGGATTCCTGCGCAGCACGAAGATGCTATCACGCAGGTTGACCTGATCGAGCTTTGTGGTCGCGCCGATGGCCTCAACCTTCCTAAGTTGTTCGATCTGGTGAGGAATAGGTTGCGCTCCCAGGGAAGATCCGACCTCCAGCATGGTTTCCAGCGCGCTCTGAGGCTGGCAGAATAGAAGCAGATCCGCATCCTTGGCCAGCTTGCTGAGAACTTCTTTGTAACGCGGACTGTCCGCGAGACTTCCTTCTTTCTTGCGGCCAGCGGTGCGATCTATGGCGTCCTTAAGAGCGGGAAGGTTGTTGGAAAGGAAACCCCATTGACCCTGACTGGCGTTGTAGAGGGTGAGACCGCGGTGTGCGCTCGATGCGATCTCGACGCCTTGGTAATTTTCGCGCACCACTTCCGGCGCAGGACCTCCGCGGGAGAGCTCTTCCCGCAGGCGTGCGACGGCCGGGTCGTGCCCGCTCTTTCCACCCCAGAATTGAAAGCCGACGAGGAACGCTGCGTCATTCGAGTTGACTGAAACGACAGCGGCGAAAATGCGTTCGGGCTTGAGTTTCCACAAGATTCCCGCTGCCTCATTCCCGCCGCGGTCTTTCGTGAGATATTGAACAGGCCTTTCAAGGAACGCTTTCATCTCCGGCTCGGCGCCAATTTTGGCGAGAATTGTTTTCGGCCAGCGCGAGGTGGTGCGCGGGAGATCCGGGAGGCTAGCGAGAGCGACAGCGTCGGCCGGCAAGAGTGCGGCGGCGTCCGTAGGGCCCGTCACCCGCAGAATCCAGAGAGCAGAGGCTACGATCAGAACCAGGACAGCAAGAAGAATGACGAAGATTTTTTTCATCAAAGGGAAGGATTCTCGAGTCGAAGACAAGCTAGTTAGGGCAAAGCCATCGACGGGGCAAGCATTGCGGTCAGGCTCAGTGGCGAACGCTTCGGAATCTTCGTCAGGCTATGGGTGCCAAGCTCTTTCATTCTCTCCAACAGCCTCTCGCGCAAGGCGGATGAATTGCCCGTAAGGTCGGAGGACGAGTAGGGTTCGCCTCTAGCCGGACTTCGGAGTCGGAAAATACGAAGGAGGATTCGGGTTAGCGGCTTCAGGCTGCAGGGATCTCTGGAGTTCGGTGGAGACTTTCGGCGCCTCTCCATCGCCGTTCCCGGCCTGTTTGGGCACAAGCTGCATTTCGCAGCCGAGGCCTCCGACGCACAAGGCCAAGGCGAGGGTGAATGGTAGGATTCTCATTCGAGAATTTCGAGGCTCGCCTTGAGGCCGCGCCTGTGAGCGGAGGCGTTCAGCAGGGTGCGGATCGCTTGAATGGTGTGGCCGCCCTTGCCAATGATTCTTGGCACGTCGCTCTTGCGCGTGGTGAGGTGAAAGATCACCTTTTCGGGTGATTCGGTCTTCGAAAGGACAACCTCGTCTGGAAATTCAACGAGCTGGCCGATGACGAAGCGAAGGAACTCCTCCACGCGTCAGAGCCCGCTCAAGCGGTGGCCTTCTTTCTGGCTTTCGTAATAATGCTGCCGACAGTTTGCGAAGGCCGGGCGCCAACGCTAACCCAATAGTCGGCCCGTTCGAGCTGGAGCGTGAAATTGTCGCCCTTCTTCCTTGGATCGTACGTTCCGATGATCTCTATAAATTTTCCGTCACGTGGCTTGCGCTGGTCGGCGACCACGATCTTGTAGTAGGGGCTGTTGCGAGCGCCTTCGCGCCGGAGTCGGATTGCCACTGCCATGTTGGTTTTAAGTTTGTCATTCAAAGCCTCCGCGCAAAGAAGCGCGATCAGCTTAGTCCTGGTATTCCGGCCCGGCGAGCCTGGGCCATTAGTTTCTTCATTTGTCCCGCCTTCTTCATCATCTTGCGCATCTGGTTGAAGCGCAGGAGGAGGTTGTTCACCTCGGTGACGGTGGAGCCGCTTCCGCGGGCGACCCGCTGGCGACGGCGCGCGTTCAGGATGTCTGGACGTGCCCGTTCCTTTGGGGTCATGGAGAGGATGATCGCCTCCACCCGTTTGAGCTGCCTCTCGTCAATCGAGGAATCTTTTAGTTTATCCATACCCGGCAGCATGCCAAGCACATTTTCGATCGGTCCCATGCGCCGGAGCAGCTTGAACTGGTGGAGAAAGTCGTCCAAGTCAAAGGAGGCGGTCCGCATTTTCTCTTCCATGCGGCGGGCGTCCTCCTCGGTAATGGCCTCGGCGGCCTTTTCGACCAGGCTGACGACGTCGCCCATGCCGAGGATGCGTCCGGCGAGACGCTCGGGATAGAAGGGTTCAAATTGATCGATTTTCTCGCCGACGCCCGCGAACTTAATGGGCTGCTTGGTCACCTCTCGCAGGGAGAGCGCGGCTCCGCCCCGCGCGTCACCATCGAGCTTCGTGAGGATGATGCCGGTGAGGCCGAGGGCATTGTGGAAATGCTCTGCCACGCTGACGGCCTGCTGTCCGGTGGCCGAGTCACAGACGAGGAGCACCTCCTGCGGAACGAGGAGTTCCTTCAGCTGTTTGAGTTCCTCCAAGAGAGGTTCGTCGATTTCCTGGCGTCCGGCGGTGTCATAGATCTGCACATTTCCACCCTCTTGTTCGCACCAGGTCGCGGCCTCCCGGCCCACGCGGAGAACGTCGGCCTCTCCGGGCTTTGGCTGGAACACCGGAACACCGATCTGATCGCCCAGGGTGGCAAGTTGTTTGATAGCGGCCGGGCGTTGAAGGTCGCAAGCGACCAGCAGCGGCGCCTTGCCTTGGGATTTCAGCAGGCGAGCGAGTTTGGCGGACGAGGTCGTCTTTCCTGATCCGTTGAGACCCACGATGAGGATTCGGCCCGGTTTTGCGAGGTCGAGCGGCGCGGAATCCCCGCCGAGCAACGCGGTGAGTTCGTCGTGAAAGATTTTGACGATTTGCTGGCCGGGCGTGACGCTGCGCAGAACATCCTCACCGAGCGCCTTGCTCCTGACGCGCGCGATGAAGTCCTTGGCGACCCGGAAATGGACATCCGCCTCGAGAAGAGCCATTCGGACTTCGCGCAGGGCATCCGAGATATTCTGTTCGCTGATGCGCCCATGTCCGCGGAGGTCTTTGAAAATGTCCTGAAGTTTGTCAGAAAGCCTGGAAAACATAGAAAAATTGTCGATGCACTAAGAGTCAGACGTCCTGTGCCGGGAGCCGAGGACGGCTGTCTTTGGGCCGTCGTAGTTATACTCGCGATTCGCGAGGAATCAATGGAGTGTCGCCTTTTCGGCGCCGAGGCCGGTATTGGCGCGAACGGCAAGTTCCGTGAACTGCTCCTGGGCGCGAGTGAGAAGATTGCCAAGAATCGCGGCGAGGAAACCGAGCGGGATGCTGACAATGCCGGGATTGGTCAGCGGAAAGAGCGGTGCAGCCTGAATAAGATGGCGCTTGGCGGCGGGGACGTCCGCGGCGTCAATGCCCATGATCGAAGGACTAAGAATGATGAGCGCGACGCGGACTTCCTCACCTGGCGCTCGTTCCCTGCCATGGTGAATAACGTTGGTGTGTGTAAAGGAAGGCGAGAATCCACGCCATGAAAAATTGCGAGAGCGCGAAGAGATATGCCAAGTTCACTTCGCCAAAGACCTTCTGCTCCGTGAACTTGGGAAACCAGCCCACCAAAACAGGGAGAGTGAAGTAGTAAACAATGAAGAAGAGCGTGGCGGGAACGATGAATCGCGCCTTTGAGACGAGGAGATGTTTGAAATCCGCGTCGGCTGCGATGGCATCCCAATCCGTTGCATTCATCTCTTCCGCAGCCGTCAATTCGTGAGAAGGTTTGACGCTGGTGCGCGCCAGCGGAGCAATATCCGTTGGCGCTGCGGAATCGGGCGTGAGGTCGGAAGCTTTCGGGTACGACATGGAGCGGGACACTAGAGAAAACTCCCGCGTTGTCGAGTTTTCGGTCGTCAAATCTTCGCATGCGCACGGGAGGTCCATTATCTTTGCAATTTTATGAATCCGTACCTCGTATCGATTCATCGGTCAAAAATGAAGCTTTCGCACCCGCGAGCCGATTCCCGTGAAGACGTCCCAGGAGATTGTTCCGGCCTTTTCGGCCAATTCCCGCGCCAGAATCTCCTCGCCTCCCTGCTGCCCGATCAGAACGGCTTCGTCTCCGGCCGCGACCTCGGGCACCCGTGTTACCTCCACGAGAATCTGGTCCATCGTCACTCGTCCGAGCACCGGACAGCGTATTCCGCCGATCAACACGTGAGCGTCCCGCCCGGACACTTGCCGGGGGAAGCCGTCGGCGTAACCGACAGCCAGTGACGCAATGCGCATCGGATGAGCTGTGACGAATGTTCTGCCATAGCTCACGCCGCGGTTCGGTCCGACGTCGCGAACGAGCAATACGCGGGCCTTCCACGTCAGCGCGGGGCGCAGCAGATGCTGGAATTTCGCGGGATACGCGCTGCCGTAAAGCATGAGGCCCGGGCGAACCAAGTCTTGCGCGTGGCTGGGAAACCCGAGAATGCCCGCGCTGTTGAGGGCATGAATCTTCGCTGCAGGGGCGAGCGCCCGGAATTTCCTGGCCAGTTCCGCGAACCGGTTAAGCTGGGCGAATGTATAGGAGGCATCCTCATCCGGGACTGGGAGGTGGGTGGAGATGCTATGCACTTCGATATCTCTCATCTGCAGCATAGCGCCCAATTCCTCCAACGCGTTTTCCTTCCAGCAGCCGATACGGCCCATACCGGTGTCCACCTTGAAGTTGACCCGGCCTCCCGCAAAATCCGCCGCCTCCGCCGCACTGGAAACTGTCGCTATACAGCGCCGTGCGACGACTTCGCGCCGCTCACCGGGCGCTGAGGGACTCAGAAGAAGAATGTCGCGGTTCAGGCCGGTCAACTCGTGTGCCTCCTCCACGTTCGCCACGCCGAAAAGCTCAACCATGCCGGCGATGGCTTCCGCGACCTTGACTGATCCGTGGCCGTAGGCGTTGGCCTTTACCACCGCGACGATTCCTGGCCTCACACCGATCTTCTCCCGGACAACGCTCAAGTTGTGTCGAATGGCAGACAAATCGATTTCCGCCCAAGTACGGACATCGGCCGGGATGATCATCGTGCGGCAAAGGTTGCGGAAGCGCTCTCATCGCAACGGCTGCCAGAAACGGACGCCTTTTCGATGATCTGTTCGCATACCTCGATGAGACGTTCGCGGAGCGGTGCCGCGCAAATTGCGAACTCGCGTTGCAAGGCATCATATTCGGCGCGTCCTTCCGGCCTTTCGATCCGGATGGGCAGATAACCCAGCGCCGTGAAATCATAGGGGCTCGCGCGCATGTCGAGCGCCCGGACATTGTGCGCGAGTTCAAAGCAATCCGCGACCAGTTCGGAGGCGGTGAAGGGCGCGAGTTTGAAAGCCCACTTGTAAAGATCCATGTTTGCATGCAGGCAGCCTGGCTGCTCGAGTGCGGCGGTTGTTGCACGTGTGGGTTGGAATTTGTTCAGAGGACGCGCGGCCGGCGTAAAGAAACGGAAGGCATCATAGTGAGTGCAGCGAGGACCGAGTGATTCAACGAGATCGGCGATCTCTCCAGGGGTCACGCGGAGCGGCCATTCCGCGTGACGGATGGCATCGGCGCCGTAAACCATCGCCCATTCATGGAGTCCAAAGCAGGCAAAAGCGCCGGGCCGCCCGGTTGTGCGGCGGAGCATTTCGCGAAGCCAGCGGATGGACGCGATCCTTTGCGGCAGCAGCTTGAGAACATCAGCAGTTATTCCCTCCGGGGTTTCACCATAGTCTTTATGGGAAAGATACTGGCGTGCGGTCTCTCCCTGCAGGGCGATGCCGATGCCCGGATGCCACCAGAGAAGCTTGGCGGGACGATACGCATAGTACTCGAACAAAAAGTCTTCTACAGGATGCCGCTCGTTCCTTGACGCGCGCGCAAGCCGCGGCTCAATCCATCGGCGCACCCTTGTCTGATGCCTTTCCCGACGCTCGTGCCAATCGTGTTCCAACAAAACTTCCATGGTATCGAACCTACACGCGCGCAGTCATGCGAGGAAGGCGGGAATAGGGGCCGTATGGGACCTCGACGGGGTGGAAGCGTTCCTATTTGGCCAGCACGATGTTGACCAGCTTTCCACGCACGATGATGACCTTGGATACCGGCTTTCCAGTGATCGCTTCACGTACTTTGGGCGCCGCGAGGGCGGACTCTTCCAATTCCGCATCTGAGGCGTCCTTCCTTACAAGTATGCGGTCGCGTACCTTGCCATTGACTTGCACACCATATTCCACCTCATCCACCACAAGGAATTTCTCTTCGTAGACAGGCCAGCGCTGTGATGAAGCCTGACCTTCAAATCTGGGGAACTTTTGTCCAAGCCGTTCCCAAAGTTCCTCGGCGAGATGCGGAGCAAACGGTGAAAGCAGAGGAAGCAGGATGCGCAAACCGGTGACGGGGCGGGGCCTCGAATTGACGAACTCGTTGGTGAAGATCATCATCTGTGAAATGGCCGTATTGAGGGCGAATGTCTCGATATCTTCGGTTACTTTCTTGATCGTCGCGTGAGCGACCCGCAATTGCTTGTTGCTGAGTTCGATTTCGGCAAGGTCGGAAGAAAGCGCCCAGCCGCCCTCCTGAGTCTCTTCCATGACGAGACGCCAGACGCGTCCGAGAAAACGATAAACGCCCTCGACGCCCTTCATGCTCCATGGTTTCATTTGTTCGAGCGGACCCATGAACATTTCATAAAGCCGCAGGGAGTCTGCGCCGTATTCAGCAATCACATTTTCCGGATTGACCACATTGCCGCGGCTCTTTGACATCTTCTGGTTATCCGGGCCGAGAATGATCCCTTGGTTGACAAGGCGTTGGAAGGGTTCGGGCGTCGAGAGATATCCGAGATCGTAGAGCACCTTGTGCCAAAAGCGCGCGTAGAGAAGGTGAAGCACGGCGTGTTCGGTGCCGCCGACGTAGAGGTCCACGCCGCCGGGGGATTCTTGAACGCGGGCGCGAGATTTTGGATGGCCGGTCATCCAGTAGGACTCGGCGTCCGCACCTACGAAGCGCGCGTAGTTTTTGGGGTCGCAGAACCGGAGATAGTACCAGCACGAGCCAGCCCATTGGGGCATGGTGTTGGTTTCACGCCGCGCTTGTTCGGAATAATTCAACCACTCAGTGGCCTTGCTTAGTGGCGGCTCCGGCGTGCCGGTGGGTTTGAAGTCCTCCATTTCCGGCTGGGCAATCGGCAATTCGGTCTCGTCCACCGCGCGATGCCTTCCCTCAGTCCAAACGATGGGGAAGGGTTCGCCCCAGTAGCGTTGACGTGAGAAAAGCCAGTCCCGCAATTTGTAATTGATTGTTCCTCGCCCAAGGCCGTTCTGCTCAAGCCAGGCGACCATCTTGATCTTTGCTTCCGCGGTTGGGAGGCTATCGAGCAGGCCCGAGTTGATTGCGATGCCGTCATCAGCGAAGGCGGCATTCCGCGACGGCTCAGGTGGAGCCGCCGCCGCCGCGCCCCCTTTCTTGCCGGCCTCCCGAACAACCTGCCGGATTTCCAGGCCGAACTTCTCCGCGAATTCGAAGTCCCTCTCGTCATGAGCCGGTACAGCCATGATCGCCCCCGTCCCATAGCCCATCAGCACATAGTCCGCGATCCAGATGGGGATCTTCTCGCCATTGACCGGGTTTATGGCAAACGCGCCTGTAAAGATGCCCGTCTTTTCTTTGGTCAGTTCCGTGCGTTCCAAATCCGACTTCGAACCGACTTCCCGCTGGTAGGCTTCCACACCGGCGCGCTGGTCGGGCGTGGTGATTTCCCCGACCAATGGATGTTCGGGCGAGAGCACCATGTACGTTGCGCCAAAGAGCGTGTCGGGCCGCGTCGTGAACACTTCAACTTCAAATTTGAAATCTGATATTTCAAATTTCACCAACGCGCCTTCGCTACGGCCGATCCAATTGCGTTGCAGCAATTTAATTCCTTCCGGCCAATCCAGTCCATCGAGTTCATCCATGAGACGCTCCGCGTAGGCGGTAATCCGAAGCATCCATTGCCGCATCGGGCGCCGCTCGACCGGATGTCCGCCGACTTCACTTTTGCCTTCAACGACTTCCTCGTTGGCCAGCACAGTGCCCAAGGCGGGGCACCAATTGACCGGCATTTCGGCAACATACGCGAGCCGGACATTGTCGGCGTCTTCGCCCGTATAGGTCTCGATGGGTTCGGCCTTGCGGGTCGTGGGGTCGAACCACGAATTGTAAAGCTTGAGAAAAATCCACTGCGTCCAACGAAAGTAGTCCGGATCGGTGGTGCTAAACTCGCGTGCCCAGTCGTAGCTAAAGCCCATGGATTGAAGCTGTTCTCTGAAGCGGACAATATTGCGCTCCGTCGTAACTCGCGGGTGCTGGCCGGTTTTGATGGCAAATTGTTCTGCGGGCAGCCCGAAGGCATCCCATCCCATGGGGTGCAGGACGTTGCAGCCGCGCATCCGTTTGAAACGGGCGATGATATCGGTCGCCGTATATCCTTCAACATGGCCTACATGCAGGCCCTCGCCACTCGGATAGGGGAACATGTCGAGCACGTAAAACTTCGGCTTCGCGGAATCGAAATCGGCGTCTCCTGGGTTCGGCGCCCGAAACGCTCCATCGGCCAGCCATCGGGATTGCCACTTGGCTTCGAAACCGGAGAAGGGGAATTGCTTGCGTTGGGGTGCCATAGCGAGCCGTAACAGGACATGACGGCTTTGCCGCAAAATCAAGATCTCCGTTTTTCCGGCGGGCGATTCTCAGGCTGGAGATCGACGCAGGCCGAGCTGCAAGTATCGGATTCCTTCCACAATCCAGAAAGGAAGATTGACGGCGTAAAGAAAGAAGATCCACTGGTGTTGGGGAAAGCTGAGGCCCATTGTGATATCAACGAGCATGTGCATCGCGATGACTGCCAATCCAATGACGAGCAACCACGTCCGGCTCAGCAGCATGAGAAAGGTGAGCAGCTCCACAATCAATCCCGGCGCGTAAACCAACATGCACAGCCATGGGTGCTGGGTGCAGAGCTCGTTCAGAGCGCCCCCAAGTCCCATATCCAAGGGTTCGAGGGTCGTGTAAAACTGCTGGGCTTGAATTTTCGCATACTGCACGGGCATATACTGGCTGTTCCATATCCAGGCTCCTTTGCTGGCGATGAGCTTGGTCAGTGCGCACAGAACGTAATTTCCGGCAAGAACCTGCAAGGTCACGCGTGTGGTGAAGGAATGCAAGGCAGCCGGAGAACGCGTCCATGAATCCAGACGATTTTGCCCCGAAGCGGCCCACAGCCAAGCCGCCATCGACTGTCCGAGCAGCATCAGCGTCATCACCTGGTAATAGTGGCTGATGGAGCCCAGGGAGTTTTGCAAGGTGCCGGCGACCAAGTAGCAAAAAAAGAGCACGGTCGCGGACACCGGGAAAGCGAAACCCGTGATGTAAAGCGCGGCGGCCGCGCTGAGGAGCACGTTGATAATCGAATAGCCGAGCGGATCAAGCGCCCAGCTCATGTCGATCCATTTGGCGAGTCCGTTCGGGAAGCGCAATTCGGCGCCGGGAGAGGGGAGTGAGGCAAGCTCTGGGAAGCGTGCAAACAGCAGGATGGCGAACCCCGTTCGCATCAGAGCGGTTTCCCACCATGCGAAGTCGACGCGTGGGACGATGTCTGTCAAAGTTCGCGGGTTCACCAGGGGAGGTTGGCTAGCGACTAAAGAGGTTCCTTTGGCTCGGCGCTGTCTCGCGGAGGCGGCGTAAACGGTATTCCTTCGAATCCGATCATTGCAACGGTGCGCTCAGAAACGGTGATGTCGCGGTTTTCATCCATTTTCAAACGCGCACTGACGAGCCCAAGGCCGCCCACGGCAGCGCGCTCCTCGGGAGACAATCGGCGCGCCAGCCGCTTGAGCAAATGGGTGGCTGCGTCCTGCTCGATCTCGGAGCGGCTCCTGCTCTCCTGACTCTGGCTCTTGCGTTTCAATTCGGCTTTCCATTCTCGCTCGAACTGCCGTCGAAGGCGTGGCGCGGTCTCGAAGAACGTGGCGATGGCAAGAGGTTCGCCGTTGCTGTTTACGAGATAGACGTAGCCCGATTCCCGCGCGAAATTTGAGTACATCGGCCAATGAGAAAACGGGAAATTCTCTCGGATCAGAAGTCCGAACACGACGCTCGCCACAAACCACGGCCAAGCCCGCAGCCAGCCAACGCCCCGATTCACCAAGCGGGCTCCGCGTTGAACCAACAGATGCATTTGTTATCTATCTCAAACAAATGACTGGCCGCACAAGAAAATCAAATTCTTGCCCTCCATACGTTCCGAGGCAACACAGAAGGGATGTCCGGTTCGCCTATTTCCTTACTGGTGTCCACAAAAAACATGCACAAGATGCGCGAGATCAGGGCGATTCTCGGTCCTTTGTTTCGGCTGTCAGATCTTTCCGCGCTAGCCACAATGCCGGAAATCGAGGAGACGGGGGAAACCTTCGAAGACAATGCCACTCTCAAGGCTGTCGCTGTTTCGCAGATTTGCGATGGATGGGTCATCGCCGATGATTCCGGCCTGGAGGTCGATGCGCTTGGCGGCGCTCCGGGCGTGTATTCAGCACGCTATTCAGGCAAAGAGGCCACAAATGCGGGGAACAACGCGTTGCTCTTGAAGAATCTTGAAAGCATCCGCGGAAAGGACCGTAAGGCGCGATTTCGGTGCGTGATTGTCCTGGCGCGTGCCGGCCGCAAAGTCGCAGTGTTCAGTGGCGCCGTCGAGGGAATCATTGTCAATCAACCGAAGGGTGCCGGAGGCTTCGGCTACGATCCTCTGTTCGTTCCGCAGGGCTTTTGTGAAACGTTCGGCCAGCTTCCTGCGGCGACAAAGAATCGCCTGAGCCACCGGGCCTTGGCGCTCGAAAGGCTTCGTGACTGGGGCGGATGGGGGGGGTGAGCTAAGAGAATGTTGAACGCCGCTCCTCAGTGGCCCCGACTCTTAGAGCAAATGCCGCGGTTTCCGTTCCTAAAGCGCTTTTTGTTTTCTAAAAAGAAGGCTTTGCTTGCGAGACATTGCAACTTCCTTGCCATCCAGCAGGACAAATAGAAATCGCTTTGCATCGAGCATGCGCATTTGCTTCACGCGGCTGAGATTGACTATGCAGTCCCGTCTGGTGCGAAAGAAGGTGGAAGGATCCAGCCTGCACTCACATTCTCTAAGCGGACGTCTGATCAAGGCGGTGGCATCGCTCAAGTTCACGCGCGTGTAATTTCCACAGGCCTCGAGAGTCGAGATGTCCGAAGCGCGGACCACCCAGCACTTCACGTTGTCGCTCAAAAAGATGAAGTCGTCGCTGCCGAATACTTTACTCTCATCCTGCGAGATATCGTCCTCTAGTTCCTCGGTGTGCGTATGTTCGCTCAGGTGTGGCGATGCTTGACGATGACTTGTGGTCGAAAGTCCTTGAAGATGGCCAGTGCTTCGCTGGCTGAGCGAGCGTTTGTGGAGATTGTTGAAGATCATAATCTATTGTGTTGTGGCTAACCAACTTGCTCGAAAGTTTATTGATCCCGGAGGCCCTTAATGGGCGGCACGCGCTTTAGGCAAGGTGTCCGACTAGCGGGTTCGTATCCAGATGCGGGATCTTTTCACTCAGTACTTGCCTTTTCCTTCGCGTGTCTTCGCGCGACGAGGATTGCATACGATTGATAACGCTAATGATGTTTGGCAGATCGAGGTAGTCGACCGTCCGAGCGAATCGCTCCGTGCTCACGAAGAATGCGCCAGGGGGTGCATTTACTGGGTCAAGCGTGCTGGCGTCCTGAATCTCGGTAATTACTACTTTCCACATTCGTTTGGTCCTTTGCGTGTCAGTTACATTTCGAGCGGGATTTCCCGCAAGGAGATCGCACCCGCTCGATTCAGTTTGGCCAGAGACTCCACGAAGAGCAAAAGAGCCTTCACCATTCGAGATGAGAGCGATGATTCCCAGTTGAATGTTTTGTTCGTCGGGGGCGTCATGGTTCTAGCTTTCGAGTTGCAATATGGGATAAAGAGATGAATTGACTATAGTACACATGAACCAAAACGTGTCATTTCTGCCGCTGCACAGGAATCGGGATTCCGAGGCACTTTTGGTACGGCTTCATGAAGTGGACGACGCCGGCAAGCTGGCGAAGGCGATTTTTGAGCTCATCGGGACGTGCATTTCCTATCAGTTCCTCCTGCTCCTCTTTCGCCCATTGGAGTTTGAACTTCCCTGCCGTCTTCATCCGCTGAAGTACAAGCCGCTGGTCGACGAATACATGGCTGATGCTCACAACGAGGACATTTGGCTTAAGCGCAGTCCCGTGAATCCGCATGTAACGGTTGTGCGCCATTCGGATTACACGCCTACGAGCATACTGCACCGTTCTGTCTTTTACAAAAAGCTCTTGCGCCGCTGCGAAGCCGAGTACGGCGCCTCGGTCGTGGCTTGGCGAGATACTACCTGGCTAGCCACGCTAACGGTGATGCGTAATAAACAGCAGGGAGACTTCAGCGATGAGCAGATGCAGGAGTTGCAGGCCTTGCAGCCTCACTTCGCTTGTGTCATTCGCCGGATGGCCAAACACCAGGAGACCCGCCTCATTGACTCTTCTTTGCGTCACTTCATGTCTTCGCAGCCCACTGCGACTCTCATACTGGACTGGAATCTCAAGGTCATGCACTACAACTCTACCGCCAGTCATTTATGTTCACAGTGGAAGAACGACGCCCATACCTCGTTCTTCAAGGCCCCTCGGCGAATTCAGGTTCCGGGCGACATCCTGGCTGAGCTCGAGCACATGCGCCCGAGCATTATGGCGCAGAAGTGGGGGCAAGGTCCTGGTGGCCGAAGATCGATGCATTTCGACTATCACCATCCGTCTACGCATTGGCTGAGTGCTTCTATTGAATTCCTGCCGTCCCGTTCGCTCTCTCTGTCCAAAGGAACGTTTCTGGTTACACTCAAGGAAGAGCATTCCTCGAATCGGGACGGACTTTTGTCCGACAAGCTCAGCCAGCTGACGAGACGAGAGCGCGAATGTGCGCTCCTGGCAGCACAGGGATTGCACAATCGAGATATCGCCAGTAAGCTGGGCAAAAGCGAGATTACTGTACGAAACCAGTTGAGCTCCATTTATAGAAAGCTGGGGATCGATACCCGTCACAAACTCATTGCGGCTTTTGCCCGGCTTGTTGCCTAGCCGCCGAAAGAGCCGTGTTTTAGACCGATATCGTGCCACGAATCACGCGGTTGAGAATCTGGACAAGCGCGTTTCCGCGTTTGGGACCGTAATGGCGATGGCAGGTGATATTGATGGCGTCGGTTAAGTCTTCGAGTGCTCCTCCTTCGCCAGCGATTTCATCCGAGCGGTCAACAACGATCAATTCGGACTCCATTCTTTGCCATAGAGCCTCATAAAATCGAAAGTCGAAGCGGCTCAGGACGCTCGGCGTTGCAATGACCAAGCGCGGCGTCCCTTGCTGGATCAATCGAGCCAGTTTTATCCGTTGAGGTCCGACTCCCGGGGCGACTTCCCGTACGATCTTGGTGACTATCCATCCTCGCGCCACGCAAAAGGATCGGCACGATTCAATTTGCTCGCGCATCGCGGATTGGTCTTCGCGGGGATTGGTCCTGGCATAGATCACTGCTTGCTTTTCTTCTTCAGGAGTTCTGGGGAGTCGCCCGTCCCGTATGAGGATGGTTCCCGTGGGCATTTGTTCGCCAACGACGTCTTCGGGCAATTTATGGTCACGAAACCAACGCCAGGCCGTACGATATGAGACCCCGCAGCGCCTCGCCCACCGGCCCAGGCTTTCGGCGTGTAACTCATTTGTCATAACTGTATTGCATATAATATATTTGTGATACAAACGAGTTATATTTGTACATCAAAGGGTTTAAAAGGACACATTGGGCTACAAAATATTGAGGATGACGCAACTGCAAAGCGGCCCTTATTAGGACGAAATCCCAATCAGACTGGTTCACCCTAACCCCTGTTTCCAAACATGTCTTGTAACAACTGAAGATCAGTATGACTGGCTCTTTTTGATCCCCAGAGTGGTATCAAAGGTGACTTTAATGTTCGCATTTAGATTTATGCATGGCCCAAGCACGATTTTTGAGAGTGAAGTTTCACGCTGGCTCAGTCCTGGCGGCACAGTTGAGTCCTTGTGCGGAAATCATCGGGTTCGGTCGGGCGTAATACGTCCGCAAAGTGTGGCCGATGTGCAGTGCATCCTTTATGCGGCTTCCAAGGCGGCAGGGGCGGTAAAGCTGCAGGCTATTTCCTGCGGGAGAAATTGGGGCTTTGGGTCCGGTCTCCCGACCCGAAACGGAGCCTACACATTAGACTTGTCCGCGCTGAAGAGCATCCGGTCCCTGGATTTGAGAAGTCATTGCGCGGAATTGGAGCCGGGAGTCACGCAAGGGCAACTCGACGACGCGCTGAGGCGCCAAGGGAGCACCCACTATTTCAACGTCACCGGAGCGGGTCTTGGAGCGAGCATTATTGGCAACGCCTTAGAGCGAGGCATCGGCTATTCAGGGCAACGGCATCTTGATTTGCTGGATCTCGAGGTGGTTTTGCCTACTGGAAAAATTGCGCGAACCTCGCGATTTCAGGCGCTCTCTCTGAATGGCGCCTATCTTGGTGGATTGGGTCCCGATCCCACGGGGCTTTTTTGCCAAAGCAACTTCGGCGTTATCACCTCAGCAACGATTGCCCTTCACCGCCGTCCCGAAGTTATGGGAGCCGTCATGTGCCGCATAGCTGACGCAGATTGCTTCCCTGATTTGATCTCTGCGATCTCCGATCTGATCGCCGAAGGGGCGTGCTATGGAGTGCCTCATATCTTCAACCGCGAGCGAATTGTGACCACACTTTCTCCTCATCTCGATGAGGTCCAGGCCGCTGAGCTGCGGTCGAGCGCCGCACCGTGGACGGCACTGATTCCGATCCGGGGTTCGAAGGGAGTCTTTGCCGCACATGCGCAGCATCTGGAAACCCTCTTGAAGCCGCTTGGGCAAATACAAGTCCTTGGTGACGTTCAGGATGCTGATGTCAAGTTGAGTAACTTGGTTCAAGGACGGCCGTCCGATCTTGCCCTTGCCAGCGTCGCATACAGCGTGTTCGGTAATTCTTCGGCCATCAACGCACCGGTGGAAGCAAGTGGCGCGGGTCTCATTCACGTTACGCCAATCGTGGGGCTCTGTGCGCAGACGATCACGGAAGTGGAGAGACTGACACTCCAAACACTTCGCTGGCATGGCTACAAAGCCATTCCACTTTCCCTCAACGCTCTCAGTGCGCGGACGGCGGCGCTCATTGTTTCGATTGGATTCGATCGGCGGTCTTCTCAGAAAACAAAGGCGGCCCATCGTGCTGCGGACGATCTTCTAGAAACGTATCTTCATGCCGGTCTTGTGCCTTATCGGCTTGGACTCGAGCAGGGGAATCAGTTGCCGCAGATGAATGGACCATGGCCGGAAATTTTCTGTGCGATGCAACGCATTCTTGATCCAAGCGGGTGCATGGCGCCTTCCCGTTATGAGCCGCTCTGGAGAAAGGATTCAAGCATTGACCCCGAAAACACCCCCGAGGAGACAGAGCTATGTATTCATTAGGTAGAAAACGTGTCGCTGTCATTACCGCGATGGGAGTCGCGGCGCCAGGCGCTCTTGATCCAGAGTCGTTTTGGAGAATGGTTCGCGCCGGCAAAACGGCCATCAGTCGTATCAAGCGCTTGGATACGTCGGAATCAGGCTGTTGCTTCGGGGGGGAGGTTCCGTCTTTTGATCTTAGCCTTCTCCCGCCCGAACTCAAAGCAAAGAGGTCGGCGCGGCACACCCAACTCGTGCTGTGGGCGGCGCGTCAGATCAAGACTGACGTCCAACGACTGCCCAAGAGCCCTTTCATCCGGCTTGGCCTTTCGACGAGTTGCACCTCGATGATCAGCGAATCGGGTGTCAATCGGAGCCAAAAAGGCGCTTCTGCCGCTTCGCGCCACATGGTTTCACAGTGCCCGCCTCATGCGGCTTCGGGCGCGATCGCTCAATATCTTAATACTTCGTCCAGCGTTTTGACGGTCTCTACTGGCTGCGCCGCCGGGATGGACGCCATCGGGCTTGCGGCTCGAGATGTTATTTCAGGCATGACCGATGGTGTCGTCGCCGGAGGAGCTGACTGCGCGATTGGGCTTTCTCCATTGAGCGAGCTTGTCAGCAGCGGTATGTGCTCGGTGAGGAATTCCTGCCCGGAGAAGGCAAGCCGTCCCTTTGATGTCTTCGCCGATAGCGGCGTATGCGCCGAAGGAGCAGGTTTGTTCTTGATTGAGGAAAAATCGACCGCTCAAGCTCGGGGTGCGACCATCCTGGCGGAAATCGCTGGCTACGGTTCGTGCCTCGATCATAATAGAAGCGTTCCAGGGAGCGGCTGGCCCGCCTGCATTCGGAAGGCACTGGATGATGCCGGCTGGGCGCCGGCGATGGTCGATTCCGTCTCAGCTTGGGGGCCCGGGCATCCGCTGCTCGATCGCATTGAGGCGGAAGCTTTGGCGGAGGTTCTCGGATGCCAGTCGCCCCATATCCCGGTCTATTCAATCAAGGGAAACATTGGCAATCCCTTGGCCGCCGCAGGACCTTTGCAGGTGGCCGCCGCCATCTTTTCCTTCCGCGACGGGGTGGTGCCTCCGACGGCCAACCTGGAGGTGCCCATCCCCGAAGCCTCGCTCGATTTTGTGCGAGGAGAGGCTCGGCGCAGCTTCCCGGAGACTGCCTTGCTCAACGCGCATGGTGTTGGGGGGGCCAATGTCACATTGCTTTTGAAAGCCCCGCAGACG
>JAXIPG010000247.1:0-6212 GCA_045403045.1 Terrimicrobiaceae bacterium
TGGTTGCGGAGAAATCAGCGTTGGCTGGCGAGAGCGGTGTGTTACCCTCGTGGGGCATCGGCTGCTTCCCCTGCGCAACATCCCTCGCTCACAATCTAAAAATGTCATGCAACTGGAATTGAAGGGACTCACTGCTGCCCCTCGCTCGCTCTATCACGCTTCAGCTGAACTTTTCCGTTGTGAATTGGAGCGTTTTCACGCCTTCGGTACTTCAACGTCGGTGGGCGACCTGACTATCGGTTCTGGGAAAACGACCTCGGTTTTCACGAACGAGTTTTGGACGTCCAAACAAAGAGCCGCGAGCTCTCTGCACGAGGTATCTTACCGCGCCTGCTTCAAGCCTCAGTTGCCGCGCTTCTTCATCGAGAGGCTCACTCAGCCGGGAGATCTTGTCTACGATCCTTTCATGGGACGGGGGACCACGCTGCTCGAAGCAGTCCTTCTCGGCAGGCAGGCTGCCGGCTGTGATGTCAACCCACTGAGCGCCGTCCTTCTCAGGCCGCGCCTGGAGGCTCCCAGTATCGAGCAGGTTCAGCGACGATTGGATGAAATCAAATCGGATTACGACGGGCCGCTCCCCGAGGACTTTCTGGTGTTCTACCATCCGAAGACCCTGCGGCAGATTTGCGCTCTTCGCGAGGCGTTGCGCCACAGCCGGTCTTCTGTCGAC
This sequence comes from Terrimicrobiaceae bacterium, assembly GCA_045403045.1. GTDB lineage: Bacteria > Verrucomicrobiota > Verrucomicrobiia > Chthoniobacterales > Terrimicrobiaceae > DASTFP01. Next base: position 671 of record JAXIPG010000247.1, read on the forward strand.
CGATGGATTCTCATGGTGGCGACGAACCGCCTTACTGGACATTCGAAGGGGTTTTTCTCCGTTTACACGCTCCCACCCAACCAGGCGGTTTCCATCCAAAGCCAGCGTCGGATCAATGAACAGCGGAAGCAAGCGCCGGACGCGCGCGACGTGGCCGCCCTTATCCGCCGTAAGAGCAGATCGCTTTTGTCGAAGGTCTCTGCAGGCGATCGGAATATGTTGTCCTCCTGGGGACCAAAATCCATTTTGATGACCGGTTCATGCGATGAAACGCCGGCGATCCCTGACGAGAGCGTCACTCTGGTGGTGACCTCACCGCCGTTCCTTGATGTGGTGGACTACGAGACCGACAACTGGCTCCGTTGTTGGTTTAATCATGTCGATCCAAAATCGATCAAACTATGGATGTTCAAACGCGTTGAGGAGTGGTCCCAGCGCATGACGATAGTTTTCCGTGAGTTGAACCGCGTCTTGAAGCGCGATGGATTCGTGGCCTTCGAAGTCGGGGAGGTCCGCAACGGGAAGTTGAGACTCGAGGATTTCGTTATTCCGGCAGCCGAACAGGCGGGTCTGAAACCCGTTCTGGTCCTTGTGAACCAGCAGGAGTTCACCAAAACTTCCAATTGCTGGGGTGTAAGCAACATGAGCAAGGGAACAAACACAAACCGCGTCGTTCTGCTTCAAAAACAATAGTGGGCGAAAGCATGAAATCACCTTGGTCCGGAAGCCGGATGCGGGAAATCCGCACGTCCGGTTTGATGAGCGGGGAGTGGAAACGGGAGCAATTCGACGGCTCGCCGGGAGGCTCGCGCTCCCGGGGTGCGGAGGGCTCGTCGGAGTTCCTCTCTATTTTCTCGCGTTGGCCGCTTTCAGCCTGAAGAATTCTCCGGCGGCGCGGCAACAAAACGTGTCCCCAGAGATTTCAAAATGAGTGAACAAACTTCTTACTATCCAGAGCTGGCCAAGGAAATCCAACCTGCCGAAGGGAATTTAGGCGTCTTGCTACCGGGGCTGGGCGCGGTCGCCACGACTTTTATTGCTGGCACTTTTCTGGCATGCAAAGGCCTCGCGCGGCCCATTGGTTCCATTACGCAGATGCAAAGGATCCGTTTGGGAAAGCGAACGAATGCGCGCTTTCCCCTGATCAAAGAGTTCGTTCCCTTGGCGGACTTGGAACAGTTGGTATTTGGCGGGTGGGATATTTCTCGTGAGAGCTGTTATCAAACGGCGATCAGGTCCGGCGTCCTGCCGTCGAACGTTCTTGAGCCGGTGAAAAAGGAATTGGAAGGAATCGGCCCGTTCCCCGCGGTATTCGATCGCCGATATGTTCGCAAGCTTGACGGCGAGAATGTGAAGCAGGCCGGCAACAAGATGGAACTGGCGGAAGCCGTCATTCAAGATATCGAAAATTTTAGGATAAAGAATGGATTAAAGCGCGCGGTCATGGTCTGGTGCGGCTCCACCGAGGTGTACATGGAGCCTAAAAAGGTTCACGAGTCCATCGAAGCATTTGAGAAGGGGCTGAAAGCCAATTCGCCGCAAATTTCCTCGTCGATGATTTACGCCTACGCGGCACTTCAGACCGGCACGCCGTATGCCAACGGAGCGCCGAACCTGTCGGTTGACATTCCGGCGCTTACGGAGTTGGCGCAAAAAAATAAGGTCCCGGTCACGGGGAAGGATTTCAAGACCGGTCAGACCTTCATGAAGACTATAGTGGCGCCGGGGTTAAAGGCGCGAATGCTGGGCGTCAGCGGTTGGTTTTCGACCAATATCTTGGGCAACCGGGACGGCGAGGTCTTGGACGATCCGGACTCGTTTCGAACCAAGGAAGTGAGCAAGGCCAGCGTGCTGGATTCCGTTTTGCAGCCTTCACTTTACCCGGACCTTTATAGCCGAATCTTCCATAAGATCCGAATCGAATATTATCCGCCGCGAGGCGATGAAAAGGAAGGATGGGACAACATCGACATCTTTGGTTGGTGTGGCATGCCCATGCAAATCAAGATCAATTTTCTTTGTCGCGATTCGATTCTTGCGGCGCCGATCGTGTTGGATCTGGTGCTCTTTCTGGATTTGGCGCAACGCGCGGGCATGGGTGGCATTCAAGAATGGCTGTCGTTTTATTTCAAATCGCCGATGTCCCGGCCGGATTTGAAGCCCGAACACGATCTGTTCATTCAGCACCTCAAATTGCAAAATACGCTTCGCATTCTCATGGGCGAAGGGGTGCTGGATCATTCAGGGTTGGACTACTATGAGTCGAGCGCGAATCAAGACCCCGTCCTTCACTCGAAGGCGATACGCCGTTCGAAATCAAAGAAAACGAAGTCGTGATTTTGATGGAACGCCCGGTCGGAAATCGTCGTCGCGGAAGGTCGCGAGGCAGAGCAGGCCGATGCCTGCCCAGATCATATCGCGCAGACGCTGGATGAGACCGACAGCGAATCCGCTGGCGGGCGAAAGCCCGCAAAGGCCGAAGATGAGCGCCTTGCCGGCTTCCTGCGTCCCGGCCTGCCACGGGACGAGGAATAGAGCGGCGGAGATTATTAGCGACATCGTTTCGATCACGAAGGCGGTCCCGGCGCTCCGGGGCGTGCCCAGCAGCCAGAGGACGACGAGCACCTCGACGGCGCCACCGAGCCAGCCGAGTGCATTGAAAGTCACCGAAGCCGCGAACTTTCCAGGCTGTCCGGTGTGGATCTCGCTGATGATGCGATCGAGTTTTCGAAGTTTTTCGATCCTCGGTTCGATGAAGCGGCCGCCTACGCGCAAGCGGACAAAATGTTGCGCGAGCCACCCGAACATCCCGCGACGTTGACCGACGTAGATCGCGCCGAGTCCCACACCGATCACCGTGAGGGCGGCAAACATCGCGGCTTTCACATCCGATGGAACGTTCAACGTGAAGGACGCAAACAGACCTCCCGCCACCATGACAACGAGCTGGGCCAGGATTTGGGAGAACTTTCCCACCGCAACGCCGGCGAGGCCGTTTGCGAGACCGATGGATGGACTCAGCAGCTTGGCCTTGAGCGGCTCGCCACCAAATGTGCCGGACGGAACAAGGTAATTGATGGCCTCACCGGCAAGCCGGATGCGGAAAAGGTCGAAAAATGGAACGCGTCGTGCGGAGGCCGGGATGGTCCATGCCCAAGCGAGGGTGAAGAGCAGTTGGCTCCCAGTCCGCATGGCGGCGACCAGCAGAATCGCCCAACCGATTCTCCGGAGTTGCTCCCAGATGCTTTGCCAGCCGAGCTGCGAAGCTGTGAAAAAGAAGACCGCAAGCCCGAGGGCGGCCAGCAGCAGATTAGACTTTTTCATCCCGGTAGGACGCCGTGCGGAGACGGCGGACGCCTCCCTGAGCGGAGACATCGATGCAGAATCCTACCTCAGGAGCCGATTCACAATGGGCCGCCAAGCGATCCTCATTTCTCACGAGGAAAACCGTAACAATTTTCCATCGTCTCACAATCGAATGCATTCCGCGACCGCAACTCTCTCGATATATTCCTGCAGCGCCAAAGAAGGCGCTCATCCGATTATGAACAAACTATTTCTCCTCGCTTTCATCGTTCCCTCGCTTCTTTACGCGCAGACCAATTCCGACAAGCAGGCGCCTGACGCGATTCTGCTCACGATTTTTCTTAAACACGACCAGGGCATGACACTGGCGGAGATTCAAAAGTTGCAGGAAGAGCAGGGGTTTTGGAAAGCGTTTCCGCCTGAAGGCACCACCGTGGTAAGCTGGTATGTCATGATGGGCATCGGTCAAGTCGTCATCCTTGAAGTTCCGGCGTCGAAGTTGCGCGACGTGAATGTCGCGTTGGAGAAGACTGCTTGGAAAGCGTTTCGCACGGAGTTCTATCCCACCTACGACTTGTATCCCGTCATCAAGGATAGACTCGCCAATCCCGCCAAGAGGAATCCCTTATCGACACCGCCGGGACCATGACGACGCCAAAATTGCGAATCTTCTCCGATGCTCCCTTGAGCGCTTCCGCCTTGGAAATCCTTAAAGAAGGAACAGCGCCGCACGAGCTCGTCTTCCCCGGGCGCACTGCGGAATCCGTTCTTGTGCGCACCGAGCCCGACCCGGCGCTTGGAACCGCGGACATCGCCTTCGGCCAGCCGGACGTAGCCGGTGTCTTGAAATCGGAGCGTCTTCGCTGGATTCATCTAACGAGCGCGGGGTATACGCGCTATGATACACCGGAATTTCGAGCGTTCGCGAAATCCCGGGGCCTCCTCGTCACCAACAGTTCGGCCGTGTATGCGGAGGCATGCGCTGAACATGTATTTGCCTTCATGCTGGCTCAGGCGCGGCGACTGCCACAAGGGCTTCAAATCCGCTGCGCAAGCGGCTCGCCGCAGTGGATTCAACTTCGTGAGAGCTCCGCACTCTTGCAGAAGCAGCGCGCTGTCATTTTGGGTTTCGGCGCTATTGCGGCGAGGCTGGTGGAATTGCTGGCACCGTTCGAAATGGAGGTCATCGCCATGCGCAGGAAGCCAAGGGGAGACGAGCGAATTCCCATAGTCACCCCGGAGCATTTACGGCAAGCATTTGCCACTGCCGACCATGTGATAAGCATCTTGCCCGACAATGCGGATTCCATTCATTTTATTTCCACAGAACGCCTGGGATGGATGAAGCCCGGCGCCATCTTTTACAATATCGGCCGCGGCACAACCGTTGATCAGCAGGCACTCTTCGAGTCATTGCGATCTGGTCATCTCGGAGCCGCATGGCTCGATGTGACTGATCCGGAGCCATTGCCGGATGACCATCCCCTCTGGACGGCGCCGAATTGCTACATCACGCCACACACTGCGGGAGGTCACCGTAACGAATCGGAAACGCTGGTTCGTCATTTCTTGGAGAACCTCAACCGCTTCCTCGGGGATTTGCCACTTCGCGATCGGATCATGTAACAGAGACGAATTCTCGGTTGTTCATCTCCAATGAACAGATAACCTATCCCCAGCATTCACGATTTTACAGAGTAAAAAGCCGCAAACCCTTATAAATACAAATTCCGAACCCTATTTGGTTAAATGCGCATTCGTGCCAGGACACGCACGGAGACGCACCAAAAGGCCGGTTAAATTGGCACTTCTTGGCACCAGCTTGGCACTGAAACACGCAAATTTGGCAGCTTTTGACAGCGGAGATCTCACTTCCGAAGGGGCTTGCCCGCAATCTCGCGCGGGTTTGTCCCGAGCTCTCCTAGTGTGAACCCATTCCAGTGCAGGGGCCCGGCAGGAACTAAGACCGCTGGCAGCGCAGAGTTCACGCGGCGCAGAATGTCAAGCCGGGCTCTGGGGGGTATGCCAATCGGGCAGCTGTTTCCAATCCGTGTCGCGCTGGAGAGGGTTCTTCTCTTCTCACACCCTTATAGGGAGTATCTGTTTAGCGCCCCTGGAGTGGGGCGGCGCGGGCGAGGGTAGCGATGAAGGACTTGGCGCGCTGGGCGCAGGTGGCAGCCAGCGATGCGAGGATCTGCCAGGTGCGCGCGCCGTTGGCTGTCTTGTTGCCGCAGGA